>CANQEV010000048.1 GCA_947595925.1 uncultured Acetatifactor sp. | reverse complement strand
CGGCGCTTTCCGGGGATTCCTCGGAGAGCAGGACTTCTTCCCTGCCGCAAAATTCCCGCAGCGCGTCCCTCACCCCGTTATCTTCCGAGGCGTCCAGGATCAGCAGTTCCCAGAGCGGGTATGTCTGATCCAAGAGAGATCTGACCAGCTCCTCCAGGAACCGGGGATCCGTGCGGTACGCGGGCACAAGGATGCTGAAGTCCGGCGCTTTTTTCCCGGCTCTTTCCGCCTCCCGGATCACTTCCAAAGAGCGCTCCCTGCCGGCCTTCCACTGGTCTTTTGTGAGGGGCTGCCAGACATAGGGCTCGGCCTTTGCCTGTTCCAGGCGTTCCATGGCGGCCTTCCAGGTGTTTTTCAGCCCGTTGCGCCGCAGATAATATATGGTTTTTTTCAGATTGGCAATGTCGAGGGCGGCCATTCTTCCTCCCTTTCCTCCGGGGATATCCCGCTTTTCTTTCTTCCCATCGCTTCACAAGGCTCTATGCTGCCGCCGTTTTTCCCGACAGTGCAGCACCAATGAGGGCCCGTTTCAGCCGATGCCTCTATGCCATCGCCGTTTTCCGAAATACATCCCCGAAACCACAGCGGCAAATTCCAACTTGTTCTTTAGAGACAAACGGCCTGTTCGGCGTACTCTTTACTTCGCCCACCACCACAGCATACAACATAACAGTAGGGAAGCGCAGTGCACTTCCCTACCTGATATTTCTTCTTCAGGCCGCCTTTCAGCGGTCTTACCTTACAGCTGCGCCTTCAGATCCTCGGTGAGCTGTGCGGAGCGGGCGGCGGCGTCCTCCAGGCTGGTGCCTTTCACGCCCATGTAGAACTTGATCTTCGGCTCGGTGCCGGAAGGTCTTGCGCAGCACCACTCGTCACCGGGCAGCTCAAAATAGAGCACATTGGACTTGGGAAGACCCGTGGGCGTCTTCTCTCCGGTAGCCATATCCAGGATCACGTCGTTCTGGTAATCTCTGAACTTCAGAACCTTTCTCTCCCCGAAAGCCTTGGGAGGATTCTCCCGAAGCTTGTTCATGATCTCCTGGATCTGCTTTGCGCCGTCGATGCCCTTTAAGGTTATTGTGTACTGGGTCTCCTTAAAGTATCCATACTTTTCATACAGTTCCACCATCATATCCCAGAGGGTCTTGCCATGCTTCTTGCAGTAGGAAGCGACCTCGCACAGGCACATCACGGCGACGATGGCGTCCTTGTCCCTTGCGTGGGTTCCCGCGAGGCATCCGTAGGACTCCTCCAGGCCGAATACATAATGATTGCTGCCGGTCTGCTCGAAAAGCTTGATCTGCTCGCCGATGAACTTAAAGCCCGTCAGCACCTCGATCAGCTTTACATTGTAAGCCTTGGTGATGGGGAAGGTCATATTTGTGGTCACGATCGTGGTCACCAGGGCGGGATCCTTGGGCATGGTCCCCATAGCGGTCTTTTCCCTCAGTATGTATTCCGCGATCAGCATGCCGGACATATTTCCGGTGAAGGAGACATATTCTCCCGTCTTGGCATCCTTGGCGTACACGCCCAGACGGTCCGCGTCGGGGTCGGTGGCCAGAATGATGTCCGCGTCCTTCTCCTTCGCCAGGCGAAGCGCATAGGTGAAGGCCT
The DNA here is from genome assembly GCA_947595925.1 of uncultured Acetatifactor sp. Taxonomy (GTDB): domain Bacteria; phylum Bacillota; class Clostridia; order Lachnospirales; family Lachnospiraceae; genus Acetatifactor. The sequence continues at coordinate 16,884 of CANQEV010000048.1, read as the reverse complement.
TGGGATCCTCCGGATTCGGGTACTCCAGGGTCGTAAAGTTGGGATCCGGGTTCTCCTGCTCGGGAACCACGTACACGTTCTTGAAGCCCAGTTCGGAGAGTACTCTCTGCACGGGCTTGCTCCCGGTGCCGCAGAGCGGGGTATATACGATCTTGATATCGTTCGCAACTTCCGCGATGATCTCGGGATGGATGATCTGCTTCTTCAGCTCAACCATGTATTTATCGTCCATCTCTTTGCCGATCACCTGATACAGGCCCTTCTTTATGGCCTCTTCCTTGTCCATGGTCTTCACGGTGTGATAATCCGTGATCGCCCGGACTTTCTCTATGATCTGCTTATCCTTGGGAGCGGTCACCTGGGCGCCGTCCTCCCAATATACTTTATAGCCGTTGTACTCCGGAGGATTGTGGCTGGCGGTCACCATGACGCCCGCGGTACAGCCCAGAGTGCGGAGGGCAAAAGAGAGCTCCGGGGTAGGTCTCAAACTCTCGAAGACATACGCCTTGATACCGTTGGCCGCAAGGCAGAGCGCGGTCACATCCGCAAACTCGGTGGACATCCGGCGGTTGTCGTAGGAGATCGCAACTCCCTTGTCCTGGGTGCCCTGCTTTAAGATAAAGTTAGCCAGGCCCTGCGTGGCCTTTCTCACAGTGTAGATATTCATACGGTTCAGTCCCGCGCCGATCACGCCGCGAAGGCCGCCGGTGCCGAACTCAAGCTCCTGGTAAAAACGATCCTCGATCTCCGCCTCGTTGTTGCGGATGGCCAGCAGCTCGTTCTTGGTCTCCTGATCAAAGTAATCGTCTTCCAGCCAGAATTTGAATTCCTCCATATAACTCATCTTGCTCTACCTCGTTTCTGCACGGCTTTTATACGTAATCCCCAGCGGCCCCTGCCCGCCGCGCTTCTCTCAGCGCCGCTTATGTCTATCTTACCATATCCAGGGAAAAATTGCCACCCAATTTTGACGTTTCTTATCCGCGTTTCCCAAAGCTGCATTCCCGCCGTCAGACTGCGGAAAACCGGGCCCCGCGAATCCCCGGCGGACGGGACGCGAAAGGCGAAACTCTCCGAGTCTGAGCAGATTGCCGCAGTCCCCGCAAATCCCCTGAGGTTGGGGTGCGAAAGCCCTGCCCTCAGCGGTATACGCGCTAATCCTGAACCGGATAATACCGGAAGATCTCTTCCGTGCAGATGCGTTCCGCCAGCCGGCGCATATACGCGATGAGCCCGTCGATCCCCTCCGCTGTGACCCTGTTCTCCCCCGCCGCCATCCTGCGCAGCATCAGATCGTTGACCTCCGGGGAATAGTGGATCATATCCATATAATGATCGAGATCGCACATGATCTCCTCTTCGTTCTGAAAATAATAGACCTCCACGTTTTCAAAGGAGAGAAGCGCCGGAAGCACTTCCTCCAGGATATAGAACCGTTCCTCCAGCTCGCCGTTTACGTAAGCACAGTCCCACCAGAGCAGCGAGTACGGCGGAATCAGGAACCGATACCGGATCTGGGGATTCGCGGCGATATATTCCGTCAGGAGCCTGATATTCTGGGAAATCAGCTCCTTTTTATCAGAAAAATCTTTCTGCTCGATTTCCTCATTTACAACAATGTTTGCCCTGTCGTAAGCGCTCATGGCTTTCTGGGCGCTGAATTCCTTACCCCTGGACCAGTTGTAAGCATCTCCGTCCACATTGATCCCCTCATGGGAATATGCCAGCATATAAGGTATCTTCTCCAAAAGGATCTCCTTGTTGAACAGATAGGGCAGATCATCAAGGATCGTATCCGTATGCAGGTACAAGGGGGTGTCCCCGCCCCGCAAAGTCACCTCTGCAGGCGCGTCCAGGGCAAAGAGATCCAGACACCAGAAGATATCTTTGATCTGATGTTTCTCCTGGGCCATATTGATATAGTAGAGCAGATCCGCCGTGGAACCGGAAGCCCGGATCACCTTCAGCGAACGGCACCCATACGTCTCATCCAGATAGGCGCTGTCAAAATTTTCTGCGACGGAGGATCCCACCAGAAGACTGTCATATTGAAAATTGCGGATGGTCCCTGCCATCTGATTGTCCCTGTCGTTGAGCACCGCCTTCATTCCGGGCAGAGGACCATGATATTGATAAAAGGGATCAAAAAGCATTACCAGCGCTGCTGCCAGCGCCAGCTCCAACAGGATCAGCGCCAGCAGGCGAATTCCCACCCTCTTTTTTAACATACTTTCCATGTTCACTCTCCGCCGTCCCTCAGATCCTTTTTTCGATGTAAGTATTCCCTGATTTCATAGAGAATCTTTCACTCCCTGTCATTCTCAAAACTGCCCTTGCGATCTTTCCGTCATTTTGCCTCCGGACTTTGCTCCATACAACCCGGTCAAAAGTTAAAATATAAGAACACGCTGACCCGGGAGAGGGAAAGGAAAGACCAGACGAACAGGGTCGCCAGGATCAGGCTGCCGCTCAGGGTCCTTCCCTTCTCCTCGATCCATTGTTCGGCCTTTCTGCCCCGGATCAGTAAAAGGCTTACCGCCGACAAAAGAAGCATGCAGGAGATAAAAAAAGGATTCAGAAGTCCGGGAAACGCCTTCTGCAGGAATTTTAGGACCGCGAAATTCTCCGGAAACCAGAGCGTATTACAGATCCCCGTAAGCATTCCCGTATTTCCGCCCAGAAAAAGCTTTTTCCACAACAGTCCCGCCATCGCCAGAGAATCGCTGCGGAAGATGGAAAAACTCAGGGTCACAAACACTCCCGTGACCAGCTTGTTTAAGGGTTCCCATCGGAACCTTGCCTTTGGAAACAGTGTCTCGAAAACGACGGCACACCCGTGCATCAGGCCCCAGACTACAAAAGTCCAGTTCGCGCCGTGCCAGAGTCCGCTGACCAGGAAGACCGTCAGCAGGTTCAGACATTGCCTGGCTCTGCCCTTTCGGTTCCCGCCCAAAGGGATATAGACATACTGCATTAAAAAGCGCGAAAGGGTGATGTGCCATCTGCGCCAGAACTCCCTGACGGAACCGGCGTGGAAGGGCGAGTCAAAATTTTCCGGCAGACGGAAACCCAGCATTCCGGCGGCTCCCCTGGCCATATCGCAGTACCCGCTGAAGTCAAAATACAGCTCCCCCATATACCAGAAGATCACCAGCCAGGCGGAGGGCGCGTCCAGAGCCGGGATGTTGCCATACTCCGCCGTCACAAGGACCGCCAGGGAATCCGCCAGCAGCACCTTCTTTGCCAGCCCCAGGATAAACAGCGTCATTCCGTCATAAAAGTTGTCCCAGGAAAAGTATCTGTTCCTTCTCTCCTGAAGCTGCGGCAGGAGCTCGCTGTGCAGCACGATGGGCCCGGCGATCAGCTGCGGGAAGAAACTCACGAAAAAGCAATAGTCCTCCAGGGAAGGCTGTTCCACATTCCCCCGGCCCCGCTCTACCAGAAAGGAGATCTGCTGAAAGGTAAAAAAGCTGATCCCCAGCGGAAGCGCGATCTCTTCCACATGTATGTCTGTGTGCAGGAAAAAATTGCAGTTGTCAATAAAGAAGTTAAAATACTTAAAATAAAACAATAGCCCCAGATTTCCCAGGACGCCCGCAGCCGTAAGGATCTTCCTCCCCCGCCGCGGCCCCTCCGCCCGGCATTTTTCCATCAAGCCGCTGACCAGATAATTAAAACATAAGCTTGCCAGCAATATCCACAGATAGGAAATGTTATAATATCCGTAAAACCAGAAAGACATTCCTATAAGAAAGAGCTTTGCGGGGACCGGATTCTCCAGCTTCTGCAGCAGATACCAGCCTGCCAGGGAAAGCGGGAGAAAGACCGCGATAAATATCACCGAGTTAAACAGCATTTCCTTTTTCCTCTATCCCTGTGTTTCCTGCCGGTTGCCCCGCAGGGAAAAATCGCTCCTGTCCAGTGAAAAGTTGGGGTTATAGTAGGGATCCCCCGCCGCCAGCACTTTTTCCCACTTCTGCCGGAACCTCTCCGACTCCCGGTTGTAGCGCTCCGCCTTCTCTCCCTGATCGTCCGCCCCTCTGGATACGGACTCATAGTGATACAGCTCCGCAAAGGGCGTCCACACGTTCAAAAGCCCCCTCTCCCGCAGCTTCAGACAAAAGTCCACGTCGTTCAGGGAGATCTCAAAACTTTCGTCCAGGCCCCCCGCTTCCTCATACAGGGACTTTTTCACAAGAAGACAGGCCCCCGTCACCGCGCTGACATTCTGGGCGTAGCAGAGCCGCCCCATATAGCCCAGGTTCTGCTTCGGGATCCGATAGTGACTATGCCCCGCGGTGCGGTGGGCCCCAAGGCCGAGGACCACGCCCGCATGCTGGATGGTTCCGTCCGGGTAATAGAGCTTTGCGCCCGCCGCTCCCACATCCTCCCGCTGGGCGTACATGAGCAGCTCTTCCATCCAGTTGGAAGTGATCACCTCCGTATCATTGTTCAGAAGGAGAATGTAGTCGCCGGAGGCGTACTTTTCTCCCAGATTATTGACCGCGGAATAGTTGAAACGCCCTCGGTAAGTGACAACCGCCACTCTGCCGTCCTGGCTCCTGAGACAGCCTCCGTCCTCCGGCACACCATCCATTCCCGTCCCCTCGCCGGAAGCCGCATGAGCGTAGTCATAACCCAGAAGACGACTGTAATACTCCCGGATCTCCGAAGTCTCGCTGTTGTTTTCCAGGATCAGGATCTCATAATTTTCGTAAGTGGACTTTTCCAGTATGGAAGAGATGCAGCGCCGCAGATCCTCCGCGTGGTCCTTATTTGGGATCAGTATGGAGATCTTCGGACTGCCCTGGATCCGGTAACGGATCCGGAAGATGGTCTCGCAGGCCCGGGTGCTGGTGATGACAAAGTGCGAGAACCCGTGGTGTCTCAAATGGTCCGCCACAGCCCCCTTCGCCGCCTCGATGGCATAGGGCTTCGCGCCGATGCCCGACGCCGTGCTGTCCGCGTGGCTCCGCCAGTAATACATGAGCTTCGGCACATGGACGATCTTTTCCGCCCGGTCCGTGAGCCGCAGGATCATATCGTGATCCTGGCTGCCATCAAAATCCGTCCGAAACAGTTCTTCCCCCTCCAAAAGTTTTCTCGCAAAGACGCTGAAATGGCAGATATAATTGTTTGCCCGCAGGTTGTCCAGGGCGTAGTCCGGCTTAAAATGCATGGTCAGCATCTTGTCGATATTGCCGCTCTGGAAGGTGGTCTCGTCGCAGTAGAGGTAGTCCGCCCCCTGTTCATTGACGGCCTTTACATATTCATAGAGAACGCTGGGGTGCAGGATGTCGTCATGGTCAAAAAGACCGATATACTCCCCCGTGGACATGGCGAAGCACTGGTTCGTATTCCCGGAGATCCCTTCATTCTTTTCCAGCTTCCGGTAGAGGATGCGTCCCTCCGACTTTTCCTGATACTCCCGGCAGACCTCCCCCACATAAGCGTGCTCTTCGTCGGAGCCGTCCGCCAGGCACAGCTCCCAGTTCTGATAGGTCTGATGCATCACCGAGTCCAGCATCTCCCGCAGAAATTCCCGGGGCGTGTTCCACAGGGGCACAAGGATACTGATCTTTATCATCCGTTCAAACCTGGCGTTCCGCTGGGCTTCCGCCTGCTCCGGGGTGGGAAAACTCCCCGTGCCGTAGCTCTTCATCAGGGATTTCTGACGGCGTTTCGCCGCGACCTTCCGGGCGATATCCTTCGGCCCTCCGCAGTGGGACAGCCTCTCCATCTGCCGGGCCCCGAAGTGGATCAGCCCCCTGGCAGGTTTCGTGAGCTTCCAGAGTTTGTTGTTCTTGATCCTGTCCAGCTGAAACTGCAGGTCTTCCTTCTCGCTCTCCAGCAGCACCACCCTGTCCACGAGGTCCTCGCTGCGCTCCTGTTCCCTCTCGTATGCTTTTTTGTAATCGAACTCCTCCAACTTCCTCAAACCCAACCCTTCCGTATAAAGTCAAACCGCGTTCCGTTCCCGTCCAGCGCTCCAGGCGCGAATTTTCCGCCGGGGATCCAAAAATCCTGCTTCCAAAAACGCCGGGCTTTTTACTCCCCTGCCGGTGTCCTAAGGCTCTTTTCCGACCACCCCAGGAGCTTCAGCCGTGCAAACCGATGGACGGCCAGTACGCCGATGCGGTAATCGCCGGATGGCAGATTTTCTCCCTTCCGGCCTGCCCGAAATCCCGCCAGCGCCACATGCTTCTGATCCGGAAGATTTTCCTCCAGATCCCCCCGGTACTGCTTCTCCAGCTTCATGCAGAAAAGCTCTCCCGGGTCGGTCCCGAGCTCTCCCTCGGGGCATAAGACCAGATACCGCTCATAGCAGGCGTTGTCGTCCCCCAGCACCACGCTGTACCCCTGGATCCTCTCCGGCCCGGCAGTCTCCACCCGCACCATCACGCAGGGATCCTCCCGGTATGCCGCAAGGTGCGCCGGCAGCCGTTTCCAGGCCGGCGGCTGAGTAAACGACCGGGAGTACACATAGCCCGGCAGAATATGACTGTCCAGCCCCTCCCCGTTTAACTGCTCCGGGTAGTAGGGATCCCGCCCCTTAAGGGCCGGGTGCAGCGCATAGAGCAACTCCCGCTCCTTCCCCAGGCGTCTGAACTTCTCCGGATCCGCCTCGTCATTTCCCCGACTCAGGGATTCATGGTGCACCGCGGAAAAATGGTTCAGCGTCACATTCTGATACCCCGACTCCCACAGGCGGAAGCACAGCTCCACGTCATTGTATGCGATCTTTAAATCTTCCCGGAAGCCGCCGGCCTCCAGAAACTTTTTCTTCTCCGTCATCAGACAGGCCGCCGTCACCGCAAGCCCGTTGTAGTTCAGCCGGTTCCTTCCGAAATAATGGTGGATATCATCCCTCAGATACTGCATCTTGTGGACCGGCCCCACGGCCAGGTTCGTGACCCCGGCGTGCTGGATCTTTTCGCCTCCCGGATAGAGAAGCTTTAATCCCACGGCCCCCACATAGGGCAGCGCCGCCTTCCGCTTCATGGCCTCCAGCCATTCCCTGCCGCCGACTTCCACGTCATCGTTCAAAAACAGTAGCAGATCCCCCTTCGCCTGGGCCGCCCCCAGGTTGCACATGGCCGAGAAATTAAATTCCATCGGCCGATAGAGGTAGGTCCCTCCCCGGGTCAGTTCTTCCAGGATCCTTCTGTTTTCGGGACTGCTGCCGTTGTCCACCACGATAATGTCCAGGTCCCGCCTGCTGCCGCCCTGGGTCAGCGCACTCAGACATTTTTCCAAAATCCCGGGATTGTCCCGGGAGGGAATGATCACCGACACCGCGCCCGGGTCCCGCCCGTCTTCCGGCTGCAGCCCCGACGCCGCGCGCAGATATTGTTCCCAAAGGGAAGGGGCCTGGGCGTGAAACAGGATCTCCGGCAGCCGGGCTATCGAGCTGCAGCCCCGCTCAAAGCCTCCGGCGGCGGAAAACGCCCGGTCCAGACAGTTCCGGATGTCGTCCGAGATCTCCTCAAAGAGGATCCGGTCCCCTTTTCCCGTCAGCTCCCGGGGCAGAGTTTTCTCCGCAAAGGACTTCCGAAGGGCCACGACGCTCCCCGGATAAAAGCAGTCCAGATAAAGGTCCGGGGACCAGCAGGGCTTGTACCAGGGATCCCTCCGGATCCCGTCCTCCCCCAGAATATCCTCGTCCCCATACAGGATCAGGCACTCCTGATGAGCCGCGAAAAACCTTCCGATGCGCTCCTGCGCGCCCTCGCTCATCCGGCCCTTTTTCTGACAGAACAGAACGCACTCCTCCGAAGCGCCGTCTTCGGCCGGGATCGGACTTTCCCCCTGCCGCAGCTCCGCCTCCTGCTCCCTGACCCAGGAGTCGTAATCTACCTTCTTTTGCGCAAGCGCTTTTTCATATTCCCGGTCCAGCCGCTCTGTCAGCAGCTCCTTCACCCTGCCTCTGATCCCCAAATTCCGACCTCACTTTATCGTCGCAGACTTCTCTTTATCTCCGGCTACCGCTGATCTCGTTCAGACAGAGCCGTCCCAGCCTCTCCTGAGTTTAGTTTGCCGCTTTCCCAGCTCCAAAACAATCAAGCGATTTCCCACCGTCATACCCGGAAAACGCCGCTCCATTTCCGACATTTTAGTGATATAGCCCGTCAAAAGAACCTCTTCACCGACGCCGCCATGTCCTCCGCCATATCCAAAGGGAGCCGCACCACTTCAAGCCTCACGGACAGCGTATTTTCCGCCTGGCGGTCCAGCGCTTCCAGATCCAGGCTGATATTGGGGTCCGCCGTGGGAAAGACATAACTGGACTTCATCACCTTTCCGTTGACTGTCACAACCCCCTTTTTCCCCAGGGGCACCTCTCTCCCGTTAAATACCATGTCCAGCACCTTGCAGATACAGGGCTCCATCCCGGGATCAATGCGCAGCCGCCGCACATCCCCGCTGAGGGAAAGCGTAAACTCCGCCTCCCGCTCACTCTGCCAGGGGTCCTCCAGGAACTCGGACTCCTCCTCCCGGTATCCGCTGCCCGTATCCCGGTAGATCTGGATGCGGGACGCGCCCTTGTCTTCCTGGAACCTGTGAATCCACTTTTGCGGGACGAGGATTTCCCCGCCTGTCAGATCCCGGATCTCCGCCATGGATAAACGATTCCCCGTGACAAACTTCTGAAACTCCCTCTCCTGGGCCCGGTAATTCTCCGCATCCTCCGGGGTGATCTCCAGCTCCGCCAGGATCCGGTCCAGATCCACGCGGTTGCGCTTTTCATCCTCCAGGAGATAACAGTAGACAGCCCGAAATGCCGCTTCCTTTACAGGGACAGGTTTCCCGAAAGTCCATTCATAATCGATCAGCGTCCAGGTATCCCCCTGTATCAACAGATTGGAAAAGATCAGGTCGTAATCCGCCGCTTCATAATCGCTGTTGTAGCCGACCCGCTCCAGATATTCCTGGAAAAGCCTGTGAAATCCTTCCGTATCCCCGTTTTCCAGACGTTGATCCATCAGCTGGGAGAGGGGCGTGCCCTCCACATACTCAAACTCCGCGTACAATTCTTCCGAGTCTTCCAGCCGGCAGCGGTTGATCTCCAGCCGCCCGCCCTCGTATTTCTTTACAAGGCTTTCATAAGCCGCCGCCATGCCGCGCACATGCTCCCGGGCCTCTTCCGACAGGGGATATTTGCGGACATATCTCTCTCCCGATTCCTTTCTGCCGATCTCCGTGCGGATGGCATACTTCGCCGCCCGGTCGTTGGAATACTTCACATAATCGCAGGCGAAGCCGGGCCCGATCACCGCGAGATAAGAGTTTGCGAACACGGGGAACAGCCCGTCCTTCGCCGCGCCGTCAAAGGCCGCCTTTTCCGAGAATAAAAGCATCCGATCCCTGTCAAAATTCCGAAGGTTGTCGGTGAGTTCTCCCTGCCCCGGCAGCCGCCCGTCGCTGTACAGCGTGGTCATGAACTTATAGTCGGGGTAAGGGTAATAAAAATGCCGCTCCCCCGCGCCACAACGGTCGAAGATCTGCTCCAGCCCCTTCCGGCTGAAGGTCCTCACGCCCCCGCCCGCCTCATAATCCTCGATCCCGGAGAAGAAAGTCCCCAGGTGGTCCTCCCGGCAGCCCGCAAAATATTTCATGCCGTACTTGTTTTCGATGGCGATGAGAAGCCGCCCGCCCTCCTTCAGGTGGGGCAGGAGGATTTTCAAAAAGTCCCCGTAGGGGTCCTCCCCTCCGATATAGCTCTGCCCGTATTCAAAGACGCCGATCAGGCAGATCAGGTCGTAATCCCTGTCAAGCTCCGGCTCGATATCCTGAAAATTGCCTACGCGGATGGTCACATTCTCACATTCGCCGTTACGGTACGCGTTTATCAGGCTGCGCTTCCTCGAGAGCTCCACGCAGGTCACGCTTCCGGCTTTCCGGGAGAGCGCCCCCGTGATGGCGCCGCAGCCGCTGCCCACTTCGAGGACCTTTTCCGTCCCCTTCAGGGGAAGCCACTCCACGATATTTTCCCGCAGGGGCGAGAAATGATACAGGATCGGCCAGCTTTTGCTCTCTTCTATGACGCGGGCGTACTCCACCGGGGAAAGGTCCCTGGCGATCCGCAGAAGTTCATTTTCCACTTCGCCGTCGCAATAAAGATCCTGTCCGGAATACTTTCTGTAATCCAGCGTCACCTTACCGATGGTCTCCTGCTCCGCATGCAGCGGCATCTCCTGTCCTTCCACGCTTCCCGCCCCCTTTCTTCCAAATCAGCCGCGCTGACGGACTTCCGCGGCGCATCCCTATGCCTTTTTTGCAAAGGGGATTACCGTCTCCTCGTCATTCCGCACGTCCGACACCTGGATCCTGGACCCCATATCGTAAAATCCCACCGTGTTCTTATCGGAGATCACGGTGATATTCAAGACGTCGTAAAGCCGATGATACACCTCAAAGTTTTCCCCGTTATAGCCCGTCACGCCCAGGGACAGCAGATATTCTCCGCCCTGCAGGCTCATCCGCTGAGTGAAAGTCACGTCCTTCACCTGGCCGGCTCTCCCGGGTTCCAGATAGGCCTTCTCGATCATGGAATTCGTCCCCGTGATCTCCGTCCCCTGCACGTTCTTCACGCTGAACGCGAAGATGGGCGCCGGCACAGTCTCCAGGAAATGCACCCTCATGTGTACGGTGAACTCCGTTCCCTTGATCACCGCCGTGCTTTTCACGTCCCGGTCGTCCGTAATGTAAAATTCCTCGATCCGGGCCTGTCCCGTACCGTATTCCAGGGTTTCCGGATTCATGGCATCCATGTGCGTCCCTGCGGCTTCGGAGACAGCCTCCCCGGACTTTCGGTCCTGTTCCGCTCCGGAGGCGTCTGCTCCCGCCGCGGCTTTTTCTTCCTTCCTCTTTCCTCCGCTGCGCGCCCGGCCCTCCAGAGACTGTCCGGCGGCACGGCGAAGCTCCTCGTCCTCCAGCAGGGTATTATCCTTCCCCCGATCCGGTATCTCATACTGTCCCACGAGAACGCGCTTATAGGCGTCGATCATCTCCTTGGGGCTTCCCTCCCCCAGGAGATTTCCCTGATTCAGCAGGAAAACCCTGTCGCAGTACTTGCTGATGCTGCTCAGGTCATGGCTCACAAAGACGATGGTTTTGCCCATCTTCTTAAATTCCTCAAATTTATGGTAGCACTTTGCCTGAAAGAACACGTCGCCCACGGAGAGCGCCTCGTCCACGATCAGGATCTCCGGTTCGATGTTGATAGCCACCGCGAACGCCAGCCTCACGAACATGCCGCTGGAATAGGTTTTGACCGGCTGGTACACGTAATCCCCGATATCGGCAAACTCCAGGATCGCCGGGAGCTTTTCGTCGATCTCTTTTTCAGAAAAGCCCATCATCGTGCCGTTCAGATATATGTTTTCCAATCCGCTGTACTCCTGGTTAAATCCCGCGCCCAACTCCAAAAGGGCCGATATCCGGCCGTTTACATGAACCTCCCCGGAGGTGGGATTCAGCACGCCGGTGATGATCTTCAGGATCGTAGATTTGCCGGAGCCGTTAGTGCCGATGATGCCCACAGTCTCTCCCGGGTAAATCCGGAAACTGAGATCGTTCAGCGCATAATGGAGCTTATAGTTGGCTTTTCTGCGCAGGCCAAAGGCCTCCTTGACCCGGTCAAAGTTCCGCTCGTACAGTTTATAGATCTTTTTTACATGATTCACTTCTATGGCGGGAGACTCTGCCTCCCGCACCGTGTTCCGTTCTTCTTCCATGCCCCTTGCCATCCCGTCACTGTGTTTCTTCCACTACGCACATTATGGCTTCTTTTCCATACCAGTTTGCCATAAACCGATTTGCTTCATCGCCGGGGTCTGTCGATAGTTCACCCGCAAAAATTGGCGACGGTATGAAATGATAAGGAGGTACTTCTACCACGCTTCCTCCCTGTCTGATCATTTCCACCCTCGTCAGATATTCTTTGTAAAACTCGTTGGCCTCACCCGTGTGGACGAAGTGATATGCGCAGAACGAGGAATAGTCCCTTGCCTGATAGGGATCCAGCGAAAATACCAGCAGCATCAATGCCGCCACCGCCAGATAATGAACCAGCGGAATCCCTTCTCCTCCCTTGTATCGTTTCCTCAGCGTCCGGGCTGCCGCCGCTGCCCTGCCTTCTTTTTGGGTCTGATTCTGCAGCCATCCCAGCCAGTACACCGTATTGAGCAGCAGTAGGATCTGGTAGGTGATCTTTACCGCGTTCAGCGTTCTTCCAATTCCCTCATGGCCCATTGCGTAAAAACTGGGCGTAAAACCTGTTGCGTAAAAGCAGAAAGACCAAAGCAGGACCAGCCCGGGATAGGAGAATTGAAAGGATATTTTTTTCACCATCCGCCAGATGACCGGTGCCATCAGTATCAAAAACAGCACCGTCCTGATACCTGTATACCCCCACAAATTGCGAAATGCCGCCAAAAAAGACTGCACTATGGAATCCACAGGCCCCAGACCGACAAAATGTGCCTGCCGGATGTTGTTGCCGGGAGCCGATACGTTTTTGTAAAACGCAAATGCATACACCGCGAGGGAAGGCAGCAAAAGCAAGGTCCGCAGGCGGCGGAGCAAAATTCCCAGGGCAATCAAACTGACGATCAGGACAAGCCCCTGCAGCGCTGTCACATAATTGGAGCCCCCGCCTATACTGGCCCCCAGAACAGCCAACAAAGACAGAATTACAGCGCTCACCTTTCCCTTCCCCGCAAGCAGCCGGATCCAGACCACGGCGGTCAGCATCAGCATCGAGTGCATTCCCACGTAATGGATGCCGGAATTGTACCAGTAAAAGCCCGCCCTGTCACTGTGAATAAATTCCACCAGGACGGCAGCCGCAGCAGCGGACAGGATCACGGCGGAAGGGGCGTCCACCTTCAGCACCTTTCTCAGACATGTCCAGCTCAGCAAAAAGGCCGAAGCGGTCAGAAGGCAGATCAAAAACATCGGCCCTATAAAATAGAGGGATTCATTCCAGGCCAAAGGCGCGACTGCCATAAAAAAGCAGGATGAAAAGGTTCCCTGCCACGCATACCACTGGGTTTTTACGCAATATAGCGCTCCCCTCCAGGCATTGGCCACCGTGTAGTCCAGGGACAGAAAACTCCTCACGCTTTCAGCATATCCGTAATCGTCATACCAGGGTATCGTGTAGATCGCGATCCGCAGCAGCGGTACTAGCAAAAGAAGCATCGCCCCCACCGCCAGCACGGCCACCAGCCTCATGTCCGGTTTCCATAACAAAATCTTTTTGATTTTCTCCCACAAATTTTTCATCTTTTCCCTAATGCCCTTCTACCGTTTTACAGCGCATCCGTTCCGTCCGATACCTTCGCAAAGAAGCGCTGGCGCAGGCTGGCCTGTAAACCTATAACACATCCGCAAAATGAACCTTGAGACGCTTAAAAATAACCACGCCGATTCCAAACAGGACCACCGTCGCGATCCAGAAATACATCGTGGAGAAGAAATCCTGAAAGAACCATTCCCTCCGATAGACCGCGCTCCTGTACCCCTCGACAATGTAGACGAGAGGATTCAGTTTTACAAAAATCACCCACTTTGACGGGAGGCTATTGATATCCCACAGAATTGGCGTTGCCCAGATGCCGATCTGCAGGACAATGTTGATAATCTGAGATAAATCCTTAAAAAACACCACAATAGCGCAAGTGGAGTAACTCAACGCAAGGACAAAGACAAACAGACAGGCGCTGTAATAAAAGATCTGGAGCGTATACACAGTAGGGTAATAACCGTACAACGCCGCGACGATCAGGAGGACCAGGATAAAAAAGGCGTGGATAAAGGTGGCGGCGATCACTTTGATAACCGGCAGTATGCTGATCTTAAAGACCACTTTCTTCACCAGATAATCATATTCCCGCAGCGCATTTGTCCCATTGTTCCAGGCCTCGCTGAAAAAGAACCATGGCACAAGTCCCGCCGTGAGGAATAGTACAAAGGGCGCTTCCTGGGTCCTTGACGCCCCCGGCATTACTACCTCAAAAACCACGTAATACATTGCCACCGTTATAACCGGCTGGACCATGGCCCAGACCGCGCCCAGATAGGAACCCGCGTACCGCTTTTTAAAATCGTTTTTTGCCAGCTTCCAGATCAGGCGCCTGCTCTGATACAATTCCGCCGGAAGCGTAGTAAATTTATCGTATCCCGTCGCAAAAATCACACAGGAGATCAGGATCACCACACAGGAGATCAGCTTTTTCAGCAGTTCCTCCCGGGGATCAGCGGCAGGGCCGCGGTTCTGGTGAAGGACTATGACCGCCGCCATAAAAAACCCCGCCAGACAGAATATCGTAATCCCACCCTTTTTGCCAAGCTTCATTTGCCATTACCTTCCGATCCCATGTTCCTTTTTGTACTCTGCAATGCCGCCCCACCTGGTGTCACGGTCGGAGAAGATCAGCTCCATATCCTCCGCGATAGGCCAGTCGATCCCGATGTCCGGGTCATTGTAGGCCAGTCCGCCCTCGTCCCCCGGGTGATAGAAATCGCTGCACTTATAGCAGAACTCCGCGTAATCGGAGAGTACCAGAAAACCGTGGGCAAAGTTCTTGGGAACGAAGAATTGTTTCTTATTTTCCTCGGAGAGGACGACCCCGAACCACTTTCCAAAGGTTTTGGAACCCTCCCGGAGATCCACCGCAACGTCGAAGACCTCTCCCCGGATCACCCGGACCAGCTTGTCCTGGGGAAACTGCTTTTGAAAGTGAAGCCCCCTGATCACGCCCCTCTTGGAGGCGGACTGGTTGTCCTGCACGAAGATCTGGGGGATTCCCGCCTCCTTAAAATCGTTGTATTGATAAGTCTCCATAAAGTATCCCCTCGCGTCCCCATGTACCTGAGGCGTGATGATCTTCAAGCCTTCAATCTCACAGGTCTCCACCGTAATCTGTCCCATCATCCTTCCCCTTTACTGTCTTTTTGTCGGGCAGGTCCCTTCGGACCGCCTCCCTCTTTTCTTCCCGTCCCTTTTTCCAAGCGGCGGTCCGTTTGCAGGCTGCCTTCCCTGTCAGGCGCTTTCACGCCTTGTCAGCGGTAACTGATATCCAGGTCCACGTTCCCGTCGATTCCGTCGATGGACCCCTTGGAGGTATGCTGCCACATCTCGTAGTAACCCTCATATGAGGGAGCGCTTCGATATTCCGCAAGCCAGATCACGTACTTTTCCAGCTTGCTCACATCGACACGGGTCTGGTACCAGTTCTTGCTGGCGTACACGCCCGCGGTATAGCCCGCATTCCGGATCGTCCGGCAGAACGCCTCGCAGACAAGGGTTCTTGTCTCCACATCCAGGCCGTCCGCCCTGCCGTTTCCTCCGGCCCCCTCCGTATCGATAAAGATGGGGTATTCCGGGGAAAAATCCCGGATGAGCTCCAGCACCATGGAAGCCTCTTCCACCGCCTCCACCTCGTTCGTGGCCTGGGTGAAGAAATACACGCCGGTGGGGATCCCTGCCGCCGCGGCCCCCCGCATATTGCTCTCGAAGCAAGGGTCCTCGATCAACGCTCCCACAGTGGAACCTCGATAGCCCGCCCGGATGATGGCGAACTCCACTCCGGCCTCCTTCACCCGCTGCCAGTCGATATCTCCCTGCCACTTTGAGACGTCGATACCTACTTTCGCCTTTTTGGTACCCTGCTGAAGGTCCCGGATCTCCGAGCCGTCCGCCTCCTGCTCCGCCTCCCGGCCGCCGGTATCCTCCGCCTCCGCGTCGATCTCATCCTCCGTCTTGATCAGGAGGGAAATATCCTCGATGGGGATGTACTCCACCTTTTCCTTGACGCGGACGCGAGTCTCGTTTTCAGGAACCCGGTAACCCTCTATGGGATTCAGGGAGACATAGTACTCCCCGGCGTTCAGGTCCCCGATATAGATGACTCCGTCCTGATCCAGATCCTTAAAATCCCCTATTCCGTCCAGCGTCACATAAAAACTCTCTCCCGTCACCACCCTGTCTTCCTGATCCAATATCTGGATCCTCAGATCCTTTTCCACAGAAGTGACAAAGAGGGAGAGCCGATTGGACTGGTCCATAAGTTCATCCAGGAAAGCATTCCTCTCCGGATCAAAAAAAGAGCTGTCTTTTTCAAAAGCCGAGAGATCCGTACCGATCTGGCCCGGGAGCCCCTGCTCCGCCTCCGATCCCGTCCCGGAAGCCACGCTTTCCGCACTCTGAAGGCTTCCGCCCCGGGAGTTCCCGCCGCTGTCCCGGTTCAGCAAAATCACCAGGAGGGACACCAGAAGGACTGCCGTCAGGGATACCAGGATGGTAATCTTTTGCAGCTTAGAGTCCATTTGCAACCTCTACCAGATATTTGCCGTAATTGGTCTTCATCAAAGGCTCCGCCAGCTTTAAGAGCTGGTCCTTATCAATAAATCCGCGCTTATAGGCGATCTCCTCGATACAGGAGATGTATAATCCCTGTCTCTTCTGGAAGGCCGCCACAAAATCAGAGGCGTCCAGCAGCGCGTCGTGGTTTCCGGTATCCAGCCAGGCAAAGCCCCTGCCCAGGGTCTCCACATGAAGCTTTCCCCTTCTCAGAAATTCGTTGTTGACGCTGGTGATCTCGATCTCTCCCCGGGCGGAAGGCTTCACGTTCTTCGCGATATCCACCACGTCGTTATCGTAGAAGTACAGCCCCGGCACCGCGTAGTTGCTCTTGGGGTTGGCGGGCTTTTCCTCGATGGAGAGGGCCTTGCCGCTCTCGTCAAACTCCACCACGCCATACTCCCTGGGATCACGGACGTAATATCCAAAGATCGTGGCACCGTCTTCCCTGGCGGCGACCTCCCTCAGCACCCTGGAAAAACTCTGTCCATAAAAGATATTGTCTCCCAGGACCA
>CANQEV010000047.1 GCA_947595925.1 uncultured Acetatifactor sp. | reverse complement strand
AAGAAAAAGAAGCTCAGGGAAACCATTTTCATAACGTTTTGTGCCTGAGCGGAGCGAAAGGAATGGATATAATTATGGTTAATTTTTGTCCTCCCAGTTCAGCCAGCCGCCGTAGTTCGGGCAAAAATTGTGCTCGCACAAATTTTTGCCGAACACGCGCGGCTGAGCGAGCGCCATTTTATGAGCAAAGATAGTCGCGAAGCGACGGAGAGCGCCGCAGGCGCGACTTTGCGAATGGCGCGGGCGGAACTGGGCAACCCAAGGGACGGAACTTCCTTTCCCTGAACCGAACATTCACCAAGCACCCGCAATCGCGTCGGCCCGCCCTGCGAATGGCGCGGGCTGAACTGGAACTGGTCCTATTTATTTACTCCTCCCTGCGGTGCTGAAAAGTCTCCCAGATAATGATAAACCCCAGCGGCCCCTTGATGATCCCCGCGATCCCAAACAACCGTATCCCCACATAGAGACTGATCAGCACCACGACGGGCCTCACCCCTATCCTTCTTCCGATCAGCCTGGGCTCTAAAATTTCCCGCAGAAAAATACAGACAAGGTACACCAGGACGCAGCAGACGCCGCTCCAGATATGACTCTCCAAAAATTGATAAACCGCCAGGGGCAGAAGCACCACCCCTGTCCCGATAAAGGGCAGCGCGTCCAAAAGCCCCGCCAAAAGCCCCCACAGGACTCCCTGTGGAACGCCCGCCGCAGCCAGTCCTGCGGCGCAGACCGCCGCGATCACCAGCATGATCTTCCCCTGGGCCTTGACATAAGTAGCGATATAGCGGATCACGCCGCAGATCACCTCTAAGAGCAGGTGACAGTCCTCCCGGTCCAGAAGCCGGTTCATCAGCTCGTCATAATCTTTCGCCAGGAGCACCGTTGCGATCAGGAAGGTCACGAGATATCCTCCCAGGGCTGCCGCCTTCCCCGCATACCGGATACAAAAGGAAACGATCCCTTTCTCCAGCTGCGCCTCCCCGGCCCGGACTGTCTTCCAGAGGTTCCCGCACATATCCATCGCCCAGTCGGGAAGCATCCCCCTCCAGCTCTCGACCTTTTTCATCAGATTCGGCAGATTGCTCCACAGCCATCCCCCCAGCAGCCATAGAAGCCCGGTCAGGACGCCCAGCGCCAGGATCAGGAGCAGAACCGCCCCGACCTGCCTGTTGATATGCAGCTTCTGTTTCATATTTTTCAGGAGAGGCCCAAAGATCGTGACAAACAGCATCGCGGTGAGGATCGGAGAGAGCAGGGGACAGAGATACCGCAGGAACAGATATACCGCCCCCGTGAGAAGAAACAGCATTGCCAGAGAATTTTGTTTGAGTTTTCGACACCATTCTTCCATTTTCCACCTCCCGACGCAGTTCTTCGACTCTCTCGGAGGTTAGTATGGTTGAATTTTATCCTTTTATAATGGTAAATGCTTTTGCTTCCGGAAGGATCTTCCAACAGCGTTCTTCACCGGTTTTTGGGATCTTTATCTGAATTTCATAAGCGCACAGCGCTACATTTTTGATCTGATATTGATCGCTCAGCGCAGCGGAAAGCCTGCTGCCGTATTTCCGGTCTCCGAGGATCGGCCAGCCCGCGTGGGAGAGCTGGGCGCGGATCTGATGAAAACGGCCCGTCCCGATGCAAACATCCAGGAGCGAAACAGGAATCTCCCGTACTTCTTTTTTTGATGCAACGGCTTTTTCCTCTTCCGGCGCTTCTTTTCCAGAAAATACCTGGGCTCCGTCGCTTCCGGAAGTTTCCAATTCCGTCTCCCTCAAAACCTTATAATGCAGGACCGCCCGCTTTGCCTGGGGAAAATCCCTCTCCCGTCCGGTGACGACCTCCGCAAAATTTCCGGGGGCCTTCCAGAGAAAATCTTCCAGCTTCCCGTCCGGCGGAATAACTTTTCCGCAGACCAGGGCATAATACCTTTTGTTCAGGGTGCCGCCGGACAACTGCCTTGTCAGATCCGCCGCAGCCTCCGGCGTTTTTGCAAAGGCCAGAAGCCCCTCCACCGGCTGGTCCAGGCGATGGATCACGCCGAGATAGGGATGGCTCCGTTTTTTTGACAGATACCCTTTCAGTTCGCTGACCGCGTCCGGCTGGGATACGGAACTGCTCTGCGTCGCCAGACCGGCGGGTTTTCGTATGATCAAAATTTCTTCGTCCTCATATAGGATCTCACATTTCATCCGATGTATTCCTCGCTGGGTCTTTCTCCGTCTTTTTTGGCGCACAGTGCATCAACCTTGATGTTTCGGCTTTTATGTTCCTGCTTTTACATCCTGATTTTTGTGTCATGGCTTTTGAGGCCCGATTTTTGCATTCCGGCTTTGGCGTTTCGTCCTTTATGTCCGGCTTCTGCGTATCGACCTCTACACACCGAACCTTCGCAGACCCTTGGGATAATGATTCTTCATAATCCCGCCAGCCAGTTTGCCCCAGCCCAGGGAGATCCCGTCCACACAGATCAGATACCACCCCTTTGGGCCATCCGCCGGAAAAGTCTGCCCGTTCAGGTAAGCGCCAACCCTCGGATCCCCGTTTTGCAGTCTCAAAACCTGCCGGGTGTCTCCGGGTCCCAGGGCCAAAGCCAAAGCGTGGGAAGGCTCAAAGCGGTTTTTTTTGATCTCTCCCAGATGGAGGCCGGGGCGAAGAACCTTCAGCCCCTTCAGGCCCGGGAAATCCTCCGGGATCAGGTATAGATTATCTCCAAACCTCAGATATTGAGCTTTTTGTCCGCCGGGATAAAAAATGTTTTCCGCGCCGTCCGCCAGATTTTCCGCGCAGAACTCCCGCCATTCCCCGCAGTCCTGTTTCGACGCCGCCCGAACCGCCCCGGTCAGCGCAGGAACCCGGTATCCCTCCGGGACGTTCCCATTCTTTTGAAGAACCGCCAGAAAATGCCCCTCCCCACGGATCCGGTGAGGATAAAGACGCAGCATTCCGTCAAACTTTTCGACCTCCACCCCGGGACGCGCTTGAAATTTCAACCCCTTCACCAGCTCAAACTCCGGTCGGCGGCTCAAAAAGCGCCGGATACTGCCCTCATTTTCCCACTCCGCAAAGGTACAGGTAGAGTAAACCATCCTGCCCCCGGGACGCAGCATCTCGGCGGCGCAGTCCAGAATACCGTCCTGCCTCTCCCCGCAGAGTTCCACATTCTCCGGACTCCACTCCGTCAGGGCTGTCTCGTTTTTCCGAAACATTCCCTCCCCGGAGCAGGGGGCGTCCACCAGAATTTTATCAAAATATCCCTGAAAAACCTCCGCAAGTTTCTCCGGATTTTCATTTGTCACGCATATGTTAATAAGGCCCAGCCTCTCTACATTTTCCGAGAGAATCTTTGCCCGGGAGGGATTGATTTCATTGCTCACCAGCAGCCCCTCTCCCCGGAGCAGCGCGCCGATCTGCGTGCTCTTTCCTCCCGGTGCAGCGCAGAGATCCAGAACCCTGTCCCCCGGCCTCACGTCCAGAAATCCCACCGGTGCCATTGCGCTGGGTTCCTGGATATAGTACAGCCCCGCCTCATGAAAGGCATGTTTTCCCGGCTGAGTCTCCGGATCATAATAATAACCGTCCTCCGCCCAGGGGACCGGCTCCAGGTGAAACAGTTCCATCACTTCCCGCCGGAGAGCCTCCCCATCCTCCGTCCTCTTCACTCCGTTCCAGCGAAGGGCCTGGTACCTCTCCCGATCATAACTTTCCCGAAAAGCCTCATATTCTCCCCCAAGCTGATCCTGCATCCTCTGTAAAAACAATTCCGGCAGCATATTTCTCTTCCTGTCCGCCAAAAAATCGGCTCCGGCGGCAGTTCTCCCCCTTTTCGTCAGGAACCATCCCTCTGATACCAGACATCGGGATGTTCATGTTCGCCCTGTTTGTCGGATGTTGGGAAACTCCCTCTTTTCCGACTGAAAAGCCGATGCCATATCACTCACTGTTAAATCTTAAACCGATAACCCACGCCCCAGATCGTTTCAATATACTGAGGCTTCGACCCATCGCTCTCGATCTTTTCCCGTATTTTCTTGATATGAACCGTAACCGTCGCAATATCCCCAACGGGTCCCATATCCCAGATCTCCTGAAAAAGCTCTTCTTTCGTAAAGACATGATTGGGGTGTTCCGCCAGAAATGTAAGCAGGTCAAACTCCTTTGTGGTAAAGGTTTTTTCCACACCGTCCACATAGACCCGGCGCGCCGTCTTGTCAATGCGTATCCCACGGATCTCCACGATGTCGTTCTGCGCCTTCTGCGTGTTGCCCACCAGCCTCTCATAACGGGCCAGGTGCGCCTTCACACGGGCTACCAGTTCGCTGGGGCTGAAGGGTTTTGTCATATAATCGTCCGCTCCCAGTCCAAGACCGCGGATCTTATCGATATCCTCTTTCCTTGCGGATACCATCAGGATAGGGATGTCTTTTTCCTTTCGGATCCTTCTGCACACTTCGAAACCATCCACACCCGGCAGCATCAGATCCAGAATGATCAAATTGTAATCCACCTTCAGCGCGGCCTCAAGGCCCGCGTCCCCCGTGTTGCAGATGTCCACCTCAAACTCGCTGAGCTCCAGATAATCTTTTTCCAGATCAGCGATTGCTTCCTCGTCTTCAATGATTAAAATCTTACTCATGCTCTCCTCCATCTTCCATGAGACTAACCCGTTCACCAGTTTCACCGGATCGCGCGTCCTTCTAAATGTTTCCGCACGGTTATTTCTTTCTTCACGGTTTTGCTTTCCGCACGGCTTTTCTTTCCGCCCTGTCATGAGCCGGGCCACTCTCTGTTTCTTCCTCTCCCGGCCCTGAATAACCGCAAGGCCTTCTCCTATGTCAGTTCGATATATTTGCGCAGCACAAAGTGCATACATGTACCTTCCCCTTCTTTCGAGCTGGCCCAGATATAACCGCCGTGATCCTCGATGATCTTCTTCACAATGGAAAGACCGATGCCGCTGCCTCCCTGTGCGGAATTGCGGGAAGCGTCCGTCCGATAGAATCTTTCGAAAATGCGCTGCAGATCCTTCTGGGCAATCCCCTTCCCGTTGTCCTCGATCTCCACCCTGATAAAGTCATTGTCATCCAGTATGCGGATCGCAATCTCCCCGTGAGGTTTATCCATATACTTCACGCTGTTGCTGATAATATTGTTGATCACCTTCTTCATCTGTTCCGCATCCGCGATCACTATCGTATCCGGATCCACCATGTTAGAGTAATTCAGCTTAATGTTTCTGGACTCCAGGTCAAGCCCCACCTCCTCCACGCAGTCTCCAAAATACTCCGCGACGTTGATCCGATTGAAATTATAGAGAATACGGTTGTTGTCAATACCCGAATAAGTCGTCAGCTCATTGATCAGTTTGTCCATGTCGTTCGCCTTATTGTAAATGGTCTTTATGTACTTATCCATCTTCTCAGGCGTGTCCGCGACTCCGTCCATGATCCCCTCCACATACCCTTTAATAGCGGTAATGGGCGTTTTCAGATCATGGGAGATATTGCTCACCAGCTCTTTATTTTTCTTTTCATTCTCCAGCTTTTCTTCGGCGGACATCTTCAGGCGCAGTCTCATGTCCTCGTAATTGCGGTACAGATCGCCGATCTCCCCCTCGACATCCGTCTCAAGGGCGTAGTCGAAATTGCCCGCCTTGATCTGTTTCATCGCCACGTTCAACTCTGTAATCGGAGTGAACACCCCTCTGTGTATCCACTTTGTCAGCAATAAACTGGTGATGATCAGGATGATGATGATCGCGATGAACATATCGATCAAAAGCCTTCTTGAAATCAGGAGGTTCAGCTTCGTCACCACGAAAAGGCTGCCCTGGCTTTCGTCCTGAAAGTAAAAATCAATCTGCTTTACATAGTTTTCCAGCTCCTTAAAATAATAGCCGCCGTCCTCATCCAGGTCGCCGGTATGAAAACCGGGAAGCTTATCAAAAATCTGTTTTGCAGCGCCCGGATTCCCCGTATAATACAGCTGATCATCTTTTCTCAGTATCAGATAAGTAGACCGCCTGGAAGCCTCCTCGCTCTTCTGTTCCAGGTATTCCTTCTGTTCCAGTACCGAAGGATCCTCCTTTGCCTGCCCCGCCAGTTCCTCATATAGTTTGTCCGTTTCACTCACAAAATCCTGAAGGTTGGCAGAGATCATATCATAATCCAGATCCTTAAGCCCGAGTCCCTTCTGAAAGTTCATCTGATAGATCCCGATCATCATAAAAGCAAGCACGGTAAGCAGAAGTGGGAGCAGGATAATGCTGATAAAAGTAACCTGCAGCCTCGTCTTGAATTTCATGTATTTCAGCCCTCCCTTCCCCTGCGCCTTCCGTTTTCCATGGGACGGCATAAATGCGGCAGAGGGAAACCCCGTATGCCGCCAATCCAGAATCAAAAAACGCAGCGGCATTGCTTTTGCAGGATCATTATACCACAAGTACCAGGAAAGTGTATAAAAACAAACGAATATATAACTTAAAAAAATATAAACTTTCTAAACTTTCATTTCGTTGCCTTTCTCCGGTATTTATAGTACAATAAGCTTATCATTTTATCCTGAAGCGGGGATTTTATTATGAAAATACTATTAAACGAAAAAAACGTGAAGTACCTGGGCCGGGCGCTCCTCTTTGATTCCACCCTTTTCCTGAGCCTTTCCGGCTCCGGATTTGAATTTGCATACACCGGCCGCGGTCTGAAGATAAACCTGATCGGCGGATCTGCCGCCGAACCCCCTGAAAACGACGGAAACTATGCCCGCATCGCCGTCTATGTGGACGACATCCGAGTCATCGACACTCAGGTTTCCTCGCGCGAAATGACGCTTTGCGTCGCAGAGAGCGATGAAACACGCACTTCCGTCATCCGGTTTGTAAAGCTCTCCGAATGCGCCATGTCCCTGGTGGGCGTAAAGCCGCTGGAGATCAATGCCGGAGAAACTGTAAAACCGGTTCCGGCAAAGGCCCATAAGCTTGAGTTTATCGGCGATTCCATTACCTGTGGTTACGGAGTGGACGACGAGGATCCCCTGCATCCTTTTAAGACCTCGACCGAAGACGTCACAAAATCTTACGCTTTCAAGACAGCCAGGGCTTTAGGTGCCGACTACAGCATGTTTTCCACCAGCGGCTACGGAATCATCTCCGGCTATACCGGCGATCCCTCCGTCAAGATGCCCTCGCAGAGGATCCCTTTATTTTACAGATCTCTGGGTTTCAGCTACGACCTGCTTCCCGATCTGCCCTCCCCGATGGACATTCCCTGGGATTTCAAAAGATTCCGCCCGGACGCGGTAATTATCAACCTCGGCACCAACGACGACAGCTATTGCCAGGAGGATCAGGCCCGCCAGGCAGAATATGCCGCCGCTTACACGGAATTTCTGAAAACCGTAAGGGAATGCAATCCCGATGCCGTTATTTTCTGCATCCTGGGACTGATGGGGGACCGCCTGTTCCCCTGGATGTGCAAGGCCTGTGAAGATTACAAGGCGTCCTCACAGGATGATCGTATCTTCACCGTACACCTCGATGAACAGGACACCTCCGCAGGTTATGTGTCCGATTATCATCCCCTGGAATCCGCGCATGAAAAAGCCGCGCAGACCCTGATTTCTGAAATCAAGAAAACTATGGGCTGGTAAATCCCTTTCAAATGCGGGCATGGATTGGATCAGCCCGGGCTTTCCCTACCCCTGCAGTCCCCTGGCCTGACGATCCATATCCTCCACGACGATATCATAAATTTCGCCCAGGCTTCTGCAATACTCCAGAAGTTTCCAAGGCTCGTTCGTGTGAAAATGAACCTTGATCAGCTCATCGTCACCCACCGCCAACAGGCAGTCACCCTTCAAATTCTTTGTGATGTAATCACTTATGACGTCCTCATCCAGACCATTCCCCTCAATCAACAGCTGCGTGTCATACCTGAATTCCAGCATTAGCCTTTCTCCTTTCCCATCTCTGGTTTCAGTGCGCCGTTCAAGGATTGCGCACCGCGCTGCCGGTTTTCGTCAGCACTTTTCCCTTTTTCTGATAATACCATATTTCCGGCCGCGCCACAAGATTTTCGGGGCAGAGCATCAAAAAAGACACCTCGTTTAACGAAAATATAGCACAACGTTCCCGCAGCGGATCTCGTCTCCCTGCTCCAGCTTTTTTCTCTCATAGGGCTGCAGCCGGGTTTTGTTGAGAAACGTGCCATTTGTGGAATTAGAATCCTCCAGGTAAAAATCTCCTTGATCCTGCAGCACCCTCGCATGCATCCGGCTCACGGAATCATCCTCCAGATAGACATCCACCTTGTCCTTGTACTTACCAATCAGCAGATTTGCGGTGTCAAGCTCCGAAGCCTTTCGTCCGTCCGCATAATAAAGCCTGTGATGCGCTTCTTTCTTGTCCGGGCGTTCCGTCATAAACATAGTCCTGCCGTATTCCTCTCCGTATTCCTGATCCTCCGCCACCGCGTACCCGCTGACCGACCTCTGCATGCTCTGCCGATATTCCTCCCGCAGCTCCTGTTCCCGGATCCTTTTGTTCTTCTTGTTCTCAAAAATTCCAAAAAGCTTTTTGGAAGAACCCGTCTCCCCTTCCCTGACGTCCTGTTCTAAGAGCTGCCGTTCAGAAGGGGCTTCCAGCTTCCTCGCCGTTTTCTGTATGCTCTCCGCCTCAGACGGTTGAGATCCGGTCGGAGAACTCTGCGTATTTTCCGCCTCCGTCTCCAGGGTTCTGGGAACCTCCGCTGTCTTTTTCCCATCGCGATTTTCCAATGCTTTCACATCCTTAAAAATCTGCTCCTGAAGATATACTTCCCCATTTTTTTCAAATTGTTCATACATCTTATAGACGCACTCCACCAACCCGTCGTCTTCATAGTCAATTTTCTCCACAAGAAATCCCAGCAGTTTCAAAAACTGGTTTTCTCCAGCGTAATACGGCACATAGAGAAACGAGAAAACATTGTTTTCCAGATCCTGGAAAATCTGTTCCGGTTCCCAGAGCACGTTGTTTTCCTGCAGCAGAAACCTCCCCAGCTCCTGCTGCAGCCTGTGGATACTCTCCAGAAAATCCAACAGCCATTCCCGGTTTACATTTCCCTTCTGGTGAATCTGCACGATATTCTGTTTCGAAGTAATGTCATAATACAGGTAAGCCTCCCCGTCCAGATACCGCAGGCTGCACGGCAGAAGCCCCTTAATACCGCCGCGGCTCAGGATACAATACTGATACCTCTTTTCCTCCGGCCTTTCATCCAGGAGCAGCCTCTCATAATTGCTGTGTAAATTTCTCACATACTCCGCCTTCATTTTTCTTCCTCCATCCACATAATTGTCTTTCTGCACTTTCTCAGAAAAGCAGATACATTGATCCTATCTGCTTCGCAGACCGCCTCTGCGTTCCAGGAAGCATTTGGCAGAGCCAGCCGCCCCCGGATTTTGACAGACAGTTTATCCACCTGCGAAACCAGCGCAGGACGGTCTGTCTCCCATCCGACATATCGGTCGGTCAGAAATTCCTCCCTCCACCGTGAAACCTCGCCTTGGAGCGCATCCCGGTCAATGCTGTCGGCCTGGACCGCTTTAACCGCCGTCATCGCCGCCTCCTGGTCCATCAGACATCGATTGTACCAGAAGAGCTGAAAATAAATGATATAGACAAGCACCCCTATGACAAACGGAAGCAGAAGCGCCGCCTCCACCGTAAGATACCCCTCCGCTTTTCTCTGTTTTCTTCTCATCACGATTCCCTCCATTTATCCACATACCAGCCATGTAAAAAGGCAGCCTATCCACAAAAACGGCATGTATGGCAGACGCCTGTCCATTCTGCATCTCCGGAAGATCAGCAGCGCCAGCGCAAAACCCCCGGCAGCCAGCAGGCTGAAGGCAAAGGCCAGCACCACTCTCTCAAAAAACAGGAAAAAATTCAGCTGTAGCAAAACAACTCCGTCTCCGATCCCTACGCTTTTTGTAAGCCAGGCCAGGATGAGGAGCACAGCTCCCGGGGCCGCTCCCAGAAACAGCTCCCCCCAGGACCCCGCTCCGACCGCCAGATTCACGCAGCCCATTCCAATGGCCAGAACCGTTCCCGCCCGCAAAAGTTTTGCCGGCAGTTCCTTTGTCTTTGCATCCCATATTGCCAATACCCCCAGATACGCCAGCGCCAAAATACTCTCCGTCAACATCCGTACATTTCCTTCCTTCCGATTATCTTTCCCAACTACCTTGATACGCCTGGATCCTCTCCCAGGATTACTTGTGCCCGCATCTGGAACACGGCCGATACTGCTTAGCCTCCTCCCATGTCACGGCCCTGTAGGTCCTCTTAAGGCCGGGGCAATCTCTTCTCCCGTGAAAACATTCGCCTTCTCTGGCGATCCAAACCTCCTTTGGCAGCCAGCCGGTCAGGCACTTTTCACACATCCTGTACTGCTGCCCCCTCTCATTTGCCTCCAACGCCAAAGATCCCAGCGGGATCTGCCTGACACTGAGCAAGAGATGCGTACAATTCCGGTCCGTGTGGAACACTTCCTCATTTTCTGTAAGATAGTAGACCGCCGACGCAGCCTTCTCCACGTCATACCCCGTCCAAAGCCTTCCATAATATCGGTTTTCCAGCAGGAAAGGGCGGAAAGCCGCCAGCGGCCAAATGGATTCGACCGGATACGTGACGACAATCTCCAGGACGTCATCTTCATTCACAAGGTCTGATCCCCCAAAATACAACCCTTCCGGTCCACCTCGAATCGGAGCGGCGTCCAGATATTCCGTTCCCAGAAAACCCTCTATCCCGGCCTTCACATATGTATAGGACAATGCAACGTCCCCGATTCCTGACAGCGACAGCCCTTCCAGAAAACTTTCCACCGTTCTCGGGAGGGTTTTTGATGCATCCGCCTCCTTTTTCTTCACATTTCCCCCGGCCTCTCCGTCACTGTCCATCCAGCTGTCCCCCAGTTTCAGCGAGGAACCGTACACCCCCGTCTCCCTTCCTATTTCCCAAAGGGCGGTCTCCATCTTTCCATGCAGACGCAGAACTTCCATCACGCTTCCAAGATTCAAGAAAAAAAACAGAAACAGGGGCAGCACCAGGGAAGCCTCCACCGTCATGCTGCCTGCAGTTTTTTTCAGGCCGGCCGTGAACGGAAATGTCCTCTTTATGGTACTGATTATCTTGTTAGTTCCCTTGGCGTTTCTTCCAAAGAAAATGAGATTGGGATCTTGGGCGAGACCCCGTGAACGTTCAGATACATTCGGAGAAGGTTGTTTGGCATTTTTTCCTTTTCTTTTATTTTGCTTGTGTTTACAGTTGCTTTCCCATAAAGAGGACATTTCCGTTCACCTCCTTTTCCTGTTTTTCCGGCTCCCGTCTTTTTCCTTCTTTTTACCTGGAAATTCCGTCGGAGTCATTCGTATTTCTTTCTGACAGAGATCGTACTGGAATACCCATAACTGCTGCCGACCGCGATGCTTCCGTTTATTTCCACATAGCATCCATCCAGCCGGAACATCCGGTTTCCCGGCGTCATCCGGATATCCGCCTCCACCAGATCCATCACCCGGAGATTGAGTACTTCCTCGTTCGTGAGCAGCAGCAGGATTCGCAGATAATCCCCATAGCAAAGTCCTCTTTCACCGTCCTGCTCCGCGCCGTTCTCCCCTCCCCAAAGATCCTGAAGAATCATCTGGAGATCGTAGTGCCAGCTTTCACTATTTTTTATCAGCGGTATTTTCCCTCCGTTTACCAGCATCCTGACATCATAGACGCTTTCCGCATAGGCCCATCCCAGGATGATCGCCTCGCACAGCGGTTCCTGAAGCTCCGGCTGAGCCACCAGAAGACTGATTCCCAGCGCGATCAGGTCTGCTTCCCCGTGTTTCTCCTTGTCCATATGCAGGTACACGGCGTTTGCCGCCTCCCTCATCGCCAGAAGCCTCGCGAGAACCCCTTTTAGGTTTTCTGCATCAGCGCTCTTTCCCACGATTGCGTACTCCAGTTCATAGTCCAGCGCAGTTTCCTGTTTTACCGATGTATAATTTCCAAAACTCCGCAGCAGATACTCCTGAAACAACAATCCCTCCAACAGTTTTTCAGCGGTTCCCAGTTCCTTGCGCGCCGCATTGCCACGATTTACCCTGCCGTCTTTAAGCCTCTGCCCTATCAGCCCCATGGTATTCAGACTTTTTGAGGAGAGCGCCGCCCCGTCCCCTAAAACGAGACTGAGAATCCCGCTCTTTTTTCTCTCTTCCAGGGCTTTCGTAGGGTTCTCAACCGTCTGTGTCTCCCACTCTTCCTCCGAGATTCCGGGCCTCTCCTCCTGAAGGGCCTCTATTTTCTCATCCGCTTTCCGCTTTTCAGCTTCCACGTCCCGGGTGTCCAGCTCATACTGTTTTACCGTGTCAAACCATCTTAAAACTTCCTCCACCGTGGATATCCCCAGATCGTCCTTGACCGACTCCGCCGCCATGCTGCGAAACACGCCGCCGTTTTCATCCGTCAAAATACGAATTTCATCCAGTTCCGTCCCCTCAAGCTCCAGGCCCAGGAAATCCTTACAGACAAGGCCCGACAAGCCTCCCATTGTTTCCGCTGCCTTGCCCTTCATGTTTTTATCCAGATAATATTTCAGTCTTGCCCGGACATTTTCCCTCCCCACCGTCTCCGTCCCATAGGATGTGTCCAATGCGAGAAGGTTGAACTGATGGAACAATTCCCTGTGATATTCCGCCATCACGCTATCCATCCCGATGTCCGCAATACAGACCGCCTCCATCTGCAGGGTGCTCTGGCGCGCCCCCTGGATCAAAGCCAGGCTAAGCGTTACCAGAACCCCCATTGTCAGGGACAGATAAACCGTGAGATAAGCGGGCGCTCCCTTTTTCATCCTGCCTTCCATTCCTTTCGCTGCGCGCTGGCGCTTAAATCATGACACGGACGCTCCCTTTCGCTTCCCCTACACTTTGTCGGTCTGCGTCGTGATCTTTTTGAAAATAGATTCCACGATCTTTGTGATCTGTTCCTTGAAGATCAGCACCAGTCCGACCAGAACCACGATGATCAATATGATCTCCACCGTGCCCATGCCGTCCTCTTCCTGCAGGAAATCTTTCATATTCTTCAGTTTTTTCATATCGCTTTTCCTCCTTTTATTCTTTTGGACCTTCCTTTATCCTTTTCTACCTTCCCTTATCCTTCCTGGCCTTTTCTGATTCTCACTTTTCACTTCTTCCAATCCGCCTTCCTTTCCATCTTTCTCCCTCCACGCCCCGCCGATCTACAATCACCTCCTTCCCGATGCTTCAAACTCCCATCGCCCAGAACGCCGGGAGCATAACCATCACCATTACCACCGCCAGCAACATGACCATGGGGACCAGCAGCTTTGTCTCCGCCTCCTCACCCAGACGCTTTCCATCCTGCACACGGTTTTCCGCCGCTGTCACCGCTTCCTCTTCCAGCCGCGCCAGCAAAGTCCCCGTCCCTTTTTTCAGATTCTGGCAGAGCAGCGTGCTGAGCCGCACATATTCCCTGGGACCCGCCCTCTTCCCAAAGCGTTCATAGGCCGCTGCCTCCGACTGTCCGGCCTGGATCTCCCTGCAGGCCATGCGCACCAGTTCGTTTCTCTCCCCTAATTTCTGAAACGCTCCCCGGATATTCAGTCCCGCCACAAGATACAGCGCCAGCCCATGCACCAGATCCGGATACCCCAGCCGCATAACCTTCTTTCGCTTCTCAGCCTGATCCCGCAGGTCTTTATCCATCAGGAAAAAAACCGCCGCGGCCGCCGCAATCGTCATCAGCCAGATCACCAAAGCCGTATTCCCGCCAGAAGAATCGATCACCGTCCTGATCTGTAAGCAGGCGGCAAGTCCGCTTCCCAAAATAAAAACCACCAGGGACAGGCCGATCTTTCCCCCAAAGTATTTCTTCAGCAATTCCTCTTTCGGCTCCTCCGGGCAGAGCATTTCCAAGTCCCGCCGGATCCTTGCCCTCCCCGGAAACGCAGGGTGGCTTTTGCTCCACCAGGAAAAAACGGTTTCTCCAATGCTCCCTGCCTTTCCCAGAATGCCTTTCTGCCCCAGACCCGGCAGCTTTGCCGGGCCAACCGTTCCATTCATCTGTCGCCATATTCCCTGAAACACCTTCTCTCCTATTAAAACTGCCGCCAGATACAAGACCAGACAGAGATTCATCAACGCGATCCCCTGCAGATTGTGGTACAGCGGGTCGAAGTATCCCGGATACGCTTTTCCCACATAGAGCAGTATCCCGAAGGGCATGATCCGCATGATATTCTGCTCCATTTTCCTGCCGGCCAGCAGGATCCCCACTTCCTGTCGGGCTTCCATCTTCCGACCGATCAGGTTGGCGCTGGTCCTTATCATCTCCGGAAGATTCCCTCCGCCCCTCTTTGCGATGGAAAACAGCTGCGCAAACTGCTCGATCTCCTCGCTCCCGCTCCGCTCTCCCAGATCCTGAAGCAGCTCTTCCAGCGAAATGTTTACCGCCATTCCCCTCCGGATCCTCTCCAGTTCCTGATAGATATACGACTGCTCTCCATAGAGATTCCTCATATCCGCCCTGCTTTCCAGGAAAGCGTTTTCCACCGCATATCCCGCCTGAAGGGATGCGGAAACCGACAGAATACACTCCTTAAACTGCTCCGCCAAATTTTCCCGGACGCTCTCCGCTTTTCGATCCTGAAGGAGCCTTATGACGAGACACCCCAGAGGTGCCAGCGGGATGATCGCCCAGGCGCTCCGATAAAATGCCAGCGCCAACAGGCCCACAACTCCCGCCGCTATAATGACAGCCCGGATCCTCTCTCCCCCTTCAAACCGATAGCTGCGGTAGTCCCGCGATCTTAAGCTTGTCCCCATGCGAGAGCTCTCCTTTCCGCACCAGCGTCCCCACTATTCTGCCCTGGTCATCCTGGCTCTGTTCCTCAAACGCAAAGATCGTCTTCAGCCGGATCTCGCCGCCCTCATACCCCTGCACCTCCGCAATCTCCAGCACTCTTCTTGACTTATCCCGGAGCCTCCCAAGATGGACGATGAGGTCTATCCCGGAGGCAATCTGCTGCCTGATGGCCGCCAGAGGGATATCCAGACCCATCAGCACCATATTCTCCAGGCGTGACAACATATCCCTGGCGCTATTGGCGTGGCCTGTGGACATACTCCCGTCATGGCCGGTGTTCAGACACTGAAGCATATCCACTGCCTCCGCTCCCCGGACTTCCCCAACAATGATCCTGTCGGGACGCATTCTCAGGGACGTCCGAATCAGTTCCCGGATCCCGATCTCCCGGCACCCCTCCACATTTCCGTTTCTCGTCTCCAGCCGCACCAGGTTTTCGATCCCCAGGAGCTGCAGTTCCGCGCTGTCCTCAATCGTGATGATCCTCTCGTCCCCCGGGATAAAAGCCGACAGCGCATTCAGGAAAGTGGTCTTACCGCTTCCGGTGCCTCCGCTGATAAAGATGTTGTACCGGGCCTTTACCAGTTGCTTTAGAAAGTCCGCCGCTTCCCGGGTGATGGAATTCAGAAGGAGCAGGCGTTCCATGGTAATGGGCGTGTCTGGAAACCGCCGGATGGTGACGATGGGGCCGTTCAGCGCCACCGGATCCATCACCACATTTACCCGGGCCCCGTCTTCCGGCAGTCTGGCGTCCACGATGGGCGAGGCTTCATTTACCACACGGTTGCAGTCCGCCACCACTTTTTGGATCACATCCCTCAGTCTCTCCTCCGATTCAAAGGAGAGATCCAGGCGGGAGATCTTTCCCTGTTTTTCCACAAAGATATGATCCTTTCCGTTGATCATGATCTCCGTAACAGAATTGTCCTCCATGAACATCTGCAGAATGTCCAGCCTTCTCATGGAGTCAAAGAGCTCCTTCTTCAGCCTGCGCCGCTGGTCCACGCTGCACCGGGCAGCGTTTTCATCGCCCAACAGTTCCTCGTCGATCATCTCCTCTATTTCTTCATCGCTGTAATCCCTCCCATAATCCATTTTTCCGCGGATTTTTTCCCGAAGCTCCTGTTTCAGCCCGCCGCCCCGCTCCTTTGCCTCCTCATTCTTCATAGCCGTCCTCCTTCAAAGTTTCCGCCCACTGTCCCGTCCCTTGCCCTTGCCTTCTCACTCTTCATAGTCCTCCTTCAAAGCTTCAGCCCGCCGCTCCGTTCCCTTGACTCCTCATTCTTCATAACCGTCCTCCTTCAAAATATCCCGGATCTGCTCCCTCGCGTAATCCGCCAGCTCACCGCGGGCATACAGTTCCAGCCTGGGAGGCAGTCTGCGTATCCTTGGAACACTGCACCTCCGGGTCTTCTCCAGCACATCCTCACAGGAATACAGTTCCAGAGCTTTCTCATACTGGGTGAGTTTGCTGCCCGCCGCCGGATCCTCCGCCTGGACGGTGTAAACTCTCCGGCAGGTTTTCAGAATGTCAAACAACCCCTGCATACATTCGCTCAGATCCATGACCACATACTCGTAACCGCCAAGCTCCTGGATCTTTTTCAGAAAGAGAAGCCACTCCTTTGCCGTGATCTGCAACAGATTCTGACCGGAACGCATGGGCGGAACGTAATCCAGGCTTCCCACCTGCCGCACCATGCTCTGCATCCTCAGAGCGAACTTCCCCTGCTCCGCGTTCAAAAAGTAGAGCAGGTCGGCCAGATCCCTGGTCTGCAGATCCGGGAGAAGCTCCTGATTTCCCGCGAAATACTCAAAATTAAGGTACAGCGTCTTATGATTTTCTGCCAGGAGCTGGGATACCGTGAGCGCGAAAGAAGTCTGCAGACATCTCCCCACCGGTGAGTAGAAACCGATAAATCCCGTCTTGCCCTCCGTTCCAAATTTCGGCAGGACCTGCGCGTCTATCTCCAGATATACGCTGAGAAGTTCCCTGAGCACCTGATCCGCCTGCTGATACTTATCTATATAGCGGAGATCTTTGTTCCGGATCGTACCGCTCTCATTCAAAACAACCAGCCTTTTGGGCTGCAGCTCCTTTAACTTTTCCTGATAAGCGGATTCTGCGACCAGAAGAATATCGGCACCCCTCTCCTGCTCCAGAAGACGGGATACGTCCGTATATGTATGGACGCTCCAGGGCAGATTTTTCTGCCGCTCCATATACTCCGTCATCAGCTGTGCATATTCTTCCTCTCCGTCGCACAAGGTCAAAATCATTTTTTCTTCTTGTCTCAATACAAACCTCCCATATATAGAAGCACACTCAGCAAAATCGGTCCCGCCAGGCAGATTCCGGCCCGTCTCTGCTCCTGCTTGTCCTCAAAGTACAGTTTCCACCTTCCGCTCTCCGCCACATCCCTGATATATTCGCAAAAATAGAGAAAGCGTTCTTTCGGATCAGGCTGCCTTATGATCCGGATCAGGGAAATAATTGCTGCGAATAGCATCGAAAAGAATAGAAACTTCAGAATTTTTCCACTCGGGAGATATCCCGCGCACACACCAAACAATTTCACATCGCCGGCTCCAAGGGTCCCCAGCCGGAACAGCGGATAGAATGCCGCGATGACCAGAACGACCGGGCCCAGATACCTCAAAACGGAGGCCATTCCCCCTCCCGCCAGGGCCGCGGCCATTCCCGCAGCAAAAGCTGCAGAGGTCAGCCAATTGGGTATTCGACTGTAACGATAGTCATAATAACAAGCCGCGCATAAAAAGATACAAAGAATCATCATTTCCATTTTCCCTCCTGCTGTCAGATCATTTCCTCAGGCGTTCCCCTTGTCCCATCGGATGGCATCTGAATAAAATAACCCCATTCTGATATGTCCGAACAGCATAATTCGCCTGAATGAATTTTTCAAATCTTCATCCGACAGTTCTCTTATAGTTTGAATATCTGGACGATTCTGTCCCTGAATGCCAATGGGCATCTGAATCTTGATTCGTTGTAAGTTGCATTATAACTGCCCCTTTCGGATTTTGCAAGAGGGAAAATTCAAAAATATTTTTTTCGTCATTTTTTACATAAACTGATAAAATCCCAGCGCATAAAGTCCCAGAAAACCCGGAATTCCGAGAATTGCGATTGTCAAAAGACTGACAAGATTGATGCCGATCCCCATAGTGATCCCCAGGCCGGCCAGAAATCCGTTGACGAAATGGATCCCTACAGCTCCCAGCAGTCCCCGCATGATCATGGAGACCAGTCTCTCCATATTTCCCCGCACCGCGCAGGTGATCAGGAGGATCACCGCTCCCAAAGTCACCATAAACAGGATCAACTGTCTCTCCATAAGCCACCTCCAGATCGTCCATAAGACAATCTATGCGCCTTCCTCGTAAAAAATTCAGGTTCTGCAGACAGTGTTTACAAAGAAAGAACAGGTATATTTTTCCAATTGCGCGCCTATACTTTTTTCAAGAACAGCGTTTCCGCTTCTACATAAAAACTCAGTCATCTTAATTTTGCGGGCGCGGCGGCTCCTGTCCCGCCAGAACCGGGAAGACCGCATTTTGCATGGCTCTTGCGGACGCAGCGGTTCCTTCCCCATCAGAACCGGAAAACCGCATCTTGCATGATTCTTACGAACACGCGTCGGCTCCTGTCCCGCCAGAATCGGGAAGACCGCATCCTGCATTACACAGCGGAAGCCAAGCCAACCCAGAAAGGAAGAGCAGAATGATATTATACAAACAGGATTACCCGGAAACCTCAACAATGGAAATGGAGCTCGCCCCCGTCGATCTGAAAAAAGCCATAGAAAAAACCCACCAGGCCCTGGACGCGGCCTACGCGGGTTTTAACAACGCAACGGATTTCGATATGATCGACAGCTATATTTACGAGATCAACGCCATTCAGCGGAGATA
>CANQEV010000046.1 GCA_947595925.1 uncultured Acetatifactor sp. | reverse complement strand
AAAGAAAAACTGTGTGATTGGGAAGAGGTTTCGGCCTCTTCCTTTTATTTTGCCAACTATAATTTTACACTAACTTTGCCCCCCCATTTCAGACCCCGTTTCGGATGCGGGCCGACCTTAGTTCATCCTCAGTTCATCCTCAGTTCAGCTTCATTTCAACTCCGGTTCAACTCCGGCTCGCCTCCGATTCGGCTCCGGTTCATCCTCAGTTCAGCCGTCCGCCGCATTTTTTTCCTTCCGCGATCATCTCCCGGAGCTTTTTGACCGCCCTGCTGATTCCTCCCACTTCGTCGATCAGTCCCCGTTTCACCGCTTCCTCCCCTACAAGAATGGTTCCCATGTCCTTGGTCAGGATCCCCGTCTCCAGCATCATTTTTTCCAGCTCCGTCTTGCTCACCCTGCTGTGCGCGCTGATAAAGCCGGTGATCCTGTCCTGTATCTGCTTAAAATAATCAAACGTCTGGGCAACTCCTAAAACCAGTCCGTTCGTCCGCACGGGATGGATCACCATGGTTCCTGTGGGCACGATAAACGAATAGTCCGTGCTCACGGCGATGGGCACGCCGATGGAATGGCTGCCCCCGAGGACGAGGGAGACCGTGGGCTTGCTCAGGCTCGCCAGCATCTCCGCGATGGACAGACCCGCTTCCACGTCCCCGCCCATGGTGTTTAAGAGCACCAGCGCGCCCTTGATCTCGTCGCTGTCTTCGATTGCCGCCAGTCTCGGAAGGATATGCTCATACTTTGTCGTCTTTGAGGAAGACGAAAGGTTGTCGTGTCCCTCGATCTCCCCGATAATCGTAAGCAGATGGATATTGCCGCCTCCCTCTCCGGCTTCCCTGCCGCCCTTTCCCTCAAGAACGACTTCCCCGGTTTCCCGGATCCTCTCGTCCTCCGCCTGCCGTTTCTCCGCAGTGTTCTCTTCCGAATCCCTTTGTCCCCTGTTTTCCTTCTCCGAATTCCGTTCTTCCATACCTACCTCCTAGTCAACAAAAAAGAGACTGCTGTCTGATGCAGTCTCTCTTAATGTGCGAATTTTTATGGAATTTATGTAAGTCAGAAGGCATTTTTCAAAAGCGCTCCCGCGTCGGCCGTTCAGAACAAAACCGCCGCTTTCCTTTCTGCTCCCCGCGTCAGCCGTCCGGAACGGATCCGCCGCTTTCCCTTCTGGAAAACGCTCCTTCGTCAGTCATAATCATAGTCGTCGTCATCCGGAACCTCATAGTCGTAATCCAGCATGGTAGCCGCTTTCTTTTTGGGGAGAGGAAGGGGATTGTGCAGAGGTCTGCGGCCGTCCTCCGGCGTATTCGCCATCTCTGACGCCCCGGCAGTTTCAGCGTCCCCTTTCTTCTTCCGATCCTCCGGCCCTTCCTTTGCCGGAGAGAGCGTCGTCTCCGCCGTATCAGACTTATGCTTTCGGAAGCCCTTTTTCGCGCTGCCAGCAGACTGGGTCGCCTCCGAGGCATTTTCTTTTCCTCCCTTTGCAGGCTCCCTGACGAGCTCTTCTCCGGGTTTATGGTCCGGACTGATCGAAACCTCCGCATCCTCTGAGATCGCGGCAAGGGCGCTCAGCACTCTCTCCATCTCCTGGCGCTGCCGCTCTTTTTTGCGGTTCTTTTCTTCAAAGAAACGCGAGACGATGTTTCCGGATTTCCGAACTTTTTCGGTTCCATCTGCGTTTTCCGACTGGTTTTCCTCGTTTCTTCCGGCCTGATAATATTCCCCCTCCGTATATCCGCCATCCGGATTTTCCGCGTTTCCGTAACCTTTATCCCCATCCTCGGACTCGCCTTCGGAATACCGGCCTTCCAATTCCCCATCGGTAATCTGCTTTTCCACGTTATCCTCCAAAATCCCGTAAAGACTGGGATCCCATTTCCTCATCCCCGCCTTTTCCAAAACCGTTTCCCTGCCATAATTAGACAACGCCGTCCCCGCCAGGGCGCTGAGACAAAGAAGGAAAATCTCCACGCCGTCCATCGCAGGCAGGGTCATTCCCAAAACTTCCAAAAGAAAGAGAATGCCTCCCGCGAAAATCCACACGCTGATTCTCTCCTGTCGTTTTTTGAAAAAGAAACTGAATATCCCAAGGGTTGACAGCATAAAAAGCAGGCTGCCCATTTCCCCGCCCCAGTCCATCTGAAGAATCAGCCGGAGCGGATCTGCGGAGGGATTTCCCGCCGTCAGATAAAGATCGCCCCAGGCGCGGGCAGCCATATTCATAGTAATCCCGCTGAAAGTCGCATCCAGGGCAAAACAGCCCAAAAGAGCAGCCGCAAAACCAACGAGCGCAGTCAAAAGAGAAATGATACGCCCATTCCAGAACCTTTCCGGCTCCTCTCTCTCCACAAAAAAGACCGTGATCAGGATTCCCAGCAGAGCCAGTCCCGAGACGTCCAGATAGACGGCAAACCCGATGACTGCTCCGGTCAACGCATATCCCAGAGGAAGTCCTGAAGTTTTTTTCAGGAAACCGCCCGCCGCCAGCAGTCCGATCCCGAAAAGAATCAGGAACAGAGGCTCCGGCCCCAGCGACGCCGCCCTCTCGACGATTCCCGGGCTCAAAAAGTAACAGGCCGCAAAAAGAATCGCTGAAAGGCTCCCCGTCAGTCTGCGAATCCCCAGGAAACAAACGATTCCCGCCAAAACCTGCAGTGCCAGCTGGAACCAGGTGCAGAAAACCGGATTATTTCCGAGGACAAAGCAGATCCCATGAAGAGCCTGAAGATACAGGGATCCCGCCCCGTGCCGTAAAAGGGGCAGTCCCTGTCCCGCCTTCACCATGGCAGACTCATAGTATCCCATGCCGTCCGCGTATGGCAGCTTTTCCCAGCGAAGGTACGCTCCCGCCGCCAGCAAAGCAAGAGACAGAAAAATTTCCGCAAGACGGCCGATCCATTCGATTCTCTTTCGGGCTCTCCTTCTTCCATGTCTCTTTTTCCGATACAGTAACACTAAGACATTGAGGAGTCCTGCAAGAAGCAGCACTCCCCCGGAAATCAGATATACAATTGCACCGCCGGGTATGCCCGTCTCCGAAAGCCTGAGCCGCGTCAGGGTCCAGACTCCGTAACCCGTCATGATCAGACAGGCCAGCCAGGCCGCGTAACTGAAAACATTCTTTTTCCAATTCAAGGGTTTCATGAGTGTATTACGGCTCCTGCCGCTGTTCCTTCTCTGATGTCAAAACCTTTTCAATATTGTACCTTGGCCTCTGTTTAACTTCCATGTAAATTTTTCCGATATACTGTCCCACCAGTCCGATGGCAAGGAGCTGTGTCCCGCCCAGGAACCAGACCGAAAGCATCAGGGACGTCCAACCCGGGGTCACATGCCCGGTAAAGTAGGAGATCAGGGCATAGACCGCCGCAAGGATCGATACGGCGACGATCAGGAAACCCAGTCCCAGGATCATGGAGATGGGCTTTACGCTGAAAGAAGAGATTCCTTCAAAGGCAAGGGCCAGCATCTTTCTCAAGGGGTATTTGGATTCTCCCGCCGCCCTCTCCTTTCTGTCGTAATACACCTTGTCCGTCTGATAACCGATCAGGGGCATCATGCCCCGTAAGTAGAGGTTCGTCTCCTTATACAGGGAGAACTGCTCCACCGCCCGCCGGCTCATCAGCCGGAAATCCGCGTGATTGTATATGGATTTCACCCCCATGAGCTCCATCACCTTATAAAATCCCTGGGCGGTGACCCGCTTAAAGAAGGTGTCTGTCTTTCTCTCCTTCCGGACGCCGTAGACGATGTCGCAGCCCTGATGAAACTTGTCGATCATCTCCTCGATCACGGCCACGTCATCCTGCAGATCCGCATCGATGGAGACCGTGACGTCGCTCATATCCTTTGCCGTGATCAGGCCGGCCGTCAGCGCAAACTGGTGCCCCACGTTGCCCGCCAACTTAACGCCGAAGACCTGCTGCGGATACTTCCTGTGCTCTTCCTCGATCAGCTCCCAGGTGCGATCCTTGCTCCCGTCGTTGACAAAAAGCACAAAGCTGTCCTCCGCGATCTTTTTTTTATTCACCAGATCAGTCAGCGTATCCCTCAACGCCTGGGAGGAAATTTGCAATACCTCTTCCTCGTTATAACAGGGCACAACTATGGCCAGTCTTTCCATACGTTCCTTTCCTCTTTCCGAAGTCGGACGCCGCAGTCTTCTCACCAATATCCACAGTCCCACGGCTGTAGGGGCTTATGCAGGGGCCCGCATTCCTTCGCCGCCGCGGCAGCCGGAATCGCCGTCAGATCTTCTGCAGCGCCTGCTCCAGATCCTCTATGATGTCCTCCACGTTCTCGATCCCCACGGAGAACCGGATCAGATCCGGGGCAACCCCCGCTTCCACGAGCTGTTCATCCGTCATCTGACGGTGGGTATGGCTTGCCGGGTGCAGCACACAGGTCCTGGCGTCCGCCACATGGGTGACGATGGCCGCCAGCTTCAGATGATCCATCATCTTCTCCGCCGCGCTGCGGCCGCCCTTTAAGCCGAAAGAGATCACGCCGCAGGTGCCCTTGGGCATATACTTCTGAGCCAGCTCATAATAGGGACTGCTCTTTAAGCCCGCATACTTTACCCAGGCCACCTTCTCATGCTTCTCCAGATACTCCGCCACCGCCTGGGCGTTGGCGCAGTGCCTCTCCATGCGCAGGGCAAGGGTCTCCAGGCCCACATTTAACAGAAAGGCGTTCTGAGGGGACTGGATGGAACCCAGATCCCGCATGAGCTGGGCGGTAGCCTTTGTGATATAGGCCGCCTTGCCGAATCTTTCCGTATAAGTCACACCGTGATAGGATTCGTCCGGCGTGGTCAGCCCAGGGAACTTTTCTGCATGACTGGTCCAGTCAAAATTTCCGGAATCTACGATGGCGCCGCCCACACACATGGCATGGCCGTCCATATATTTTGTTGTGGAATGGGTCACGATGTCCGCCCCCCACTCGAAGGGCCGACAGTTGATGGGAGTTGCGAAGGTATTGTCCACGATCAGAGGAACGCCGTGGGAATGGGCCAGCTCCGCAAATTTCTCAATGTCCAGGATCACCAGCGCGGGATTGGCGATGGTCTCCGCCAGAACGCACTTCGTATTTTCCTGAAACGCCTTGTTCAATTCTTCCAAGGAAGCGTCCGGGTCCACCACCGTACAGTCGATCCCCATCTTCTTCATGGTTACGGTGAGCAGGTTAAAAGTCCCGCCGTACACGGTGGAGGACATCACCACATGGTCCCCCGCCTCGCAGATATTGAACACCGCGTAATAATTCGCCGCCTGGCCGGAGCTGGTCAGCATGGCGGCGACGCCGCCCTCCAGGTCGCAGATCTTCTGTGCCACCAGATCATTCGTGGGATTCTGGAGCCTCGTGTAAAAATACCCGCTTTCCTCCAGGTCGAAGAGCCTCCCCATCTGCTCTGAACTGTCATACTTATACGTCGTGCTCTGAATGATGGGGAGCACTCTGGGCTGCCCGTTGGTAGGCTGCCACCCCGACTGTACGCATTTGGTTTCCTGCCTGTATTGATTTGCCATTTTCCTCGTCCTTCCGGTACCTAAACCGAGCCGCGTCCGCGGCTTTCCGTTATCTTACATTATGCCGTCCGGTTCCCCGGCGCGAATTTCATCACTCGTCCCAGTTGTGATAAACAGCCTGGACGTCGTCGTCCTCGTCCAAAATATCCAGGATCCTCTGAAGGTTTTTCACCGCCGTCTCGTCGGTGAGCTCCACATAATTCTGGGGGATCATGGTCACCTCCGCGCTCATCATGGGAACTCCCGCGTCCTCAAGGCCCTTCCGCACCGTCTCCAGGGAGTCGGGATCCGTGAGGACCTCGAAGCTGTCCTCCTCTTCGCTGAAATCCTCCGCTCCCGCGTCCAGAGCGATCATCATCAGGTCGTCCGGCTCCATGTCGCACTCTTCCCGGTCGATCAGGATCTGTCCCTTTTTGTCAAACATATAGGACACGCAGCCCGGGGTGCCCACGTTGCCCTGTCCCTTTGTGAAGGCGCTGCGGACGTTTGCCGCGGTGCGATTAGTGTTGTCCGTAAGGGCGTCCACGATGATGGCGATGCCATTGGGTCCGTACCCCTCGTAGCTCACGTATTTATAGTTTACATTGCCCACGTCGCCGGCCGCTTTCTTGATGCCGCGCTCGATGGTGTCGTTGGGCATGTTATTGGCCTTCGCCTTTGCGATCACGGTGGCAAGCTTAAAGTTGTTGTTGGGATCGGGCCCGCCCTCCTTCACCGCCACGGCGATCTCACGGCCTATGATCGTGAAAATCTTACCCTTGGCCGCGTCGTTTTTCTCTTTTTTATGCTTAATATTGGCAAATTTGGAATGTCCTGACATGACGTTTCGCTCCTTTTTCTTTCCGTTTTCTATTTTGCAAGCACAAAACTTATCGACTAGTATAACATTTTTTCCCACATTCTTCAAGAGTTCCACACAAATTCCTCTTATGTATCCAGTTCCAGGCTGATCATCAGCGCCCTGTCGATCCGGCGCATCACGTCTCCCTCCAGATGACAGACCTTGTCTCTCAGGCGTTTCTTGTCGATGGTCCGAAGCTGCTCCAGGAGAACGACAGAATCCTTATCCATATCGTAACGGTTCGCGTTCAGCTCAATGTGCGTGGGGAGCTTTGCCTTGTTCATCCGGCTCGTGATGGCCGCGATGATCACCGTGGGACTGTGCTTATTCCCCATATCGTTCTGTATGATCAGGACCGGACGGATCCCGCCCTGCTCCGAGCCCACCACCGGGCGCAGATCTGCGTAATATACATCTCCTCTTCTCATAATCCCTCCATAAACAGTGCTTTTCTCTGTTTGCTTATGGATAGTATTGCCATTTTTTCAGGAGGTATTCAAAACATCTTCATCGATAATCTTCGTTGTAGTCCCGGACCGCCACGGGCTTTCCGTCCTCGTAAAAGACCCGTGGGATCCGCTTTCCCAGATCGCAGACCAATTCGTAAGAAAAGCGGCCGGACAGATCCCCCAGTTCCTCCGCGGTGATCCCTTCCCCGATGAGGCATACCCGGTCCCCCATGGCCGCCTCCGGGATGTCGGTGACGTCCGCCATGAACTGGTCCATGCAGACCCTTCCCAGGATCGGCGCCTTCTTTCCCCGGATCATCACATATCCTTTATTCGACAATCCCCTGGGATATCCGTCCCCGTAGCCAACGGGAATCGTGGCAACCCGCATCTCCCTCTCCGCCGTAAAGGTACCCCCGTAGCTGATGCTCTGTCCGGGCACGATCTTTTTGAGATACGCCACGTGACTGTAAAGGGACAGCACGGGTTTTAAGGGGACGATGCCGCTCTGCACCTCCTCTGATGGAAGGATCCCGTAGAGCGTGATCCCCGCCCGGACCATGTCGAAGTTTGCCTCGGGAAGCTCCAGGATCCCCGCGCTGTTGGAACAGTGCTTCAGCGGGATTTGGATCTGAAACCGCTTCTCCACCTCGTCCGTAAACTCCCGAAACAGCCGGATCTGCTCCCGGGCGCTTCCCTTATCCCGTTCATCCGCCCTGGCGAAATGGGTGAAAACCCCCTCCAGCTCCAGATGGGAACAGGCAAGGAGCTTTTCTACAAAGGCAAGGCCCCTCTCGTCCGGAGAGACCCCGATTCGGCCCATCCCCGTGTCCACTTTTACATGTACCTTCAGCTTTTTCCCGTGCGGCTCGGAAAACCGGGCCGCCGCCTCATCCAGTTCCCTCAGACCGTCCTCCCGAAAGACCGCCGGGCGG
The DNA here is from genome assembly GCA_947595925.1 of uncultured Acetatifactor sp. Taxonomy (GTDB): domain Bacteria; phylum Bacillota; class Clostridia; order Lachnospirales; family Lachnospiraceae; genus Acetatifactor. The sequence goes on along the minus strand of CANQEV010000046.1, from coordinate 12,509 downwards.
ATCTCCTCCCTGACGAGAGATGTAAAGCTATAGGGAAAGGCATACCCCAGGATCAGGATGGGTTTCTTCACCCCGCACACTCTTAAGATATGCGCTTCCTCCGGCGTCGCCACGGCAAAGCCCCAGACAAAATCCAAGGGCTCCAGCACCCTGGCAAGCTGGGGTGCCCCGTGGCCGTAGCCGTCGGTCTTGATCACCGCCATGATCTGCGTCTCCGGCGCGATATTGGCCTTCATGTTCCGCATATTCTCCACCGCCGCGTCCAGGTCGATCTCGGCCCAGACTCTCTGATAGGTATCGATGGCGTCCTGTATTCCACTCATCTTCTCACACTCCCAATGTCCTTTTCCTGAATCTGCCGGCAGATATCCCCGGCGATCATCCCGTGCTCCCCCAGTTTTTCCGCGGCCAGGTCCCCCGCCAGCCCGTGGAGCCGCACGCCCCTGCAGGCGGCGTCAAAAGCATTTACGCCCTGCGCGGTCAGCCCGGCCAGGATCCCCGCCAGCACATCCCCGCTGCCCGCCGTGGCCATGCCGCTGTTCCCCGCGACGTTCAGGCAGACCGGCTGCCCTTTCCGGCACACGAAGGTCCGGGCGTCCTTTAAGACTATCACCGCGGACAGCCTCTCCGCCGCCCGCATGCCATACTCCGCCGCGCCCCGCTTCAATTCCGGCGTCTCCGGCGTATTCTCTCTGCCAAAGAGGGCCCCGTAGAGCCTGGCAAATTCCGCGATATGGGGGGTGAGAACGATCTCCCTCCCCTCCGCCCCCTGGCGGGCCAGTTCTTCTATGAGAGCCGGCGTCTCCGAGAGCAGATTGATCCCGTCCGCGTCGATGATAAGGGGGATATCCAGGGCGCTCTTTCCCCCGTATCTTCCGTCATCTCCCCGGATGACGGTCTCCAGGGCCGCCCGGGCGCTTCCGCTCTTTCCCAGCCCCGGCCCGATACAGATCCCGCTGCACCAGGAAAGGGCTTCCAGTAAGTCTTCATAGACACCGAAAAGCGCCTCCGGCAGTCTCTCCTGCAGGATCACCCGGTTCTCGGGGTCGGTCACGATCTTTACCATTCCAGCCCCCGTGCGGCAGCAGGCCTCCCCGCAGAGGATCGCCGCCCCGGCCATCCGGAAACTTCCCGCTACCAGAAGCGCCTTGCCGAAAGTCCCCTTGTTCCCGGCTTTCTCCCGCCGGGGGAGCAACGCCGCAAAAGGCTCTTCCAGGTAAAACATCCCCGGTTCTCTTCCGAAAAAAGCGCCGGGGCCGATCCCTATGTCCGCAATGTGGACCTCCCCCGCGTACTCGCAGCCCGGATACAGGAAAAGCCCCCTCTTTCCAAAGCCGAAGGTCACCGTCGCATCCGCCCGGAAAGCCGTTCCCAGGATCCTTCCGTCGTCGCTGCAGATGCCGCTGGGGAGATCCAGGGCCAGCTTAAAGCCCTCCATCCCGTTCAGCTCCTCCACCGCACGGGCATACTCCCCCTCCAGATCCCGGGACAGGCCCACGCCGAACAGGGCATCCACAAGAATATCGTATGCGCGGCTGCTCGGACCTTTTCCCGGGATCTGCATCCTCTCTGCAGAACCTTCTTTCCTGCTTTCCTCCGCCGTCTCTGCGCCCCCTGCTGTCCCGGCATCCGCCTGCGGAGCCAAAAACGCCCTCGTCGCAGCACTTTCTTCCCCCGCACCTTCCTTCCAAGGATATGTTGTCACGGAGACGGGATAGGACTCCAGGATTTTTCTCTGCTGTCTCCAGCTCTCCGAAGCTTTTTTCGGATTTCCGACGAGGCAGACCTCCACCCGGGCCCCCGCTTCCGCGAGAAGCCTCGCCAGCGCAAGGCCGTCCCCGCCGTTGTTGCCGTACCCCGCAAGGAGAAAGACCTTCGCGCCTTCCCGGACTTTTTCATGTTTTCTGAGAACCTTTAGGCTCTCCAGGGCCGCCCGCTCCATCAGAACCATCCCCGGCATCCCGACCCTCTCGATGGTATTTTGATCCAGGCGTTTCATCTCCTCAGCCGTCACCAGATATCTCATTTAAATACCCAAAAAGGGCCGCTGGGCAGCCCTCTCCTTTCTCCGTTTAAGCTCCGGCTTCTTCCTTCTTTTCCGGCTGCGCGCCGGGAAGCACCGGATGTTTCTCCTCGGGATCATAGGTGACGTCGAAAAGGTCCACCACTTCCGCCCCAAAGATGTCGTGCATATAGGAATAAATCTCGTGATTCTTCTGCTCCAGCTCCTGCTTGCGGATCAGCTTTTTTTTCAGGTCCACCCGGATCTCCTTCACCCAGTCCTCCAGGTCGCCGATCTCCTCCGTGTTCGTCTGCATGATATCGTAACAGTACTCCATCGTGACCAGCATGAGTTGATAATTGACTTTCTCAATGGCGGCGGGAATATCCAGGAGTTCGTCCTCCTCCGCATCAATCTTCTGGTTGCACTCGTCGATCAGGCGCTTCTGCTCCTCTATTTTTTTCTCCATCTTCGTATCCCCGGAGTACATTTCGTCCACCATGGGAAGCATCTCGTTCATCAACTTCTTTTTCAGACGCTTCACGTCCTTGATCTCCGTGGAGAGTTTCCCCTGACGGCGCAAAAGCTCGTTCAGCTGTTCCTCATATTCCTTTGCCGCGTCCCTCCCCAGTTCGTCCAGAAGGCGGTACCACTTTGCATCCAGCGTGAGGACCGGAACTTTTTTCCCCTGCAGGGCCTTTTCAAACAGTTCCCGCTTATCGAATTCAGCCATGATCACTTTTCCTCCTGCTCTTTGCTGTAACGGGTAAGGTTATAAGAAAGCTTCATAAGACTGTCCGAAAGATGCACGTTTTCCACCTGGATCCCCTCCGGCAGGTTCAGATCCACGTGGGCGAAATTCCAGATGGCCTTGATCCCGTCCCGGGCCAGCCGGTCCGCCACCTCCACCGCGCTGGCCTTGGGAAGGGTCAGCACCGCGATCTCGATGGCATTCTCCCGCACAAAGCGGTCCATCTCCTCCATGGGCATCACCGGGATCCCCCGGACCGAACCGCCGATGAGCCTGGGATTCTGGTCAAACATCCCCTTTAAGAGAAATCCCCTTCTCTCGAAGTTGAGATAATTTCCTAACGCGCGCCCCAGGTTCCCGGCGCCGACGATAATATAGCTGTGGATCCGATCCAGGCCCAGGATCTTCCCGATCTCGCGGTAAAGATATTCCACGTTGTACCCGTAACCCTGCTGTCCAAATCCTCCGAAATTATTGAAATCCTGACGGATCTGAGATGCCGTCACCTTCATCAGTTCACTCAGATCCTGCGAGGAAATGCGTTCCACTCCCTCATCCTTAAGCTCCCCCAGATACCGAAAATATCTGGGCAGACGACTGACGACCGCCTGCGAGATCCCTCTGTCATTCTCTGTCAAAACCGATATCCTCCGTTTCCGCGCCTCCTTGCAGCGCCGAAATCGTCCCCCCTGGACACACCGTTCACAGAGCCGGGCACATTCGCTCTCTGGCTGTTTTGCGGCTGGCTGAACTGTTTTGCTCAACCTCATTTATACTTATAGTTATATCACTTTGTTAAAAACGTGTCAAGGCGGCCGGACGTTTTCCAAAACAGCACAGTTGAACCGCTGCCTTTTATGCGTTCCGGCAGGTTTCAGCTGAGTTCTTTCTCTCCGCCGCCCGGCGCGGCTTTTGCGATTTCTTTTCTTGCAAATCCCCCAAAGTTATGCTAACATTTGCTTCGTGCGCAGGATGTCCCGCCGAACGGGAAAACGCCGGGAAACACAGTCATACACATATAATAACAGAAAGGAACCGCCATGATACTCTCCTGTCAGGATATTTGCAAAGAATTTTCAGAAAAAAAGGTTCTGCAGCAGGTCAGTTTCCACATAGAGGATCACGAGAAGGCCGCCATCGTCGGGGTAAACGGGGCCGGTAAGACCACCCTCCTTAGGATCATCGTGGGACAGATGCCGCCCGACAGCGGCACGGTCACCTTTGCGAAGGATAAGACCTTTGGCTATCTGGCGCAAAATGATGCTGTCTCCTCCGAAAATACGATCTACGACGAACTCTTGTCCGTAAAGCAGAACCTGATCCATCTGGAAAACGAGATGCGCCGATGCGAACTGGAGATGAAAAACGCGTCAGGGGAAGAACTCGAAGACCTGATGAAGCGCTACGCCAACCTCACCCACGCCTTCGAGACGGGGGACGGTTATTCTTACCGGAGCGAACTCACCGGCGTCCTGAAAGGACTGGGCTTTGCGGAGGATGAATTTTCCAAGCCCATCGCCTCCCTCTCCGGCGGCCAGAAGACCCGTGTGGCCCTGGGAAAGCTGCTGCTCCAGAAGCCGGACCTGATCCTTCTGGACGAGCCCACAAACCACCTGGACATGAATTCCATCGCCTGGCTGGAGACTTATCTCCTGAACTATAAGGGAGCGGTCCTCATCGTCTCCCACGACCGATATTTCCTGAACCGGACCGTCACAAAGATCATCGAGATCGACCAGACCCGGGCAGTCACTTTTCAGGGAAATTATTCCGACTACGCGGTCAAGAAAGAACGGCTCCGGGCCGCCGCCTGGAACGCCTACATGAATCAGCAGCGGGAGATCCGCCATCAGGAGGAAGTCATCGAAAAGCTTCGCTCTTTCAACCGGGAAAAGTCCATCAAGCGGGCGGAGAGCCGCGAGAAAGCGCTGAACAAAATAGAAGTCCTGGAAAAGCCCACGGAAACCAATACCGACATGAAACTGACCCTGACCCCTTACCGGGAGAGCGGGAAGGACGTGCTCACCGTGGAACGTCTCGGCAAGGCATTCGGATCCCAGACCCTCTTTTCGGACGTGAGTTTTGAGATCAAGCGCGGGGAACACGTCGCCATCATCGGCGACAACGGCACCGGAAAGACCACGCTCCTGAAGATTTTGAACGGGCTGGTATCCGCGGACAGCGGACAGTTCACCCTGGGTACCAAGGTGGAGATCGGTTACTACGATCAGGAGCATCACGTCCTGCACCCGGAAAAGAGCCTGTTTCAAGAGATTTCCGACGAGTATCCCTACCTCACCAACACGGAGATCCGAAACGTCCTGGCAGCCTTTCTCTTTACGGGGGATGACGTGTTCAAGCTCATCGGAGATTTAAGCGGCGGCGAGCGGGGACGGGTCTCCCTGGCAAAGCTCATGCTGGGGAACGCCAACTTCCTGATCCTGGACGAGCCCACGAACCATCTGGACATCGCCTCCAAGGAAATCCTGGAGGACGCCCTGAACGGTTACACGGGAACGGTCCTCTACGTGTCCCACGACCGGTACTTCATCAACCGCACCGCCCACAGGATCCTGGAGTTAAAGTCCGAGCAGTTTTTGAATTACATCGGCAATTATGACTACTATCTAGAAAAACGGGACCAGCAATGGCAGAATCTCGCCATGCAGCCCCAGGGGAAATACGGGGACGCCGGACCGGACAAGGCCGGCGCTGCCAGTTCCTCCGGCCACGACGCCGGCGGGACCAATAGCGGGGCCACCTCTTCCGCCCAGGACTGGAAGGCCCGAAAGGAAGAACAGGCCCGGCTCCGCAAGCGGGAGAACGACCTGAAGAAATGCGAGGACCGGATCGCTTTCCTAGAGGAACAGATCGCCCGGATCGACGACGAGATGTCTGATCCCGCCGTGGCGACACAGGCCCTGAAACTCCAGGACCTTTCGAAAGAACGGGAGGCCCTGCAGAAAGAGTTGGATCAGAAATATCAGGAATGGGAAGAGCTGGCGGAGTAAACCTCACCCCGCCAGCTCTTTCTTCATGGATCTAACAACAATTTTTCACTTGTTTTTATCACATATTTTTATCACTTATTTTCCTGGGATTCCGTCCCGCTGCCAAAAGGCGCTTCTGCGGCTCCCTGTCCGTTCTTCTGGGAAGCCAGTTCCATTTTCTTGGCCTTTTTTTTCCGGATCTTCTTCCGAATGACGATGACGATCACGGCGATGATCACGCCCCAGATCAGCAGATAAGGGCTGTGTATCACGAACCAGATCCCGAAGTTCACCGCGTCGTCCCGGATATTCTCCAGGCTTTCCATCAGGCCGTTCACCATGCGCTCCCAGGAAGTGTCCTCCCGGGTCGGCGTATAGACCTGTACCTCGTCGATGCGCAGGGTCACAGTGCTGTAATCCACCTTGTCGTCGTATGTACGAAGCTGGGACTCCATGCTCTCGATCTGGTAGCGGACGTTGGTGAGACGGTTCTCCAGGGTGATGATGTCCTCCAGGGTCTCCGCCCGCTCCAAAAGCTCCAGAAGCCTCTCCTGTTCCACCTGCAGGGATTCCTTATGACTCTTTAAGTCAACGTAATCCAGGGTGATGTCTTCCACGTTCTCCGTTCTTCTGACGATATTGGCCAGATCGGACACGGCGCTCACAAAACCGTCCAGGTTTTCCTGGGGAATCCGGACCGTCATGGAAGCGTTCCTGCGGGTCTGTCCGCTGTAATTGCTGCCGTTGTAGCTCTCCAGGTTCTCTATGTAGCCGCCCAGCTCGTCGATCTTCCGCTCCAGGTTGGCCATCAGGGCGTCGTACTCCTGAGTCTCCACGTTCATATTGACCGTTTTGATCAATTTTCGCTTGGAGCTGGAAGTATCTCCCTTGTCTATCTTGCCGGTTCCGGACGAATCCATATTCTGATCGGCTTCATAATAATCCTCCGACGCGCCGCCGCTCCACATGCCTTCGTCATAGCCCGACGCCTTCGTGGATTCCGACGAGACGCCCTGGGCCGCGTTCATAGCCATACCGCCATTCCACTCCACATCGGACATCTTATCCGATGCGCCGCCGCAGCCCGCCAGCAGCCCCATCAGCAGCGTTCCCGCCAGAAATCCGGCAAACAACCTGCACATTCCCTTTTTCTTCATAATCTCTCCTCCCCCGGGACCTGCGCTCATCCGGCGGTCCCGCTCTACCCTTATAGACGACATTATTTTAGAAAAGGTTTTCGATGCAGCCAAACATTTTTTCCGCTTCTTTTATTTTGCCGCTGTTTCCGACTACGGCAAAGCAATCATCCTCCAGGATGGCGTCGATATATTTCGCAAGGCCCCGGATATCCTCCGGTGAAGTGGAAAGCACTTCGTCCCGGATCCTCTGCAGGTCCTCCTGGGTCTGGCCCGAGATATAGACGCTCCGGGAATATGCGCCCAGGGCCGAGGGCGTCATGGGAACATCCATGGCCCCCACTGCGCCGATGATATACTTTGTCATGGTCCTGTCGTCCGCCTGGAAATTGCGGACGTATTCCGCCGCGCCCTCATAGACCTCCACCGTCTTTTTGATCTGGGGATCCCGATAGGACACCATGACGCCCTCCCCTGTGCTGGCAAAATTGCACAGGAAATCATAGGCCCCGTTCTTCACCCGGATATTCATCCAGAGATATTCGAAGCCCAGCATCACCTTCAGCACCCGCAGGCTCCCCACATAGGGCAGACCCTTCTTTCGGAAATTCCCCGCCCGGCACACATACTGCACCTGGCTGGGACACATAAGCCCCTCGTTTTTCTTCTCCAGAACGGGGATATATTCCTCTTTTTTCACGGGGCCGGTATGCAGCCCCGCCTTCAGGCGCTCCACCTCTTTTTCAATGGAGGGCAGCAGCTCCCTGGAGCCGGTGAAATCCACCTCCAGATTTTCCGGCCGGAAGATCCTCTCCGCAGCGGTCTTCAGCCCGGCGATGAGTTCCTCCTTCTTCCCCTCGAAATCCGCCTCGAAGGCGCTGCAGAACCGGTACTGCTCCAGTCCCGTCATCTCCTCCAGATAAGCGGCGGGAAGGTTTTCGTAAGCCAGCGCCCTGTTTAAAGCTACCACATGTCCCGAGGACATCATGCGCTGTCTGGCGCTGCTGATATACTCCCTCAGGATTTCCAATAAGCGCTTTCCGTCGTCCAGCCTGCTGGTCAGGATCACCTCCCCGGCAAGGTCCATGGCGTCCGCCAGGTTCCGCTCCAGGAACTTCATCTGGATCTGCAGATATCTCCGGCTCTCGTCCGGATTTTCGTACCGACTCACCACAGTGACAGAATCGGACATTCCACCGGTCTTTAAGTCGATCTCATTGGACAGTTCCCCGTAAGTGTAGCGTTCCGTGCTCAGATCGAACAGCACGGTCCTTAAAAGGTCGATATAGGGAATGCTCTCCTTGGGGATCTCCCGCAGATCAAATAAAAGCTTCAGATAGCCGATCCCGTTGGTAAAGACATCGTGATACAAAAAGTTTGTATCCCCGATCTTCCGCTCTTCGTTGCGGATCTGTTCCGCTTCTTTTTTCAGATCCTCCCGGGTGAGCATGGGTAGCTTTTCCAGAATTTCCGGGGTATCCTCCGTATCCCGGAAGGCTTCCAGCGCCGCAAGATCCTCCCGGATCCCTTCCAGCTCCTCCGGCTTCAGGTTCTCCTGAATGGATCTCAGCCGGGCGGAAAGAGCCTTCTCCCGCTTCTGGAGAAGCCCTTTTTCAGGCTTCATCACCAAGACGGCGCTGTGAGGATTCTCCAGCAGATACTTTTGGATCAGCCCTTCGAAATACCCCTGGTCCACCTTCTCCCTCAGGGATGCGAACACCGCATTGGAATCGATGTGGATAAAGGGATTTTCGTCGCAGTACAGCCAGCTGTCCAGCGCCTGCAGTCCATACATCAATCCCTTGGGATAGCTCCCGAAGTCCGCCTCCAGATACCGGAACTCAAAATAGTTCAGGCTTGCCAAGAGTGCCTTTTTATCAAGCCCCTCCCGAACCAGTTTTTCCAAAGTTCTTTTGGTGATGTCCAAAAACTCCTGCTCCCGGGACTCGTCCGCATCCTTTGCCACGATCATGAACGTGGGCTGCCTGAGCCCGTTGTCATAGACGCTGTACACGTCCTTTCCAAGGGAGGCGTCCAGAAGCGCCGTCTTTAAGGGGGCCCCGTTGATATTGCAGATCACGCGGTCCAAAATCTGGAACGCGATATAGAGCTCCGGGTCCTGGGTATCTCCCACGCTGTAATTGACGGAGAGATACGCCTTTTCTTTTACGTCGTCCTCCTCGTCCACGGGGTACGCCTTCTCGATCCGCTTCCGCTGCGCAAAAGCGGGCTGCAGCCGGATCTCGGAGTCCACCTGGATCGCGTCGTAGGCCGACAGGTACTCCCGGTCGATGAACTCCAGCTTTTCCGCCATGTCCATGTTCCCGTACAGGAAAATATAGCTGTTGGAGGGATGATAATACTTGCTGTGAAATTCCAGGAATTCCTCGTATGTCAGCTCCGGGATCACCTCGGGATCGCCGCCGGACTCCACGCCGTACGCGGTATCAGGGTACAGAGCGTTCATGATCTGCCTTTGAAAGATCTCGTCCGCGTCCGAAAAGGCCCCCTTCATCTCGTTATATACGACGCCGTTGTAGATCAGGTTCCCCTCCTCGTCGAACTCATAGTGCCAGCCCTCCTGCTGGAAGATCGCCTTCTTTTTGTAGATGTTCGGATGAAAGACAGAATCCAGGTACACGTCCATCAGATTCTGAAAATCCTTGTCGTTGCAGCTCGCCACGGGGTAGACCGTCTTGTCCGGATAGGTCATGGCGTTCAGGAACGTGTTCAGGGAACCCTTGATCAGCTCCACAAAGGGATCCTTCAGCGGAAATTTTTCCGAGCCGCAGAGCACGGAATGTTCCAGAATATGGGCCACGCCCGTGGAATTCTTAGGCGGGGTGCGGAAGGCGATGTAAAACACCTTGTTTTCATCGTCGTTCTCCATGAGCGCCACTCTGGCGCCGGTCTTCCTGTGGCGCAGGATGGACGCGCGGGTCTGAAAATCTCCGATGCGGATATCCTGCTCTCTCAGCAACTCATAATTTTTTACTGCTTCTGCTTTCATCTCTTCCCTCTCACTTAAATATGATTTTTCTTTTACCGTACGGCCCCTTCGCCGCAATCAGAAAATATATCTTCTCTCAGAAGACCATCAGCGCCAGCTTGCTGATCATCAGTTCCTGTATCACCACGCCCCGCCTCTCCTTCTCCGCGGGAGGCATGGCGGCGAACTGTTCTAAAGTCAGCGTCTTCGTCGTGTAGTCCGGCCCGCCGGAATGTCTCGATTTGTCGTCTAAAGTTCCTCGCCCGGAACCACCGTTCCCAGAAATCCTTGTTTCAGCGGACCCTCCCCTGTAGGAACCCTTCTCTTTCTTCAGAAGGTTGACGCGCACCCTGGCATTTAACTGCCTGTAGATCTTCAACAGAAACAGTTTGGGATCCAGATAGTACAGGTGCGTCTCCAGCGTGTCCTCCGGATGGGCTTCCGGCAGGATGTACCGCTCCAGGACCAGCCGGAACTTAAAGGGGATCTCCTCCTCTTCCAAAATCTCCCCCAGGGTGTACTTCACCCCGATATAGAGTGTTCCCGTATCCTGCACACAATATTTTCCGTCTTCATAAATCGTACTGTTCATGGGTTGTCCGTATCCTCGATGTCCTCTATCTTTCTGCCGCTGAGCCGTATGGCGTCCCGGATCGCTTTTTCAGTGAGGCCGGATTCTTCCGAGAGTTCCTTGACCGTCACCTTCCGCCGCAGTTCCTCCCGAAGCTCCCGGGCTTTCTCCGCCACCCGGTTCACCTTGTCCTCCATGTGCCTGTCCGTCTTCTTCGCGTCCGCGGTTTCCTGGATCATGCGCTCCATGGCGTCCATGATCATCTTCCCCAGCATGCCCTGGGCTTCCTCGGGCTTTTCCATGCTTCCCACCATACCGGCCCCTATGGTCAGCGCCACGTTTCCCTCGCCGATCAGATCCTCCAGGAACACGCCCTGTCCCGCGTAAAGCTTTGCGATCTGGGGCACCTCCTTTAGGTAGATCTCCACGAGCCTGTTCTGGGCGTCCGCGTCCCCCGCCATGGCGGAGATCGTGATGGCTTCCCTCTCTCCCTCGCTCACGTCCCCGAAGATCTCGATCTCGTCCAGATAGTTCTGGAGATAGTCCTGCTCCTTTTCCGTCAGGTAATCCTCCACGTCAAGGTGCTGGCCGATGCCGATCTTGCTCTGCAGGAGGTAGTCGTAGACCATCTGCATCTGCTCCCCCGACAGCTCCAGCTCCGCAAAAGCCTCAATGACCTGCTCCTGTTCGATGCGGTTGCCCTGCTGCCTGGCAGTGCTCTTCACCTGCTCTAATATCCTGGAAAATTCCGCCTCTCGCTTCATAAAATTCCTCGCTTCATTTTATTTGTGCCCTTCCCGCAAAAGCCCCCGTGCCAGCACGGCCTTCCGTCCCTTCACAACAGTTCAGCCCACACCCCTTCATTCGCAAAGACGCGCTTTCAGTCCCTTCACAACAGTTCAGCCCACGCCCCCCTTTCATTCGCAAAGCCGCGCTTGCAGCGCTTTCCGCTGCTTCGCAGCTCCCTTTGCTCATGTGGGGGCATTATTTGATGTGCTCATGCGTATATAGATGCACGGAGCAGTATTCATAGTTTCCATTGCATTTGGAGCAGAAGCGGAATTCCATGTCCGGATCGGACTCTTCCGTCCGTCCGCAGATGGCGCACTTGTGCTTTGTGATCTTCGAACTCTGGCGGACCTGCTGCCGGAACTGTGCCCGCCTCTTGACCTGGGAGGGTCTGAGATGTCCCAGATTTTTTGTCGTGAGGTAAAAGACCAGAAAATTCAGGAGCGCCGCTCCCACCGCAAACCTGGAAAAGAGATTCCCCGCGATCATCTCGTAGACCAGAAGAATCAGGTCCAGGATCCCCATCCACTTCACTTTCACGGGAATCACAAACATCAGCAGCACCTGCATATCCGGATAACAAACCGCGAACGCCAGGAAAATGGAGATATTGATGTAGTATGTGCTGAACATCAGGGAATATGTCCGTGAGATGATCTGCACATAGCCGGAGAGATATTGCGCCGCCTCTGATTCCCCGTAAGCCTGCAGGAAGGACTGATAGCTCTGGGCAAACTCCGGTCCCATGACCGAGGGGAACAGATAGAGAAGCGCCACGCACAGGAAGGATGCCACGATCGTCATAAGCATTCCACCCAGCAAATATACATTGTATCGGTAGGTTCCCAGCGTCCGCTCCATCAGCGTCCCGATGCTGTAATAAAAATACAGCATGATCAGCGTAAAAATGCTGAAATTTTCAGGCGGGATCACGAGCCAGGTCACCAATCTCCACACCTGTCCGTGCAGCACCGCCGCGGCGTCCAGGGAGAGATAGCCGATCAGTCCCGGGCTGACGGCCTGGATCAGATATCCCGCCACATAGCACCCGATCAGGATCAGGGTCAGATTTGGTATCGCGTACTTTCCGAATTTTTTTTCAAAGTTACTCATAGGCTGTTGTCACGCTCCTGCTGATAGTCATATTGGTATTTTAACATCAACCGGACGAGAAGTAAACATTTCATTTTCTCCATTCTTTTCCCTTGAGTTTTCGTACTTTGCAACAAGATAAAGAAAAAACAGTTTTTAATGGTATCCTGCTGTCATTGTTTTGAAGTG
>CANQEV010000045.1 GCA_947595925.1 uncultured Acetatifactor sp. | reverse complement strand
AAGGAAAAGCGGAAGGAAAAGCCGAAGATATCTTGGAACTATTGGGAGAATTAGGGCCTGTTCCGGAGAAAATGCGGGAGAAGATCTGCGGAATTACGGATCTTAAGGTTTTGGGGCAACTGTTGAAGCTTGCGGCGAGAACGGATTCCCTGGAGGAGTTTGAGAAAAATATTTGTCAAAGTAATTTTTCCTGATTTATATTTTTGATTTCGATACAGGAACGATCATATGAGAACCGGAATTCCGTGCAAAGGAATTCTGGTTCTTGTGATCATGTATGGCGTTGTGTTGCTGTCTGATTCTCGAAGCTCTTTGGAATACATCTGCCTCACTCCCTCCCGGATTATTGCTGATCTTTTTTCTGTTTTGGACGATTTTCTTTAGGATATCAAGGGGCACGAAGATATAGGCCGGCTCGTGCGATATTTTTTATTCCCTTTTCTGCTTTTTTCTGGTAATATGGTAATGTCTGAAAGAAATAGCGGACGAATAAAGGTTTTTCGACAGACAGAAAGGATATGATTATGTTAAAAGTTTCCCATGTGACAAAAAAATACGGCAAGACGATTGCCTGCAATGACGTCAGCTTTGAGCTGGAGTCGGGAAGCGTGACGGTGCTCCTGGGACCAAACGGCGCGGGAAAGAGCACCCTTATGAAGTCCATTATCGGATTTCTGCGCTATGAGGGAAAGATCACGGTGGGAGACTATCCCAATAAAACGACCGAGGCGAGGCGTCTCCTTGGGTACATCCCGGAGATGCCCTCCCTGTATCCGAACCTCACGGTGTCTGAGCACATGGAGTTCCTTGCCAGGGCCTATAAGCTCACGGATTACAAGGAGCGCGCGGATAAGCTCTTTGAGCGTTTTGAACTGACGGACAAGAGGAAAAAGTTTGGGGACGAGCTGTCAAAAGGGATGCAGCAGAAGCTGAATATCTGCCTGGGACTGCTGTCGGAGCCCAGGATGCTTCTGTTGGACGAGCCCATGATCGGACTGGATCCCCACGCGATCAAGGAGTTAAAGGAGCTGATCGGGCAGATGCGGAGCGAGGGGCGGACCATGCTGGTCAGCACCCATATCATCGACAGCGTGGACATGCTCTGGGACCGGACTTTGATCATGCAGAACGGGGAGATCCGGGCGAACCTGACCCGGGAAGAGCTGGAGAAGGACGGCCGGACCCTGGAGCAGCTGTATTTTGAGGTGACGGAGGGCCAGGCGGAATGAGACTCTTTTGTTATTATGCCGTTCACACCTTTGTCAATCAATTAAAGAAGTTATTTAAAACCTGGGTGCTGGTGTTCTTCCTGGTCTGCGTGGCTCTCGGCGTCGCGATCGGCCTGATCGCGGCCACGGTATCGGAACATGTGGAGGATCCCGAGGAGGAAATTGTCCAGGAGGAGACGGCCCATGACGGAACGATTCCCGAAGAGGAGGAAGGCCCCTCTTTCTGGGAGACCGTGGGAGTGGAAAAGGCGGATCTGACGGAGCTTGTGGCCGGGGCGGCCATATTGATGATCTTTGTGTTTTTGATCCTGGGGGCGGACAAGAACGGCAGCAAGATCTTTCTGCCGGCGGATGTAAACCTGCTGTTTCCGTCGCCCATGAAACCCCAGTCGGTCCTGATGTTCCGGCTGGCGACCCAGCTGGGAGTGGCGCTGCTGGGAAGTGTGTATATGTTGTTTCAGCTCCCGAACCTTACCCTGAACATGGGCTTTACCATGGGAGGAGCGCTGGGGCTGATCGTGGTGTGGTGTCTGACCATCATGGCGGGGACGCTTTTGCAGCTGCTTCTCTACGCGCTGACTTCCTCCTATCCGGGGATGAAAAAGTATCTGCGGCCCGCGGTCTATGGGGTCCTGCTTCTTCTCGCGGGAGGATTTCTGCTGTTTTGGAAGCAGGGGTCGGATAATGTGCTGAAGGCGGCTTCGGACTTCTTTGGTTCCACAGTCTTTCATCTGGTCCCGATCCTGGGCTGGCTCATGGGCTTCTGCCATGCCGCGGTGGAGGGGATAACGCTGACGGCGGCGGTTTACCTCGGGGTGACGGCGGTCGGCCTGGCGGCTCTGACCTATGTCATCTGGCACCTCAAAGTGGATTTTTATGAAGACGCCATGGCGAAGTCGGAGGAGACGGCGGCCCTTCTGGAAAAGGCCCGCTCCGAAAAGAGCAATGGCATTGTGGTCAAGAAAGATAAGGATCGGAGTGAAAAGCTGCGCCGGGACGGCATGAGGCACGGGCAGGGGGCCAATGTCTTTTTCCACAAGACCATGTATAACCGCTTCCGCTTTGCGCACTTTGGTTTCGCCACGAAGACCATGGAGTTTTATCTTCTGGCGGCCGTCCTGGTGAGCGTCCTGTGCAGGCAGGTGATAGAGACGAGCAGCGTCCTGCCTCTGGGACTTACGCTCACTGCGCTGGTATTTTTCCGGTCCATGGGGAATCCTTTGAGACAGGACACGCAGATGGACTATTTTGTCATGATACCCGAGAGCGCGTGGGCAAAGCTTTTCTGGTCCCTGATGGGAGGTCTGGCGAACTGTTTTCTGGATCTTCTGCTCCCTTTGATCGTTGGGGCGCTGATTCTTGGGGCGAATCCCTTGAAAGCCCTGCTCTTCCTGCCATTTATGCTCTCCATGGACCTCTATTCTACCACGGTGGGCGTTTTTATCGACCTGTCCGTGCCGGTAAACGCCGGAGTGACGATCAAACAGCTGATCCAGGTTTTATTCGTTTATTTTGGCCTCCTGCCGAATATCGGGATCCTGGCGGCAGGGTTCGTGACGGGTCATATAATGATCGCGCTGATAGGCGCGGTGCTGCTGAATCTAGCGCTGGGAGGTTTGTTTTACGGGCTGTCGCCGGTCTTTTTGGACCGCTGACGGAAAGAAGAGGGGGCCGGACGGGGCGGCCGCGGCGGAGCGGAACGCAGAGAACGCGATTCTGCGAAGAGTGCAGAGCGTGCTGGGATGGAAATAAGGGCAGCCGGAAGGAGATTGAGGGAAAGAGTGTTGCGGGAAGGATGTTCCGGGAGTGTGGTATCAGAAGAGTGAAGGCGGAAGGAATGTCCTGAAAAGGTTATAATAGAGGAATGATCCCGAAAGGTTTAGGACAGAAAAGGAGGATGAATCATGAGTAAGATCGGAGTTTTTTTCGCGGAGGGGTTTGAAGAGATCGAGGCGCTGACTGTGGTGGATATCTGCAGGAGATGCGGTCTGGAGACGGAGATGGTCTCTGTCAGCGGTGAACGCCGGGTCCTGGGAAGCCATAAGATTTCTGTGGAGATGGACAGGTTATTCGGAGAGGCGGATTTTGAGGGTTACGATATGCTGGTGCTGCCCGGAGGAGCAAAGGGTGTACAGAACCTGGAGGCCTGTGAATCTCTGATGAAGAAGCTGGACGAATTTTATGCGGCGGGGAAGTATATCGCGGCGATCTGCGCGGCTCCCAGCATCCTGGGCCACCGCGGAATGTTAAAGGGGAGGAAGGCCTGCAGCTATCCCAGCTTCGAGAGCCATTTAGAGGGCGCGGAAGTGACAAAGGGCCCCGTGGAGCTCGACGGGAAAGTGCTGACCTCCCGCGGAATGGGGACTTCCCTGGATTTCGCCCTGGCCATCGCCGCTGTTTTCTGCGGACAGAAGGCGGCGGACGAGATGGCGGAGAAAGTCGTGTATCAGAGAATGTGACCGTGCAGGAAAATTTTTGGGCGGGAGAACCACCTGAAAGAGAAACTCCGGGGAAGATTTTCGCGGAGATAAGCGGCTGAAACAGCAAACCGAGAGGAAATCTTTCAAGAAAAATTTTCGTAACACTTTCAGGCGAAAGACTGAAAAAAGAATGGATGAAGGAGATAGTGTCATGAAGGAGTCCGTGAGATGTGCGGAGGAACTTTTGCGCTTTATCGAAGCGTGTCCCAGCCGCTATCATGTGATCGCGAAGCTTTCCGAGCGGTACCGGGAGGCGGGTTTTCAGGAACTGAAGGAGCGGGAGACTTGGAGCCTGGAGTGGGGCGGCAGTTATTTTGTCACCCGAAATGACAGCTCCCTGATCGCTTTCCGGCTTCCGGAGGGCGGCGAGGCCAGGGGATTCCACGCGGCCGCGGCCCACTGTGATTCCCCGACATTTCAAATTAAAGAAAATCCTGAAAAAAGTTCCGAACAGTATGTCACCCTTAATGTTGAGAAATACGGCGGCATGATCTATTCCACCTGGATGGACCGGCCCCTCTCCGCTGCGGGTCGCGTCGCCGTGGAAGATCCGGACACCGGGGAGATCGTCTCCCGCCTGGTGGACATCGACCGGGACCTCTGCGTGATCCCGAATCTGGCGATCCACATGAATCCTGCGGCAAACAAGGGCATGGAGTACAATCCCCAGGTGGATCTGCAGCCCCTGTTCGCGATAGTCGGGAAAAAGGGACGGAAAACCCTCCGGGAGCTGACGGCAGAAGCGGCAGGCGTTTTGCCGGAGGAGATCTTGGGGCAGGATCTCTTTCTGTATGTCCGGGAAAAGGGGCGCTTCTTAGGACCGGAGGGGGAGATGATCCTCTCGCCGAAGCTGGACGATCTGCAGTGTGTCTATGCCCTGACCAGGGGGCACAGGGAGTGTGCGCCGAAAGACTATATTACAGTCTGTGCGGTCTTTGACAATGAAGAGGTGGGGAGCGGATCCAGTCAGGGGGCGGACTCTACTTTCCTGGAGGATGTGCTGGCCCGCATCGGGGAGGCGCTGCAGGTTTCCGCGTCCCGGGTCCGGGAGTGGACCGCCTCGGGTTTTATGATCTCCGCGGACAATGCCCATGCCGTACACCCCAATCATCCGGAAAAGGCGGACCCCACAAACAGGCCCTTCTTAAACGGCGGGATCGTTCTGAAATTCAACAGTGCGCAGAAGTACACCACGGACGGCATGACGGCGGCAAAGATCAGGAGCCTCTGCAAAAAGGCCAAGGTCCCCTGCCAGAGTTATGTCAACCGATCGGATATCGCCGGCGGGAGCACCCTGGGGAACATCTCCACCGCCCATGTCTCCTTTCCCAGCGCTGACATCGGTCTGCCCCAGCTTGCCATGCACTCCGCTGTGGAGACAGGCGGCGTTAAGGATACCTGGTACGCGGTGAAACTCATGAGGGAGTATTTTTCCGAGTAGAAGCGGCGGCCGTGAAAGCTGGGAGCAAAGCTGCTTTAGACACTGTGATCCGGCTGGTTTGAAATGAGAAATTCAGGTGAAAATGGTTTGACGGGGAAATATAAAAATGTTATGATAACGCATGGACATGTTGGAAGAATCAGACGGTAAGTGCTTTTGAGATAGAAAGCTTTCACAAAAGTTATGGCAGACCGGCAGTAAAAGCGTGAATCAGGCGCTGTTCCAAGGAGAATGAATAAGCGTGAATAAACAGCAGCTCAAAGAAAAAATAGAAATAAAGATATGTATGGGTTTTAAGCAATATTGGAAGGAACTATGGAACAGGAAAGGTCATATTTTGGCAGGAGCATTGACAGCTCTTGTCCTGTTTCTGATTTCAGGCCATTATTTATTTTCGGGATTTAATAAGCGGTTCATAGTATACACGGCGCTGAGTTTTTGTACGGGGCTGTTTTTTGTATTGCCTAAGGTGAAATCAAAATTTATATCTTTTCTGTTTGTCATCTTGTATCTTGTTGTGATACCGCTTCGCGTTTTCTGGCGGATAGAGCTCCCAAACTGTGATATGAGCGGCCTTATGCCCGGCGCACAGTTTGCAAATGTAATGATCATATTGGCTGTTTACTGCATTTTTCTTTTGGTGTTTCAAAGAACCGGTATAGCCTTTGCAGCAGGTAATTTTTTGCTTTTATGTCTAATGATAATCAATCATTTCTGTAATCTGTTCAGGGGAAGCGGGTTGACCTTTCTGGACCTTCGGGCGACCGGAACAGCGCTTTCTGTGCTGGACAATTACCGCCTGACAATGAGCGGTGAGCTTTGGTATTCCATACTTTATTTCTGTTTCTTCATAGCCTGGGGCTTTTGGTGCGATTTTCCAATGAAAGGGATCAGGTATCATGTTGCTGTGACGGCCGTTGCGCTGGCAGGGTGTTTGGCCTTTTGGTTTTTCTGGGAAAAGTCCGGTTATCTTGAGAAAAAAGGTTTGAGCGGACATTATTGGTCTTCTACGGAAAATGAGAGGGTGAATGGCTTCCTGTTGGGATTTATGATCGGTATGGATGAACTCCACATGAGTAAGCCGGCCGGATATTCGGAGGCCAGGCTTTTGGATATCGGGGAGTGGGCGGATGAACATTATCAGGGCTTGGAAGCGGAGGAGAAAAAACCTAATATTATCTTTATTATGAACGAGGCGTGGTCGGATCTCCGGGTTTTGGGAAATTTGGAAACTACGGAGGAGTTTATGCCCTTTGTGGATTCCCTCAATGGTTCTGTAACAAAAGGAAATACGTATGTCAAGATCCTTGGAGGCCTTACGGCCAACAGCGAATTCGAAGCGCTGACGGGAGACAGCCTTGCTTTTTTAGCTCCGGCGGACATACCGTATGCACTGCAGGTGAATCATGATATGTCTTCCCTGGCCAGGGTGCTGGGAGAACAGGGATATCAGACTTATGGAATGCATCCCAGCGGAGCAAATGCGTGGAACCGGGAAAAGGCATATCAGTATTTTGGGTTTGACGATTTTATTGACCAGGGCGAGTTTCAAACCCCATATCTATATGTCGGCAATTTTTTGTCTGATGAATGTAATTTTAATGAAATTATATGGCATTTTGAGCATCGTGACAAAGGCCAGCCCTTTTTCCTGTTTGATGTGACCATTCAAAATCACGCGGATTATTATGGTCAGGTGGAAACGCCTATCAAGATCAAAAAGGTTGGAAATGTTGCGGCGGAGGAGGCGGGATATTTATTTGACGCGGAGACCTATCTGAATTTGATGAAAATAACGGATGAGGCGTTTTCAAATTTGATCGGCTATTTTGAAAAGGTCGATGAGCCGGTTATTATCTGCATGTTTGGCGATCATCAGCCTAATTTGGGTAATGATTTTTATAATGCAATGTTTGAAGGCAGCGGGCTTACGGAACAGGAACAGACGGAGCGAAAGTATATCACCCCTTATGTTATCTGGGCGAATTATGAGCTGGACATTCCAGAATACGGAGATATGAGCGCCAATTATCTGGGCACGGTCCTGTTGGAGTGTGCGGGAGTAAAACTCCCCGCTTATTATAAGTTTTTATTGGAAATTCGGAAAAAATATCCTGTCATCTCCCGTCAGATGGTACAGGAATCCGGTCAGGAGACGGAACTCCTGCAGTATCAGATGCTGCAGTATAACCAATTGATGGAGCGAAAATATTTGAAAGAAATCTTTTCGGTTTCTGATTGATGAGAAATTGCTGTGAAGAGAAGGTAAAGATTGAAAATGAGGAGTCGTTTTCAAATGTTTTGCGGCAGGTGATAAGGAAGGGAAATCAATATGACTGATAAGGCGACTAAAAAATATAAATGGATTTTTGTTTTTTGCTGCATGGTATTCTGTTTTACTTCCTGCGGAGAAGGTGATACCGGAAATTGGTACGATAGATATCCGGTAGTATGTCATGCGCTGGGGAAGACAGAACAGGGAGATACTCTGACAAATTCGCTGGAAGCGTTTGAATACAATTATTCTTTGGGACAGAAAGTTTTTGAAGCGGATTGTTCCATTACATCGGATAATGTAGTGGTTCTTCGTCATGATTGGGACTGTGATCTGGGGCAGAGCGAAGCGTTTGGTTGGACGGATGAGGTGAAAGAGGCGCCAGACTGCGAGACATTTCTAAAGACGCCTATCTATGGAAAATACACGCCGTTGACACTTTTGGATCTCTACCAGATTATGGATGAACACAAAGATATGTATGTGGTTCTGGATCCCAAATATAGCCCGGATGTAAAAGGTCAGTTTACATTGATTGTGAATACTGCGCTGGACAACGGATATGAGTCTGTCCTGGAAAGACTCATCATACAGCTTTACTATGAGGAAATGTATGAGGAAGTTGAAAAAGTCTATTCTTTCAAAAACTACATTTATACCTTGTATTATATAGGGTTCCCGGGAGGAGAAGAAGTTGGCGGCTTTTGTCAGGAAAAAGGAATTCCGGTGTTGGTGATGCCCTATACATGGATCAGCCCGGAAATCCTGCAGAGCCTGGAACCTTATCAGCTGAAACTGTATGTGCACACGGTGGATGAGACGATGGACGCGCAGCGCATGGCAGAATCTCAGGTGGATGGAATCTATTCGGATGTCATTACGCCGGAACAGATGCGTGAGATTATGAAGGAAGCCGGGAAAACAAAATAGGCGGTATTGCGAGAGTGCTGAAAGGCCGCGGGCGGTCATAGGTATGTAGGGAGTATCCTTTGGGAGGGCATTATGTCCGAAAAGATGGAGAACCAGCTGAACCTTGCCCTGGAGACTCCCGAGGCGGTCCGGGAGCAGACCATGGACCTGAACGTGGGCTTTGACGCGGCGGAGAGAACCTGGGAGCTGATCGTGAAGTACAACTGCAGTCTGACGGATCTGCAGACGGACGGCGTGGTCGTGGAACCCCTGATCGCCGGTTACGCGATCCTCACCGTGCCGGAGGGACTGGTGAACGCCGTCACCGCGAATCCGGGGATCGAGTATGTAGAAAAACCGAAAAATTTTTATTACAGTGTGGAAGGGCCCTCGGCCAGGGCGTGTATTTCGAGCGTGCTGGATCGGGAGCCCTTTTTGAGCGGTTCCGGGGTGCTCCTTGCGGTTCTGGACAGCGGCCTTGCCTATCGCCGCAGGGAGTTCCGGAACCTGGACGGCAGTACCCGGGTGCGGTTCCTCTGGGACCAGACTTTAGAGCAGAGGGAAGGGCTTCCAGGCCCGCCGGAGGGCTTTCGGGGCGGGGTGGAATTTGACCGGGACAGGATTAACGAGGCCCTGCGGGCCGGGACGGAGGCGGAGGGTTTCGCCCTGGTGCCCAGCCTTGACGTCAGCGGACACGGCACGGCGGTGGCAGGCATCGCGGCGGCATCCCCCATCTCCGGCTACCGGGGAGTGGCGGCGGGAACGGACCTTTTGATCGTAAAGCTGGGCGGCGGGAACGGGGAGGCGGCCGGGTATTCCAAGACCACGCAGATCATGCGGGCGGTGACTTACGCGCTGCGAAAGGGCCAGGAACTGGGGATGCCCTTGGTCATCAACCTGAGCTTTGGGAACACCTACGGCCCCCACAACGGAAGCTCCCTTTTGGAGCGGTTCTTAGACAACGCTTCGGAGATCGGAAGGACGGCCATCTGCGTGGCCAGCGGAAACGAGGGGAATGCCTCTGGACATGTGCAGGGACAGATCGACCGCCGCCGGGTGATCGAACTGGCCATCGCAGGTTTTGAGAGAAACTTGAGCGTCCAGCTCTGGAAGCAGTTCAGCGACGAGTACCGGATCACCCTTCGGGCTCCGGGAGGGACCCTGCTGTACTTAAACCCGGGCCAGGGCGTCTCCGAGACTGGGTATTCCCTGGAGGCGGAGAACACCAGAATTTTGGTGTATTACGGCCAGCCAACCCCTTATTCCACTTCCCAGGAGATCTATCTGGAGATGATTCCCTCGGCGGGCAGGAGTTACCTGGCCAGCGGTATCTGGCAGTTCCGGTTAGAGCCTGTCCGGGTGGTCACGGGACAGTATTACCTGTATCTGCCCTCTGCCGTCACGAGGAACCAGGGAACCGGTTTTCTGGAGCCCTCCCCGGCCGTGACCCTGACCATTCCCTCCACGGCGGGGAAGGTCATCACCGTAGGTGCCATGGACACGGTTTCGGATTCCTATGCGGATTTTTCGGGAAGGGGTTACGGCTCTGAATCGGAGGGGGAGAGAGTGGGATTTGGGACGATCAAGCCGGATGTGGTGGCACCGGGAGTCAACATCGCCGCCCCGGATCCCTACGGCGGTTTTGTGACAGTCTCCGGGACTTCCTTCGCCGCGCCCATCGTCAGCGGCAGCGCGGTGCTCTTAATGGAGTGGGGGATCCTCAGAGGGAACGACCCCTATCTCTACGGGGAAAAGGTGAAGGCTTATTTTCGGGCCGGGGCCCTTCCCCTGCGGGGGGAGAGCGCCTATCCCAATGAGAGGGTCGGCTACGGGACGGCCTGCGTGGCCGCCAGCCTGCCGAAAGAAATTTTTCAGTAACTTATCAGGTATCGCTCATGTCGTTGTCCGCCAGGGATTTTCGGACGGTGATCCCGTTTACTTCCACGGTGCCGTCCAGGGCGATTACGAGACAGTCCCTGCCGCCGATCACCCGGGTCTCGATGAGATCCGTGCGCTCCGGCTTTACCTTTACGATGACGTCCGGGGTCTTGACCTCGAAATTTCTGGCGTTCATGATGTTGCTGACATAGAGCGGGGTGTCCTTCCCGGCGGCTTCTTCATAGCGCTCCGAAAAATGTTCCAGCTTTTCGTTAGGCACGCCGCTGTCCGCAAGGATGGTGTGGACCTCGTTCCTGTCCAGGATCAGGGGCTGGGGATTTTCCTTGTTTTCCTCTACCAGTTCCGTCAGCTTGTCGTGGATGCTCTTTACGATCTCGATGTCGCAGCTGTCCTCCAGAGTCTCTTCCACAATCGTGTGGAAGGTCTCCATCTGGGTCTTTGCGGAGAGGGGCAGGGGGCAGCCCAGGACCGCGTCCACCAGGCCGTCCTTCAGGTCTTCGCCGTCCTTGCTGTAGTAGAGGACGCTGTGCAGATCCGCGCTCCTGTCCTGAAAGGCGGGGAAGAGGAAGCCCATCTGGGGCATGCCTACCACCCAGTCCCGGATGCGGTTCCGAATGGCGTTTTCCTCCGGGTTGTAGAAGAGCCCGGGTTTGGTCAGCTCCAGGGGACAGACGCAGGCCAGGATGTGGTCGTACACCTCGTCGGAGGCGTCCTCCATCTCGATCCCGTCCTTCGTCTTCCCGGGAACGTCGTAGACGTTGTGAATCACCAGGATCAGGTAGCTGCCGACATATTCGTAAGAGTTGATGATCCGGTCATAAAATTCCTCCAGGAGGGAATCATCCTTCAGCCCGCTTTCGCGCAGGCGGTACAGAAATTCCTGAGTCCCGCCCGCCTCCTCGCCGGAGAGGGGAAATTCCAGGGTGAGGAGATTTTTGCCCACGCTCCCGGAGAGAGCCTTCCGGAAGATCTCAAAATATTTGTTCATCTCTTCCTCGGGAAGGGACAAAAAAGCCTGACGGAAAGTAAGGGTCTTATTCTTTTCGCCGTCCACGCAGCAGCCGCAGATCCGGTCGATGGAACATTTCCTAAGATTAAAGAGTTTTTTGATCTCCGCGATTTCCTGTTTTGTCATCCGTTGATACCGTGCCTTTCCCTTTTTCTCTTGTCTGCAGGGATTCCCCGTCCGCGCGGGATCGCCGCGGCGCAGCGGGAAAACCATGCTTTACCAGTATAATCCAAAAAGGGAGTTTGGGCAAGGGCGGGAAAAGGGATTCTCTGCAAAAAAATGACGAATCCGTTGGAGGCGGGACGGAAAGCGGCGGAAAAAGGCAATTCCTGCGGTGAGTTCCGGTTGAGAGAAAAAATAGGGATTGTTACAATAGGTAGAGAGACAAAGGACAGTGAGACAGCAAGAAAGTGCGGAGGTATGTTGCGATTATGGAACAGTTAAATATCACGGCCACAAAGGACAATGAAAAAGTACATAAGATTTTGGACGATCTTCTGAACGCGAACAAGGAATTTCAGATCATGATCACCGTTCCCTCCTCGGGGAGTGAGACAAAGAAAACCGAGAGCGTAAAGGCGGCCTCGGCCAGCGAGATCTCCAGGGATCTGGAACAGGACGTGACGGATATGATCCACGAGATCGGCGTGCCCGCTCACATCAAGGGGTACCAGTATCTCCGGGAGGCGATCATGATGTCCGTGGAGGACAGCACCATGATCAGCTCCATCACAAAGATTCTGTATCCCACCATCGCCAAGCGTTTTCAGACCACTCCCAGCCGGGTGGAGAGGGCGATCCGCCACGCCATAGAAGTGGCCTGGAGCAGGGGGAAGATGGAGACTTTGGATTCCCTGTTTGGCTATACCATCGACAACAGCAAGGGGAAGCCTACGAATTCCGAGTTTATTGCCCTGATCGCCGACAGGATCCGTCTGTCTTACCGTTCTTGAATTTCATGAGGGCCCTCGGACAACGGAAAGAAATTTTAATTTTAGGGGAAAATTTGACGCGTACCCTCTTTTCTCTTTTTCGATTATGGTGTATACTATAATTATCATTTTTGTGGAGGGTATCCAATGAAAAAAATTTTATATGCGTCAGCGGAAGGAGTTCCTTTTATCAAGACGGGCGGTTTGGCCGATGTGGTGGGCTCCCTGCCGAAATGTATTGACAAGCGGTACTTTGACGTGCGTGTGATCCTGCCCAAATACACCTGCATCCGGCAGGAAATGAAAGAAAAAATCAGCTTTCTGACTAATTTTTATATGGACTACAACTGGCAGAACGTTTACGTGGGGATCGAGGAAGCCACGGTGGACGGCGTTCACTATTACTTCATCGACAACGAGCATTATTTTTCCGGCCCGAAGCCCTACTGTGACGACGCCTGCTATGAGATAGAGAAATTCGCTTTCTTCTCAAAGGCGGTGCTTTCCGCCCTGCCCCTGATCGGTTTCCAGCCTGACATCATCCACTGTCACGACTGGCAGACGGGGTTGATCCCCGTGTACTTGAAGGAGCGTTTCCGGGGGGATCTGTTCTTCACCAGCATGAAGTCCATCATGACCATCCACAATCTGAAGTTCCAGGGAAAGTGGGATGTGAAGACCGTGCAGAGCATCACCGGGCTCCCGGATTATTATTTCACCTCCGACAAGCTGGAGGCGTATAAGGACGCCAACCTTTTAAAGGGCGGCATCGTGTTTGCGGACGCGGTGACCACCGTCAGCGATACATATGCGGAGGAGATCAAGACCAAGTTTTACGGGGAAGGGCTGGACGGACTGCTCCGGGCCAGGAGCAACGACCTGCGCGGCATCCTGAACGGCATCGACTATACGGAGTTTGATCCGGAGACCGATAAATACATCGTAAACAGGTACAACGCGGTGAATTTCCGCAAGGAAAAGATAAAGAACAAGAAGGCCCTTCAGGAGCAGCTGGGGTTGGTGCAGGACGAGAAGAAGATGATGATCGGCCTGATCTCCCGCCTGACCGATCAGAAAGGCCTGGATCTCGTCGCCTATGTGATGGACGAGCTCTGTCACGACGACATCCAGTTTGTGGTGCTGGGCACCGGCGAGGACCGGTACGAGAACATGTTCCGTCACTTTGACTGGAAGTACCAGGATAAGGTCTCCGCAAATATCTACTATTCGGAGGAACTGTCCCACAAGATCTACGCCTCCTGTGACGCCTTCCTGATGCCGTCCCTGTTTGAGCCCTGCGGCCTGAGCCAGCTCATGAGCCTGCGCTACGGGACCATCCCCATCGTCCGCGAAACCGGAGGTCTGAAAGATACGGTCCAGCCATATAATGAGTTTGAGAGTACGGGGACCGGCTTCAGCTTTACGAACTACAACGCGCACGAGATGTTGAACACGATCCGCTACGCGGAGCGCATCTATTACGATAAGAGGCGCGAGTGGAACAAGATGGTGGACCGCGCCATGGCGGCAGATTTCTCTTGGGATGTCTCCGCTAAAAAATATCAGGAGATGTACGACTGGCTGATCGGATAAGTTTTTTATGGGTAATCAGAACAAGCAGAAAGATAACTTTATCGCCCAGGCGGGAATCCTTGCCGCCGCAGGCATCGTCACCCGGATCATAGGGCTTCTCTACAGAAGCCCTATGACTGCCGTTATAGGGGAACAGGGTCTGGGCTATTACCAGGCGGCGTACGGCTATTACAGCATCGTCCTTCTGGTGTCCTCCTACAGTATCCCCTCCGCGATCTCGAAGGTGATCGCGCAGAAGCTGGCGATGAAAGAATACCGGAACGCGCACCGGCTTTTTTATTGTGCGATGGGATATGTGCTGGCAGTGGGTCTGGTCGCCAGCCTCTTTTTGTTTTTCGGGGCGGGGCTCTTTGTGGAGGAGGCAGCCATACCGGTCCTTCGGACATTCGCCCCCACGATCTTTATCTACGGCGTGTTGGGGGTCCTGCGGGGGTATTTCCAGGCTCATAAGAGCATGGTGCAGACTTCCGTGTCCCAGATCCTGGAACAGATCGCCAATGCGGTGGTCAGCGTGGGCGGCGCCTGTCTTTTGATCAAATTGTCCCTCGGCACCCTGGAAACCCCGGCGGATGAGGCGGGCAGGATCAGCCATGCCGTATACGGCGCCATGGGAAGCGCCCTGGGGACGGGGATCGGCGTTCTGACGGGGCTTCTCTTTATGGCGGGGATGTATTTTCTGAACCGGAAGCTGATCTTAAAGCGCGTGGCCCATGACCGGCATGAGCGGGTGGACTCCTACGCCAGCATGATCAAAACCATCACCCTGATCGTGACGCCCTTTATCCTCAGCACCGCGGTGGCGAATCTGAACGGCGCGGTGAACAATTATATCTACACAAAGCTGATCCCGAATCTCAGGGAAGTGGACAGCGCCCTGCAGTACTTTAAGTGGGGGATCTATTCGGGACAGTCCATGATCGTGTCCAATATTCCCATCGCTTTTGCCACGGCCATGGCGGCGGCGATGATCCCCTCCGTCGCCCAGCTCTCGGCGGCGGGAGAAAATGGCCTTGCCCGGGAGAAGATCGGCATGGCCATCAAGACTACCATGGTCATCTCCATCCCTTCGGCGGCAGGGCTGTTTGCCCTGGCAAAGCCAGTCATGTACTTCCTGTTTGCCAGGCCCGATGATGTGGTGACCCTGGCGGGGAAGCTTCTGATGGTGCTGTCCTTTTCCGTGATCTTTTATTCGCTCTCCACTCTGAGCAGTTCCATTCTCCAGGGACTCGGAAAGGTAAATGTCCCCATCGTTAACGCCGGCATTGCGCTGGCGGTGCAGACCGTGGTTTCCGTGATCCTGCTCCTGCACACCGAGCTGGACTGTTATGTGCTGGCGGCCGCCAATACGCTCTACGCGGGGATCATGTGTCTGCTGAATCAGTTTTCCCTGCGCCGGGCCATCGGCTACCGCCAGGAGTGGAAGAAAACTTTCCTTCTTCCGGCTCTCGCGGCGGTGGTCATGGGCGCAGTCGCCAGAGGCGTCTATGAGCTGGTCTATCTTGCCAGCGGTTCCATGCGGATCTCTCTGATCCCGGCTGTCGCCGTGGGGGTGATCGTCTATTTTGTCCTTCTCCTTGTCCTGAGAGTTATGTCGGAACAGGAGCTCCGGACTCTTCCCAAAGGCTATCTGATCGTAAAGCTGGCAAAGAAGTGCAGGCTGCTCTGAGGCGGGATGCCGCAGACAGGGCGGTCAAAACAGTCTGCTTGACGCAGCATGCTGTCAAGATCATAAGAAATTATACTACCGGTCTTTTGCAGCGGGAGCCGTTTTGTGGTAAGATCGGGATTGAAGATATCGCGAAAGGGGGCAGTGAAATTGTTACTGACCATTACTTATGAGGGAGAAAATACACAGGAGCTCGGCTTCCTGCTGCACAAGAACCCGGAGAGGGCCCAGCAGTTTGAGCTGTCCTTCGGAAAGGCCTATGTCTTTTATCCGGAGGTCAGCGAGGAGCGCACTACGGTTGCGCTGCTTCTGGACATCGATCCTCTTGACCTTGCCCGGGGAAAGGCCGGCAGCAGGGATGGAGGGTTGTTTGACTATGTGAATGACCGCCCCTATGCCTCCACATCTTTTATGAGTACGGCCATCGCCCGGGTATTCGGCACCGCCATAAGCGGGCGCTGCGATAAGCGGCAGGAACTGGCGGATACGCCGCTGAAGCTGACGGCCTGCCTTTATGCCCTGCGGGACGGCGGGAACGACACCCTGGCGGAGGAGCTTTTTCAGCCCCTTGGATACACGGTCGTGACAAGCCGTACCCAGCTGGACGACGCCTTCCCCGAGTGGGGATTGTCGCCCTATATCGATCTGACGATCAGCGGCACGGTGAAGCTGTCGGAGCTGCTGAACCATATTTATGTGCTGATTCCTGTCTTTGACAGACAGAAGCATTATTACAGCACCGAGGAGGAGATCCAAAAGCTCCTGGCCCACGGAGAGGGCTGGCTTGCCGATCATCCCTCCAG
The DNA here is from genome assembly GCA_947595925.1 of uncultured Acetatifactor sp. Lineage (GTDB taxonomy): Bacteria > Bacillota > Clostridia > Lachnospirales > Lachnospiraceae > Acetatifactor. The sequence goes on along the minus strand of CANQEV010000045.1, from coordinate 4,407 downwards.
GGAGAAGATCACCAGGCGGTATTTCTTTGCGAAAAAGGGATACGCACAAAAAGCCCTGGACATCCTCCTGGACGAGGAGACGCCGGAGGAAGAGAGCGGGGAAAAGGAGGAAACGCTGCAGGAGCAGGAGGAAGCGCAGAAGGAGAAGGAAGTTCATACCCCTCTCAATACGCTTCGGCTGGAAGCGGTAAAAAATGCCGTCTTAAAGAGCGGGGCAACCAGCGTGATCGATCTGGGCTGCGGGGAAGGGAGGCTCACCTCGCTTTTGTTAAACGAGCCCCAGATCCGGAAGGTCGCGGCCTGCGACGTGTCCGTCAGTGTGCTGGAAAAGGCGGCGCAGCGTCTTAAGCCGGATAAAATGCAGACATACCGCCGGGAGAAGCTGACGCTGATGCAGGCGTCCCTCACCTATCGGGACAAGCGCTTTGAAGGGTATGACTGCGCCTGCGTCGTGGAGGTCGTCGAACATATAGAGCCCATGCGTATCCCTGCTTTTGAGCGGGTGGTATTTGAATTTGCCGCTCCGAGGACCGTGATCTTAACCACGCCCAACAAAGAATATAATGTCAACTATGAAAGAATGAGGGAGAATGCCCTGCGGCACGGGGACCACCGCTTTGAGTGGACCAGGGAGGAGTTCCGCAAGTGGACGGAGCATGTGTGCGAGAGGTTCGGGTACTCCTGTGAGATCAGCGGCATCGGTGATCTGGATGAGAAAACCGGCACGCCGACACAGATGGGGGTGTTTACAAAAAATGGAGAGATTTAAGATAGAGATACCGGAATTATGCCTTGTGGCGATGGTGGGAGGGACTTCTTCGGGAAAGACGAGCTTCGCCCACAGATATTTCAGGCCTACGGAGGTGCTTTCCTCCGACTTCTTCCGGGGCATGGTCTGCGATGATGAGAGCAGTCAGAACGTCTCCGGGGACGCCTTTGACCTGTTGTATTATGCTGCGGAGAAACGGTTGAAGAACGGAAAACTTACAGTGGTCGACGCGACAAACCTCCAGCAGAGCGCGAGAAAGCAGGTGACGGAGCTGGCAAAAAACCAGAACGTTCATGCGGTGGCAATCGTCCTGAACCTCCCGGAGGAGATCCTTCAGGAGCGCAACAGCGCCCGCCGGGACCGGAACATTTCCCCGCGCGTGGTGCACCAGCACTGCGTTGACGTGAAACGCAGCATCAGGAATCTGCGGCGGGAGGGCTTCCGCTTCATCTATGTGATCGAGTCCCAGGATCAGGCCGAAAACACGGAGATCGTACGGACGAGACTTTGGAACGATAAGAGGGACGAGCACGGACCCTTTGATATCATCGGCGATATCCACGGCTGCTGCGATGAGCTGGAGATCCTGCTGGAGAAGCTTGGCTACCGGAAGACGGAAGAGGGATATGTCCATCCGGACGGCAGAAAAGCGGCGTTCCTTGGGGACTTCTGCGACAGAGGGGCCAGGAACGGCGACGTGCTCCGCCTTGTCATGGACATGGTGAAGGCGGGGAACGCCATCGCCGTGCCCGGCAATCATGACGTCAAACTGCTGAAATATCTGCGGGGCAGGAAGGTCGCCCTGACTCACGGCCTGGACAGGACCGCGGCAGAAATGGAGGAACGGGGGGAGGATTTCCGGAAGGAGGCCGCGGAATTTATCGACGGCTTGGTCAGCCATTATGTCCTGGACGACGGAAAGCTGGTGATCTCCCACGCCGGACTGAAACAGGAATACATCGGCAGGTCGTCTGCGAGAGTGCGGGACTTCTGCCTCTACGGGGAGACCACCGGAGAGATGGATTCCTACGGCCTGCCGGTGCGCCTGGACTGGGCCTCGGACTACCGGGGCCACGGGACGGTGGTGTACGGCCATATTGCCGGACGGGAAGTCCGCCAGCTGAACGAGACGTACTGCATCGACACGGGCTGCGTGTTCGGCGGAAAGCTGACAGCCCTGCGGTATCCTGAGAGGGAGATCGTCGAAGTTCCCGCGCTGCGGCAGTATTATGAGCCTGTCAGACCGCTGGAGGAAGAGTCCGACAAAGACATGGGCGATATGCTCACAGTGGGAGATTTTAATAAGAAGCTGCACATCGGGACCGAGCTGATCCCCGCCATCGACATTCCAGAGAACAACGCCGCGGCGGCGCTGGAGATCATGTCACGGTTTGCCGCGGATCCCCACTGGCTGATCTATCTGCCGCCCACCATGTCCCCCTGCGAGACCAGCGGTCTGGAGGAATATCTGGAGCACCCGCTGGAGGCTTTTGCGTATTATAGGAGCCATGGGATCCGGAACGTGGTGTGCGAGAAAAAGCACATGGGGTCCAGGGCGGTCATTGTCCTGTGCAGGACTCCCGACACGGCCCTGCGGCGTTTCGGCGTCGCGGACGGCACCCGGGGGATCATTTATACCAGGACGGGCAGGCGGTTTTTCGATGATGCGGAGACGGAGTCCGCACTGCTGGACAGACTGGACGCCGCGCTCACCGGGACAGGATTCTGGGAAGATTTTCAGACCGACTGGGTCTGCCTCGACACGGAGCTCATGCCCTGGTCCGAAAAGGCTCAGGGGCTTCTGCACTCCCAGTACGCGCCTACGGGAAACGCCGGACTGGACGGGCTGTCGGCGGCGGTGAAAGTCCTGGAAAAAGCCTGCGAGCGGCAGAACATGACGCCGGAAGTGGATAAGATCACCTCGGGACAGAACGTGGATCCCGTGATGCTCCTTCAAAAATACCGGGCGAAAAAGGACGACATGGAGCGGTACGTCAAGGCTTACCGGGAGTACTGCTGGACGGTGAAAAGCATCGACGACTTCCGCATCGCGCCCTTTCATATCCTGGCCTGCGAGGGCAGGGTGTTCCGGGAGGAAAAGCATGTCTGGCACATGGAGAACATCCGCAGATATATCACAGGCGCCGATCCGGTGTTCCTTGAGACGCCCTTTCTCTGCGTGGACACGGAAAGCGAGGAGAGCGTTCAGAAAGGCGTCGGCTGGTGGCTGGAGCTGACCGCGGACGGCGGCGAGGGAATGGTTGTGAAGCCGGAGTTCTTTACCGCAAAGCAGGACGCAAAGCTCCTGCAGCCCGCGGTGAAGTGCAGGGGCAGGGAATATCTGCGCATTATCTACGGTGCGGAATATCTGGAGCCGGAGCACCTGAATCGCCTGAAGGTTCGGTCTTTAAGCCGTAAGAGGAATCTTGCGCTGAAAGAGTTCTCCCTGGGCATGGAATCCCTGGAGCGCTTTGCGAAGGGGGAGCCGCTGTACCGGGTGCATGAATGTGCCTTTGGCGTTCTGGCGCTGGAAAGTGAACCCGTGGACCCGAGACTGTGACCTGTCCCCGGACCGCTGAAAAAATAAAAAAGGAGAGAATCGTATGGCCGACAGGTTAAGGATCGCCCTGCTGCAGATCGCGCCGGGAAATACCCTGGCGGAAAATTTGGATAAGGGGCTGGAGGCATGCAGACAGGCGAAAGCCCAAGGGGCGGATATCGCCCTGTTTCCCGAAATGTGGAGCTGCGGTTACCGCATCTATGACCGCCCCGTGCCGGAGTGGCAGGCGGAGGCGGTCCCTGCGGAGGGCGAATTTGTCCGGGCCTTCGGCAGACTGGCCGGGGAGCTGGAGATGGCGGTGGGCGTGACCCTGCTGGAGGAGTACCGCCCCGCGCCCCGCAATGCTTTTATCCTCTTTGACCGGCACGGCAGGCAAAAGCTGACCTACGCGAAAGTCCACACCTGTGATTTTAGCGTGGAGCGGAACCTGACCCCCGGCGAAGACTTTTATGTAACTGAGCTGGATACCGCCGGCGGAAAAGTCCAGGTCGGCGCCATGATCTGCTATGACCGGGAATTTCCCGAGAGCGCCCGGATCCTGATGCTCAAAGGCGCGGAACTGATTCTGGTTCCCAACGCCTGCCCCATGGAGATCAACCGCCTCTCCCAGCTTCGGGCGAGGGCTTATGAAAACATGACGGCTATCGCAACCTGCAATTATCCGGACGGCGTTCCCGACTGCAACGGCGGCTCCAGCGTGTTTGACGGCGTGGCTTACCTGCCGGAGCTGCAGGGCTCCCGGGATACCTGCATCCTGCAGGCGGACGGCAGGGAAGGGATCTTCACGGCAGACCTGGATCTCTCCCAGCTGCGGCGGTACCGCGGGGCGGAGGTTCACGGGAACGCCTACCGCCAACCGAAGAAATACGCGCTCCTGTGCGATACGGTCGTCCGCCCTCCCTTCGTCCGGGAGGACCGCCGGGATTAAGGGCGTGTACCGTGATTCGAGACAATCGTAACTTGACACAAAGGAGGATTTGCCTATATAATGGAGCATAAACCCCATCTTTGACACTTGATAAGCAGTATATTAGCCATAAAGCCTGTGTTTATGGGCTTTATGGCTGTTTCTGCTTTT
>CANQEV010000044.1 GCA_947595925.1 uncultured Acetatifactor sp. | reverse complement strand
AGCTGGGCCGCGTTCTCCGGTTCGCTGAAAAGCGTGGTAAACACATCCGATTTTACCTCGCGGTTGGAATTGACATTGGTTTTTTCTTCTGACATAGGCAGACTCCTCCTGTATAATAATTAAAATAGTCTTGAAAAGCGCCGCGGAACCGCGGGAATAGAAAGATAGATTTTCAAAGACAAGTTGATTATAGCAGAGAGCGAACTTTCTGTAAAGGATTTAATAAAATTTTTATTTGTTAAAGCCCATCCTTTTCTGCCTTCCAAAAAAACCGGCGCATGACTGCGGACAATCATGCGCCGATCTTTGACTTATCAGTTATTACCGAGTTTCAAATTACTTGTTCTTGAACTCGTTGTACTGCTTCTGGAACTCAGCGAGGACATCCTGGAAACCAGCCTCGTCAAGCTTAGACTTGTATTCAGCAAGCTTTGCATCTACATCAGCCGGCTTAACGCCGCCGTTCTCCAGAACGAAACCGTACTCTCCGAAGACGTCCTTACATGCAGTGTAAGCGGCTTCTACAGGGGTCTTGTCGAAACGGAAACCTGCTGCAACAGAAGTCTCCGCACCGCCGTTAAATGTCTTGTAAAGATCAGACTTGTTGGTAGGCTCGTTGTCCAGACGCGTTACGATGGTAGCGTTTGCGGACTCCCACATGGAGTGATTGTACTTGGAAGGAGAAATCGTACCTTCCTCAAAGGTACCTTTATCATCAATCACCTGAGGAGCTCTGTACTTTCCGCCCTCGTCAATCCAAGACTGCAGAACCCCGCCGCCATCGGTAGCGTATACGAAGTCCTCGCCCTCGATACCGAAAGTGTAGAGGTCAGCCAGCTTGCTGTCGGTGTAAAGCAGCCCCATGAAATCGATACAAGCCTTAGCCTGTTCCTCGGTGCTATTAGCGGTTACCGCATAGCAGGAACCCAGCGCGGAAGTGGAGTGTGCCCATCTCTTGGTTGCAGGCTGCATGGTGACATCCTGGCCGTAACGAGCGTCAGCCTCATCGTTTACAGGGACATCCGTCCACCAGGAAACTGCCCAATCCTTGGACTGTACGGTCTGGTCGTTGGTGCTCTTGGTCACGTCGTCCTCGGAGACATAACCCTTGTCAGCCCAGTCTGCCATCAGAGTGCAGAACTCCTTGTACTCAGGGGTGTCAACGGTGCAAACCACTTCGTTGGTATCTCTGTCCACAGCAACCCAGTTAGCGTCGGATTCTGCGGTGAAGAAATCAAAGCTGTCGATGTACCATCTGTAGAACATTGCGGTCTTCTGGGTCAGCAGGGGATACTTCAGTCCGTCTGCCTTAGCGTCAGCCAGCATGGGTTCCAGATCAGCCAGCTTCTTAACGGAAGTGATATCCCAGTTGTGCTTGTCGATCAGCTCCTGACGGAACATGAAATCGTAGCCCTCTACATTGTCCTTGTAAACAGGGATGTAATAGTTCCTGCCGTTGTACTTGGAAGCTTCCCACTGATCTGCATCCATGGAACTGTACAAGTCGGTGCCGGGCAGAAGATCGGTGATGTCATAAACCGCATTCATGGGAACCAGATCATTGGTGCCGATAGAGGTCTCCCAAGCGGCCGTCCAGAGCAGGTTAATCTCGTTGTTGGCAAGAGCCAGCTTAGCCTTCTCTGTGTACTCATTGGAGCTTACGTCGGAAAGGCTGATCTCGATGTTCTTACCCTTTTCGTCCAGATATGCATTGATCGCATCCTGTACCTTCTTTACCTGATCTTCGTCAGCCTGGCCCAGGTTAAAGATTGCTCTGTAGACATTGATGTGAACTTTGCCATTGCTTCCGCTTCCGCCGTTGCCGGAGTCACCGGAACCGCCGCTGCCGCATCCTGCAAGCAGAGAAGCAGTCATAGCTGCGACCAATGCCACAGAAAGAAACTTCTTCTTTTTCATTTGAAAATCCTCCCTTAAAAATAAATGTTGTATATTCTAAAGAAATCCGCAATGGACTTCCCGAATATCAGCCTTTTACCGATCCCATCGTCAGGCCTTTCGCAAAGTACTTCTGGAAGAAAGGATACAGGATCATGATAGGACCGATGACCATTACCACAGTCGCCATGGTTGCGGAATACTGCGGAATGTTGCCCTGCATCGTCGCCAGGACGGATGAAGGGATGTTTCCTGCGTTCAGCAGGGTCTCGATACTCTTCTGGATGTTCACCAGAAGGAGCTGCAGAGGCTTCTTGCTGTTGCTGGTGATGTACAGCAGAGCGTTCTGCCAGTCGTTCCAGTAAGTGGTAGCCATCATGAAACCCACGGCCGCCAGCGTTGGTTTCATCAGGGGCAGGGTGATCTGGAAGAAAGTCCTCCACTCTCCCGCTCCGTCGATCTTCGCAGAATCCATCAGCTCCTCCGGCACGCTGTTCTGGATATAAGTCCTGAGGATAATGATGTTCATGGTGGTGCAGCAGATCGGCAGCATCAGAAGCCACAGGCTGTCCTTCAGTCCATACATGGATGTAAACACGATATAGCCGGAGAGCTGTCCTCCGTTGAACAGCATGGGGATCATGGCATAAATCGCCAGGAACCCGCGGAGACGAAAATCCTTTCTGCTCAGCGCATAGGCGAAAAGGCTCATGCAGAGCAGTCCGATCAAAGTGCCTCCCACGGTAATCAGAATGGTCACGCCATAGGAAACAATGAGCTGATGCCCGTACCGGAGCACCGTGTTAAAACCGCTGACAGACCATTTCGAAGGGAAGTAGCTGAACCCCTCCGTCGCGATCGTCTTCTCGTCTGTGAACGCGGCGATAAATACCAGGAGGATGGGAAGCGCAACGATGATCGTATAGATCGTCAGGAGCGTCGCCAGTATGTACTGCCCGATCCCTTTTTTCTTTTTTACGCCGTACTGGAGATCGTAAAGCTTCTCCTGGGCTTTTTCCTCTTTTCTCTTTGCTCTCTTTTCACTTATAGATGCCATATCTGCGATCCCCCCTTAGAATAATGCGTTCTCGGGTTCAATCTTGCGAACCACAAAGTTGGCTATGATGATCAGGATCAAACCTATTACAGACTGGAAGAATGACGCCGCGGCGGTAAAGCCGAAGTTTGAGCTCCCAAGGATCTGGTTCAGCACGTAAGAGTCGATAACCCGCGTCGTACTCGCCAGCGTACCGCTGTTCCTCGTAACCTGATAGAACAGACCGGTGTCGGATCTCATAATGTTGCCGACGGAGAGAAGGAGCATCACGGTGATCATGGGGATCAGGGAAGGGATCGTGATATGCTTGATCTGCTTCCACTTGTTCGCGCCGTCGATCTGGGCCGCCTCATAGAGCTGCATATCCACGCCGGCCAGAACGGACATATAGAGCACGGAGCCGTAACCCACGCTGTTCCACATCTTCACAATGGTCAGGATCGTAGGCCAGTACCCGGCCTCGGCGTAGAAACGGATCCTGGTTCCCAGCAGATTGTTGATCAGTCCGGTATCGGTGCTCAGGAATGCGTACACAAGGAACTGCACTGCCGCGTAGGAGATGAAGATCGGGATGATCAGGATGCTCTGCAGGGTCGCGCCCAGCTTTTTAAAGACGAGCTGGTCGATGCAGATTGCCAGCAGCACGTTCAAAAAGGTTCCCAGCAGCGTGAAGATCACATAGTACATCAGCGTGTTGGAAGTCATATTCACAAAGATGGACTTTGACGCCGTAAGGAACTCAAAGTTTTTGAAACCGTTCCAAGGGCTCCCCCAGATACCGTCCTTGTAGTTAAAGTTCTTGAAAGCCATCACCAGACCGCCCATGGGAACATAAAGGAAAAAGAACATGATCAGGAAGGTAGGAAGCGCCATCAGAACATGAACTCTGTGTTTCCATGTATTGCGGAAAAAATGTAAGATATTTTCTTTCCGTGTCATCTCGTACTCTCCTTTACTTTTTTTGCTCTGCCCTGAGCTAAACACATTATACAACTTGATGGTGAAATTGCCAAGACCTTTTTTCACTTTTTGCTAAACTTTTTACGAATGTTGCTATAATAGACCTTTTCAAAAGCAATTTTCCTAAATACAATCCGGTTTTTTTAGTCATTTTGCATACTTTTTTGTTTGTCCCTTTTTTGAATCTCCTCCTTTACCTTCTCCAAAGGGATGGGCTGATAACCGATCCTCTCCGCGCTGACGCAGTAGTGCCTGCTGCTGCAGGTCCGGTACTGGGGAGAGCCATGGACGTGGCCGAAAAGATTGGCGTAGGGCATGTTCTCATTCACATAAAGGGGCTCGTGAGACAGGATCCAGAAGCCGTCCAGGATCACCGGGAGGCCGTACGCCTCCTCAAAGCCCCACTCCCGGTATTCCCGGCAGGAGGCCCTGTCGTGATTGCCCTTGATCAGGATCTTCCGGCCCGCCAGCCTTTCGAGAAGCGCCTGCTCCCCTCCCGCCAGGGCGAAGTCCCCCAGAACGTAGACCAGATCCCCCTCCTTTACGACGCCGTTCCAGTTCCGGATCAGCGCCTCGTCCATCTCCCCCGCCGTGGCGAAGGGGCGGTTCTCATACCGCCGGATATTTTCGTCCCCGAAATGCGTGTCCGCGATCAGATAGATCATCTTTCATTTCCTCCCCGTCCGGGCCTGGCGTCTTGCCTGTCCCGTTTCCGCGCCGCGTCATTTTATTTCTCCACCGCCGTGGAGAGAATGAGTTCCATGTCTCCGGAAAAGCGCGCCCTTCCGTAGCCTGCAGGCAGGATCAGATGGTCCCCCCTCTTTATGTTTCTTCCGTCCAAGAAGCCGCCCCCCTGGATCACGCTGAGCAGCAGAAAGGGCTCCTCCTGTTCCAGGGAGAACTCCCCCTCCACCTTCAGCTTCCATACCTTGTAAAAATCACAGGACACCAGCTGGTTCAATCGATTGGCCGCGTAATCCTGAGTGTGTTTTAAGGCTTTTTTGTCGGATTCATCCGGCACATTCGCCACCTGGATGCTCTGCTCCACATGGATGGGGCGGGGCTTTCCGTCCACCAGACGGCCGTAGTCGTATACGCGGTACGTGACGTCGCTGCTCTGCTGGGTCTCCAGGATCAGTAGCCCTGCCGTGATGGCGTGGATGGTGCCCGGCTCGATCTGGATAAAATCACCCTTCTTCACCGGCACGCGGCGGACCAGCTCCTCGTAGCGTCCCTGGTGGACCATGTCCGCCAGCTCCTCCCTCGTCTTTGCCTTATGGCCGATCACCAGCTCGGCGTCCTCCGGGCAGTCCATCACGTACCAGCACTCCGTCTTTCCCAGGCTGCCGTCCTCATGGGTTCCCGCGTAGGCGTCGTCGGGATGCACCTGGATGCTCAACTTATCCTGGGCGTCGATGATCTTGACTAACAACGGAAACTCCGGGCTCTTTAGGTTTCCAAAAAGTTCCCTGTGTTCCCGGTAGAGGCGCGACAGGGTCTCTCCTGCGTACTCGCCCTCGGCGATCACGCAGTCCCCGTGGGGATGGGCGCTGATCCCCCAGCACTCGCCGTACCCGCTTCCCTCGCTCTTATAATGAAATTCCGTCACCAGACGGTTCCCGCCCCAGACATTCTCTTTGAGGACCGGCTCCGGGACAAGGATCCTCTCTCTCTTTTCCATACGAATCTCTCCCCTTTCGGCTGTCCAGGCCGGGGATTTACAGTTCCCCGCCGCGGCACCCCCGCCTTTCGCTGCATTGGATTCCGGCCAGGCATACGAAGCGGGCGCTTTCCGCCCGCAGTATGACCGCAGTCCGTTTACTTCCCCTCCTGCTCCAGGCACTCCAGGTTCTTCTTCACCAGTGCGCACCTCTGGGCCACGCACTCCACGCTGCGCAGGGGGTCCTCCGGCGTGTGGAACACATAGTCCACAAGCCGGTCGATGCTGGTCCTTGCCACGTGCATCCTGGTGTCTGAGGACGCATAGTAAATATACACCTCGCCGTTCTCTCTTGCAATCGCGCCGTTGGTGAAAACCACGTTGGACACGTCCCCCACCCTCTCTCCGGACCTGGGGCCGATGAGCAGCCCGGAGGGCTCGGCGATGACCCTGGAGGGGTCCTCCAGGGAGGTGGCGAAAGCGTAGATCACATAGCGCAGTCCCGCCGCGGTGTTCCGCACGCCGTGGGCAACGTGGATCCAGCCCCGGGGCGTCTTGATGGGAACCGCGCCGGCCCCGTTCTTCACCTCCGTGATGGTGTGGTACTTTCTCCGGCTGGTGATGATCTCCTCGTCGATCACAGGATTCCTGATATCCTCGCAGAGGCCGAAGCCGATGCCCCCGCCGCTGCCGGTGTCGATGAAGTCGTCCATGGGCCGGGTGTAAAAGGCGTATTTCCCGTCCACAAACTCCGGGTGCAGCACCACGTTCCTCTGCTGGGGGGACCGCAGGGTCTTCAGATTCGGCAGCCTCTCCCAGGTCTTCAGATCCTTTGTCCGGACGATGCCCGCAGCGGCTACCGCCGCCGAGAGGTCGCCTGTGGAGGCGTCCTTGCTCTCCGAGCAGAACACGCCGTAGATATAGCCGTCCTCATGTTTGGTGAGGCGCATGTCGTAGACGTTCGTCTCCTCCGGGCAGGTGTCCTCCAAAAGGATGGGATAGTCCCAGAAGCGGAAGCCGTCCACGGGACTTTCCGACTCCGCCACCGCAAAGAAGGACTTCCTGTCGTTTCCCTCCACCCGGGCCACCAGATAATACTTTCCGTTTAATTCAATGGCCCCGGAATTTAAGACCGCGTTGATGCCAAGCCTCTCTTCAAAATAGGGGTTGGTCTCCTGGTCCAGATCGTACTGCCAGATCAGGGGCGCGTGGTCCCTGGTGAGCACGGGATACCGGTATCTCTCGTAAATGCCGTTGTAAAAGTCCGCGTCCACCTCATTCTTTCTCGACAAGAGCTTCTCCTGCCTCTCCAGGAGTTCATAATATTTCGGATGTACCGCCATGTCTCCCTCCGTCTGCACTTTCCCCGTGCCGGGTCGTTCTCCGCATGATCTCCATGCACATTCTGCCGTTGTGATAAGGGCATTTCCAGGGTTCCACGATGGGTTTTTCCAGCATGGGCTTTCCGCTCTCGTCCGTGCACCAGAACCACTCGCCGCCCTCCCTGCTGTCCGCAACATGTTCCCGGATAAAGTCCCAGATATCCTCCGCCGCGCTTAAATACCGGAGTTCCCCGGTTCTCTGATAGGCGTTGTAGAATCCCACCACGCCCTCCGCCTGGACCCACCTGGAGATCCGTTTTTCTCACGCCCTGACTTCCTCCAGATACAGTAGCTTCGCCTGGAAGTCTCCCCAAAGCCTTTCGACATTCATGCCGGCCTGCATCAGAAGGTCGCCGTTCATCACCCGGCCCGTGTCCGTAAGGAGTTCTTCCCTGTCCAGATTCACCGTGCAGATCTTATAATCCGCCTCCGCCTTCAGGCCCATCAGCCGGATCCTGCGGCTGTGGCGCGCAGGCTGTCCGATGACCTGGGTGTAAAATACCAAGGATTTCGCCCCGCCTTTCTCCACGGCCTGGAAGCAGTCATAGAGGTGATTCTCCAGATAGGACGCGTTCCGGTAGTAATCTCCCTCCCGGATGAGATTGTTAAACGCGTGGTAGGCGGCGATCTGGAAGGAGGTCATCTTTTTGTCCTCTTCGGAAAGCTTGGTCACGTCCAGTTCATAGCCGAAGGTCCCTGCCAGGGCCGCCATCCCCCTGGTGGCAAAGGGAGTGCTCCTGCCAACCACATGGTTCGGGCAGACGCTGACATGTGCCCCCATGCAGCTCAAAGGATAGAGAAGGGAGGTGCCCTCCTGGATCATCAGCCTCTCGATGGCGTCCGTGTCGTCAGAGCACCAGATCTGGGGACTGAAGTACAGCATGCCGGGGTCGAACCGTCCGCCGCCGCCGGAACAGTTCTCCAGCAGCAGGTTCGGGAACTCCTGAAGCAGTCTCTCCTGCATCTCATAGAGTCCCAGCACATACCTGTGGCAGAGCTCCCCCTGTCTGTCCGCCGGAAGCGCCGCGCTGCCAAGGTCCGTCAGGGGCCGGTTCATGTCCCATTTCACATATTCGATATTGGCGCTGTGGAGCACGTCGAAGACCATCTTCAGGACATGGTCCCGGACTTCCCTCCGGCTGATGTCCAGGACTAACTGATTCCTGCCCCGCCCCGGCCTTCTGCCGGGCACGGCAATGGCCCAGTCGGGGTGCTGCCTGTATAGCTCCGATTCCGGGGAGATCATCTCCGGCTCGAACCACAGGCCGAATTTCATCCCCAATTTATTTATCTCTTCCGCGAGATGCCCCATGCCGCCCCGGATCTTCTCCGTATTCACGTACCAGTCCCCCAGGGAGCGGTTGTCGTCAAAGCGGTTTCCGAACCATCCGTCGTCCAGCACCAGCATCTCGATCCCCAGCTTTGCGCTCTTCCGGGCGATGCTGATGATCTTTTCCTCGTTGAAGTCGAAGTACGTGGCCTCCCAGTTGTTGATGAGGATGGGGCGCTTTTTGTGCAGCCAGGGACTGCGGATCAGATGGTTCCGATAGAGGTCGTGAAGGTTCCTGGTCATGCCGCCCAGTCCCTCCCCGGAATAGGTCAGCACCACCTCCGGCGCCTGGAAGGCCTCCCCGGGCTCCAGCTTCCAGCAGAATTCCTCCGGACAGATCCCCATGACCACTCTCACATGACTGAACTGCCCTCTCTCCGCCTGGGCCAGGAAGTTCCCGGAATAGACGAAATGAAAACCGTAGACTTCGCCGCCGTTCTGGTCCGCATTCTTCGCAAGGAGCGCCAGGAAGGGATGCTCCTGGTGGCTGCTCTCCCCCCTGACGGTGGAGACTCCGAACTTTCCGTGGCCCAGGGACTTTCTCTCCATGTGGCGCTCCCGGGCCCAGGAGCCGTGCAGGGTCAGGATGTCAAAGCCCTGGTCCTCCATGTCCACGCAACAGCTCATCACCTTTTCAAGATACAGGGGCGCTTTTGTCTCATTGACCACCCGCACGCTCCGGGTGATGGCATCCACATTCTCAAAGACGGAATAAGAGAGTTCCATCTTCAGCCCCGTGGCCGGATCCCTTAAATTTATGACCAGGGTGGCCGCCTCATCCTCTTTGGCAAAGGTCGCGGGAAGGCCGGGGAGCTTTTCCTTCCCCCTGCGGATCTCATGGCTCTCGTAGACGGGGCTTACCGTGCTGTGTCCCCCCTCGTCCCTTATTTTAATGCTGCTCTCCCTAAAGTCCCCCACGCCGTGGGAGGAATACTCAAAGGGGAAAGCGTCAAAGAAGGAGACGCGATCACGGTCGTTGTTCTCCGGCGTGAAGGGACTCTCCTCCAGCCGAAAGAGCTCCGGCGCTCCGGAGATCCCCTCCAGCCGCTTTCCGTAGTACAGGTGCCCCAGGAACCCTTCCTGCGCTGCGATCCCGCAGAGATAGGTGGTGTGCGGGGTGTTCAGGGCAAAGATCCTCTCTTTTTCGTAATACTGAATGCTCATGCTCCGTCCTCCGTTATATTATAAGTTCTCTAATCCCATAAGTTCTTTCATCCTGCCGTGATCAGGGACACCAGGTAAAAACGCTCCCGGTCCTCCGGTCCCGCCTGGGTGATCTCGATCTCCACGGTGTGGCTCCCGGGCCTTCCGTGCTCCAGGATCGTCTCCAAATAGAGACAGTCCCCCCACTCTTCTAAAAAGTTGGCGTCCAGGGTCACCGGATGCTCCCGATCCCCGTCCAGGATCAGGGCAGCCACCGGCGCCGGCCTGCGGATGGTCTTTCGGTACTGCACCGCAAGGCAGGAGCCCTCCACATGGAAGACGATCCGCTCTCCGACTTTGGAGGCGGACCACCCCTTTTTGAAACAGTCCGCCACGCAGGACTGGGGCGTCCTGTCCGGTTCAAACCCCTCCCGGCTCACCGGAGTCAGCACGTCGTTCCGGAGCCGGACGGCGTTCTCATAGGCGCTGGCGGTGAGGGGAGCCTTTAAGGGCAGGAAATCGTCCTTTTCCGAAACGTCTTCCGCTGCGTTTCCCGCCGCCTCTTTCTCCACCTTTTCCTTTACCTTCTGAAGATAACAGGTGATCACCCCCGCCACCAGCTCATGCCCCAGGTCGTTGGGGTGCAGGTCATCCGGAGTCACCGCCCGCTTGTCCAGCGCGCCCTCCGCGATCTTCGCATAGACCACCGGTTTTACCGCTACGCTGGGGAGGTCGTAATGGTCCCCCACCGGCCTGTGGATGGATTCCGCGTTGCCGCCGTCGTCATAGCGCACGTTATGTACCAGGAGCAGGGCCGGATTTCCCTCCGCCGAGAGGATCCGCCGCGCCAGGCTCTCGTAAGTCTCCTGGAAATGGGGATCCGTGTCGTCGTCATTTACGGAGAACTCCACGATCACGAAATCCGGCCTGCGGGACAGGACTTCCTCCTGCACCCTCCCGACTCCCAGGTGGGAAGTCGTGCCGCCGATCCCGGCGTTGATATACTCAAAATCCGCCTGGGGGAAATGGTTCTTCCACCACTCATATACCCTGTACGCGTAACAGAATTCCGGCCTGGTGGCCAGGCTTCCCTGGGTGATGGAACCTCCCAGGAACGCCAGCCGGAGGCTCTTTCCCGCCATCGCCCTCCGCATACACCTTGCTATCCTGCAGTCGTTCCCCCGGTTCACGATCCCTTTTTCAAAATCCATTTCCATCCTGTCTGTCATCTTTAATCCTTACGCTTCCTTTCCGCGAAGATCCTTTACGCTGCCTTTCTCCACAAGCCAGCCCTCCACAATGTGGATTCCCTTCTTTCTGTTTTCCCCCTTCATCTGATGGATCAGGGAGCTCACCGCCCCTGCCGCCATACGGGGAATGTCCACGGCGTAGGTGGTGACCCCCACTTCATCATAGGGTGTTTCCGGAAAATTGTCAAAGCCCACCACCGAGATGTCCTCCGGCACTTTCAGGCCCATCTGTTTCAGGTCCCGGATCAGGATGCCGGCCGTGTAATCACAGTTGCAGACGAAGGCCGTGGGCAGCTTTTCGGGCAGCCGGTATTTCTGATAATTTTCCGATACCCCGTCCTCCAGGGAGCGGTCCGGGATCACGCGGTCCGACGCCGGGGTGATGCCGTGTTCCATCAGGGCCTTTAAATACCCCAGATATCGGTCCGTGATGCTCTCCGTGGCAAACAGCGTCCCCACATAGGCGATGTCCTGGTGCCCCCTCTCCAGAAGATAGTTCGTCAGCCGGTAGGTTCCATAAAAACCGTCCGAGATAAAGCAGTCCACCCCTGAGACGTTCTCATAAAAATCCAGAAAGGCCAGGGGAATCCCGGCGTTCTCCCGGAGAAATTCCCCGTAGTCCTGCCCCGGCCTGCCGATGACGATCAGCCCGTCCGCCGCCCGATCCGATATCAGGCGCGGCAGCACCCGCTTCTCCGTCATCTCCCGGGAGAGCCCCTCATAGCTGGTAAAGCAGTCCTTCTCCATGGCGCGGTCCGCCACGGCCTGGTACATCTTCCAATAGAAGGAATCCCCCTGGGCGGCGGCCGGGATCAGCACGCCGATGCGAAAGCTCTGTCTCTTCGCCCCTCCGTCCGTCCTCCGGGGCGCCTGATACCCCATCTCCGCAGCCAGCGCGACGATCTTCTTCCGCACTTCCTCGCTGACGCCCTTCTGTCCGGAAAGCGCCTTTGACACCGTAACAATGCTCACGTCAAGCTTTCCGGCGATATCCGCCATGGTAACCGCCTTCTTCATCTTCGCCATAGGAATTCCTCAACCCCCTCGTCTTACTGATTTCTCTGCAGCTCTTTTTCCGCCCCGTAACTCTCTCCGGCCGCCCCGCGTTTCCGATCTTCCCGGTCTGTTCAGTGCCCCGGTTCTCCCAGTTTTCCCGTCCCCCCCGGCCTTCCGGCGTCCCGGTCTTTCCTGTTCCGCAGCAGGCCGGCCTCCCTTATCTCAGTCGTTCCAGATTTCCTCTCCAAGGCTTTCCAGGAACGCCGCCATCTCCTCCGCCATCCGCTCCGCCTCGGGCCTGCGGATATGTCCGCTGGTGCCGGTCCCGTTCTGGGAATAGAGAAAGTGATGCACCCTCTCATCCCCAATCTCCCGGGCAACCTGATCGATGGCCCGGTCCCAGGCCGGATCATGTCCCAGGATCGTCGTGGTCAGGACGATCTGGGCCCTGGGGTATTTTTCCCGGAGAAGCCTGATAAAGCGTTCGTACTCCGCCCGCCAGCGCCGGGCTTTCTCCCCCTCGTAGTCCTCCCCCATATAGTTTTCCGGGTGGGCGTCGTTCTGCCCCACCGCCACGATGACCACATGGGGCCGATACTTTCGGAAATCCCAGGGCGTCATCTCCCCAAGGGACGGCTGATACAGGGTCTTGTCGTAACAGCTCAGCATCCCAATCCTCTCCGGCTCGTTAAAATAGCCCTCTCCGTCCCGAAGGGCGATCCCGCCCTGGGCGACATCGTGGAGCTCCGCCCCCAGCTTTCTCGCCAGGATCCAGGAATAGGAGTAAAAGCTGTTGGAATAGATCCCCTCATGGCCCTCCGGGTCCGGCATGCCGCAGCAGCCCACGGCCTCGCTGACCTCCCCGCAGGAGACCGAATCCCCATAGATCTCGATCCGTCTCTCCGGCCTCTCCGGCGCTTCTCCCAGGACGCCCCCTTCCTCCAGGAGCATCCCATAAAACTGAAAATAATGGCAGGCGTCCATCCGCTTAAAGATCGTGATCTCGTGTTCCCCGCCCTCCAATAGATACGAGATATCGTAAATCCTGGCCTCCGGGCCGAAGCCCTCCAGCTTCTCCCTAATGCTTTCCGCCCCGTCTCTCTCCAGGCGGAGCAGGAACTGCCCGGCCGTCTCCCCGCAGGTCTTTTCCCCGTCGTGAAGCAGGATCTTTCCCCGGTACGCGCCGTCTGTCAGCGCTCCCAGGGCGTTTTCATAATAACCGTGCCGGTTTCCGATCACCAGCGCCGCCTTCCGTCCGGAGACGCGGAAGCGGAAATTGCTGCAGGCATACGCAAATACAGGCGCTTCCGGCTCCCGAAACTCGATCCTTCCGGTGTAGACGATCCTTTGGTCCGCCGGGCTGATCCACTGTGCTCCCATGGAAATCCCAACTCCTCCTTGTCCCATCAGGGCATACCCGTTCTCCCAATTCCAGGCTGCGGGTATGCCGTTTTGAAATCTATGAGCCTGCGGCAGGGCATGACCTGTAAGTCCGGCCAGTTATTGCCGCAGACGGCGTCCGACCCTACCGGCGTCCGATATCCGTATCGTCATATCTCACAACGCTGTGCTCTTTGATATACGCCATGATCTCGTCAAAATAGCAGAATGCCAGGCCCACATAGCTGTCCGCGCATCCGTAATAGATCGCGATCTTTCCGCTCTCGGGGTCGTGGATGGTGGCGCAGGGGAAGGTGACGTTCGGCACAAAGCCCCTCTCCTCATACCACTCCTCGGGGGTCAGCAGGAAGTTCTCGCAACGGTACTTCACGATGGAGGGATTCTCCAGATCCAGGATCGCCCCGCCGATGCTGTAAACGAAGCCGTTGCAGGTGCCGCTCACGCCGTGATAGAACAGCAGCCACCCCTCGCTGGTCTCGATGGGGGCGGCCCCGCCGCCGATCTTTACGGACTCCCACCACTCGCTGCCGCGGCCCATCACATGCCTGTGCTTCCCCCAGTAGGTCAGATCGTAACTCTCGCTGAGGAAGATGTCCCCGAAAGGCGTGTGGCCGCTGTCGGAGGGCCTGCTCAGCATGAGGAATCTCCCGTTCACCTTCCTGGGGAACAGCACCGCGTTGCGGTTGAAAGGCAGGAAGGGATTCTCGATGCGGACGAATTTCTTGAAGTCCTGGGTCTTCGCCATGCCGATGGCCGCGCCGTAGAAATCGCCGCACCAGATGATATAATAGGTGTCCTCCACCTTTACCAGCCTGGGGTCGTAAGCGTACACCGGCATGAAGGGCTCTCCCTGTTCATCCACAAATTCGATCTTGTCTTTCTCAAAATTCCAGTGGATCCCGTCGGCGCTCCGCCCCATATAAATATAAGGAACGCCGTTGGTCTGCTCCCCACGGAACACACCGATGAAACCTCCCTCGTAAGGCACCACCGCGCTGTTAAAGATCCTGGCGACACCCTCAATAGGATTGCGGCCTATGATGGGGTTCTCGGCGTAACGCCAGATGGGCGCTCCCACGATCTTTTCCGGCCGCTCCTGCCAGGGCACATTGGGTACCGCAGGGGCGATCATCTTCGACTTCTCACTCATAATTTTCTTCCTTTCCGCCACTTTTGTGGCATTGGCGTTTGATTTATTTAAGTTTTTTTAATTTCATTTAGCTTATGAGTCCATCATACCCTTTCTCAACCTGTTTTGCAAGAATACTTTTACAAAAAATATCAGAAATAACTGATTTCATCATTTCTTACAATAATAGACATAGTTTTTTATCCATTTTAACGAATTGGTTTTTTTGCCGTTTTCACTTTTTTAAAAATCTTTTCTTGTGCTATGATTATCGAAACTAAGTTTTATTTTTAGCTTAATTTAACTAATTTTTGTTAATTTTATTCTTTTCTGTGCAAAATTTGCGGAAAGGCAAGGAGGAAATCATGCTCGAAAATCTTTCTGCCCAGACGGCAAAAGAAATGCCCCTCTGCCACCATGAAAACGGCCCCATCCCCGAACCCGGCCTCCTCATGGCCAAGGGCGTGGACTGGTGCTGGTTCCTTTAAAAGGCCTGCCCCGGCTGTAAGCCGGGCAGGCCCGTTCGTTCTTCCGCCACTTTTTTCCTCGCGGATCCGTTTTTCTCAGGAACTCATTCCTTCTTCCGTTCTGTTTCCCTTGCCGGAGACTTTTTTCTCCGACACTCATTCACCTTTCCGTTCTGTCTCCCTTTCTGAAACCTGTTCTTCTCTGGAACCCGTTTCTTCTCTCTTTTTCTTCCCGCCCTTCAAGATAAATTTATTTGCCAGGGAGATCCCCGCCTTATAGGGCCAGGGCCTGAGCGCTTTGTCCGCCTCCTTCAGGAGACGGCGGATCTCCAGATGCTGGGGACAGTGCGCCTCGCACTTCCCGCAGCCAACGCACTGGTCCGGGAAGGAGGATTCCTTCCGCAACCCCACCACCTGGGCGTACTCAAACCGTCCCTGGGACTTGTTCTCCGTGAACATCTCATTGTAGCAGCGGAAGGTGCCGGGAATGTCCACGCCCTTCGGACAGGGCATACAGTACCCGCAGGCCGTGCAGCCCACCTTGACCTTCGACTGGATGGCGGCCTTGATCCCCTCGATCATCTGAAAGTCCGACTCGTCGAACTCGCCCGGCCGGACCTGGGAGGCGATCCTGACGTTTTCATCGATCATCTCCAGCGAGTTCATCCCCGAGAGCACGCAGGTGACCTGGGGCTGGTCCCAGAGCCAGCGGAACGCCCACTCCGCAGCCGTCCTCTGCTTCTCATGTCCGGCTATGAGCTTCCTCGCCTCCTCCGGCAGCATATTGACCAGCTTTCCGCCCCGGAGGGGTTCCATGATGATCACGGGGATCCCCTTTTCGGCCGCGGCCAGAAGGCCCTCCCGTCCCGCCTGGGCGTGTTCGTCCATATAGTTGTACTGGATCTGGCAGAAATCCCAGTCGTAGGCGTCCAGGATCTTCAGGAACATATCCGTATTGCCGTGGAAGGAAAAGCCCGCCTGCCGGACGCTCCCCTCCGCCTTTCTCCTTGCGATCCAGTCCTCAATTCCGCAGCGCCTCAAATTCTCCCAGGACTCAACGTCCGTCAGCATGTGCATCAGATAATAATCGATGTAATCCGTGCGCAGGCGCTTCCTCTCTTCCTCGAAAAAGTTGTCGATGACCCCGGAACTCTTCACCATATACTGGGGCAGCTTTGTGGCGATCTTCACCTTGTCCCGGATCTGGTTTTCCTGCAGGATCCTGCCGAGACAGGCCTCGCTCCCGGGGTAGAGATAGGCCGTGTCGTAATAATTGACCCCCTGGCGGAAGGCGCTCATGACCTCCGCCTCCGCTTTCTCGTAGTCGATCCCTCCCCCTTTCCGGGTAAAACGCATACAGCCGTACCCGAGAATGGAGATGTCGCTGCCGTATCTGTCTTTTCTGTACTGCATAGCCCTTTTACCTTTCCTGCCGGACTTCCCGCCCGCAAACCTTTCTCCGATCTACACCATCATCTCATAGATTTTAGCGCAGTCCTCTTCCTTCAGCTCCACGAACCCGCTGATGGAGCCCTGCCTGCCGTCCCCGTAGCAGAGCGTCTTCACGAGCTGCGGAATGTCTTCCTTCTTTGCCCCCAGCTCCTGAAAATTCTTCGGCATGCCGATGGAGATCAGGAAATTCTGGAGCGCCCGGATCCCGGCCCTGGCCGTCTCCTCCGGGTGGGCGAAATCCATCTGGCATCCCCATACCCGGACGGCCGCCTGGGCGAACCGCATCACGTCGTGGTCCATGACATAACGGAACACGGCGGGCATGGTCACCGCAAGCCCCGCCCCGTGAGCGCAGTCGTACATCGCGGACAGCTCGTGCTCGATGTTGTGGCTGTTCCAGTCCTGGCTCCTGCCGACGCCGCAGGAATTGTTGTGGGCCATCATCCCCGCCCACATGATGTTTGCCCGGGCCTCATAGTTGTCCGGATCCGCGATGACCCGGGGGCCCTCATGGATCATGGTGAGAAGCAGGGCTTCGATCAGCCGGTCCGTCACCTCCACCTCGGCGGTATTCGTCAGGTAGCGCTCATAGAGATGGGCCATGATGTCCGTGATGCCGCAGGCGGTCTGATAGGGGGACAGGGTCTGGGTCAGGGCCGGATTTAAGATGCTGAACTTCGGGCGGATGGCGTCTCCGCTGGCGCCCCGCTTCAGCATCCCCTCCTCCTTCGTGATGACGGAGTCGGGGCTTCCCTCGCTCCCCGCCGCCGCGATGGTCAGGACCGTCCCCAGGGGCAAAGCTTTTTCGATGGGTTTTCCGCTGTAAAAGTCCCAGAAGTCCCCGTCGTACAGGACGCCCGCCGCGATGGCCTTTGCCGAGTCGATGGAGCTTCCGCCGCCCAGGGCCAGCAGGAAATCCACGCCCTCCCTCTTGCAGAGTTCAATGCCCTGATACACAAGGCCGCTCCGGGGGTTGGGCTTTACCCCGCCCAGTTCCACATAGGAGACCCCCGCCTCCTCCAGCGACGCCTTCACCCGGTCCAGAAGACCGGAGCGGACCACGCTGCCTCCCCCGAAGTGGATCAGCGCCTTCGTCCCTCCGAAGCGCTTTACAAGGTTTCCCGCCTCCTTTTCCATCTCCCTGCCGAAAGCGAAATAAGTGGGCGAGTAAAACGTGAAGTTGTTCATATTTTTTCCTCCTTTAATCATTATTTGAGAATATTTCCCTTTATGCCAAGAGCGCCGGCACCTTTCCGGTGTCAGCGCCCTTATTCTTTTCTTTATCGCATCAGGTACTTTGCAAATTCATCCGCCGGGAGCGGTTTGGAGTAATAGTAACCCTGGATGTAATCCCCTCCCAGGGCGCTGATCCTCTCCATCTGTTCCCTGGTCTCCACGCCCTCCGCCACGGTCTTCAGCTTCAGCATCTTCGCCAGCTGCATGGAAAACTCCAGGATGTTCTTCTCGGAACCCGGGATGTCGTTCTGGATGATGCTCTTGTCCAGCTTTAGGATATCCAGGTCCAGATTGCTCAGGGCCGTCATGGAGGAATACCCCGTTCCAAAATCGTCCAGTTCTATCACGAACCCGTTGTCGTGCAGGGTCTTTACCGTCTCGGTGATCTTCTCCGGATCGTCGGAGTAGGCCGACTCCGTGACTTCGATGTGGATCATGGAGTGATCCAGGCCGTGCCCGTCCACCAGGGCGATGATCTTTCCCGCCAGGTCCTCCGTCTGGAAATCCCTCCGGGAGACGTTGATAGAGACCGGAACCACCGGGACGCCCTCCGCCTGCCATTTCTTCAAGGTCCGGCAGACCTGATCCCAGATATTGAAATCCATCTTGGTGATGAATCCGTTCTGTTCAAACAGAGGGATGAACAGCGCCGGGTTCATAAAGCCCAGCTCCGGGTGGATCCAGCGCACCAGGCCCTCTGCCCCGCAGGTCTGATCCGTGTGGAAATCATGCTTGGGCTGATAGTACACCAGGAACTGCCCTTCCCGCAGCGCCATGTCCGCGCTCTCCACGATCATCTGCTTCACCAGAAGGTCCTTGCGGAGCTCGTCGTTGTACTCCGCCACATAGACGCCGTACTGACTCTTGATCTTCTGCAGCGCCAGGGTCGCCCTGTCGTACATCCCCTGGGGCGTGACATTCACGGTCCTGTCAATGTGATAGACGCCGTGCTTGATCACCACGTTCGGCACGGGGAAGATCTTGTCGTTGTTGGCGTTGACGCAGGCGTTCAGCGCGTTCATGTCCTCCCACTGCGCTTCCCGCATCAAAGCGGCAAACTTGTCGCCCTCGATACGGCCGCCGAAGAGGAAGCCCGGAAAATATTTTTCTCCGGATTCCGCCATGGCCTGCAGAACCTCGTCCCCCTTTTCCAGACCGTACTTCTCGTTGATGATCTTCAGGCCCTGGATATCAGACACCCACATGATATAATTTTCCTGCGCGTGATCCGCAAGATACTGTTCCACCTTCTTAAAGAAGAATTCCTTTGTGTAGAGCCCGGTCAGCGGATCCTTCTCCAGGATGTTCAGCATGGCGGTGGACTCCCGCAGACGGATCAGGCTCTTAACGCGATTGATCACCACGTCCGCGATATAGGGCTTCAGCAGGAAATCCGAAGCGCCCAGCTCCAGGCACCGGACCTCCACGCCAACCCGGTCGGTCTCCGCCAGCCTGCTGGAAGTGATCACCACCACGGGAATATCGCTGTACCTGGGGGAATCCTTCATGCAGCTGATCAGCTCATACCCGTCCAGCTTCGGCATCTCCAGATCCGTCATCACGACAGCGATGTCCTCATACTGCTTTTCCAGGATCTGCAGCGCTTCCACGCCGTTCTCCGCCTCCACCACCGAATAGTGCTCGCTCAAAATGGAGGCCAGGATCCCCCGGCTGGTCTCTTCGTCCTCTACGATCAGAACCTTTTTCGTAGTCTTATAATAGTTTAATTTTCCCTGTTTCTCCGCGCTGACGTCCGCAAAGCCCACCACCGCGCGGTGGAGTTCCCCGGTGCCCTCCGCATTGGAGATCTTGTACCGGAAATACCGCTGGGTGCCGTCCCTCTCCACCCGGTACTCATGGGAGTATGCCCGCTTCCCCTTCAGCCGTTCCCGAACGTTTCCGGGCTTTGCCAGCTCCAGCATTTCCTTCTGGTCCTTCCCGGATACCATCGCCTTAATGTAACGGGTCATAGCCTCCTCATAGGAAGGTCCGGTCCGGAAAAAGTCCCCGAAATGCTCGTCGATCACCCGGCTGATGCGGTAAGGCTTGATCGTATCCCGGTCAAAGTCCACATAGTAGATTGCCTCATAGTTCTCGCTCAGGCACTGCAGCAGCTCCTCCAGATAATTCTTTTCCTCGTACATCTTCCCGCTGAGATCCTGCATCAGGAGGATGACGCTCTGATTGTCGTCCCGGTAATCCTCCGCCGGGATCACCTCCAGACGGATGGGCTGGTACTCGCCCCTGACGCGCCGTCTGAACCTCAGCCAGTAGCGCTCCCTGCCGTGGTACTTCCAAAAGAATTCCCGGATGTGCCCCAGTTCAAAATACTGATTGAAATCCGCTCTGTCGTCCGCAAGGACCATCACTCCCCGGTAATAAGAGTCCCACAGCTTTGCAAAGCCCTGCCCCTCCTCAACGGGCACGGTGAGATCACCCTCCATCGCCTTTTCATTGCGCAGAAAGGCATAGGTGTCCTCCGTGAAATTCGCCTTGATGATCTTGTGAAAATACTTGCTGAACTGCATCAATACGGATATCAATGTATCGCTCATACGTCTACCTCATAGTTCCCCCACGGCCCGGCGAAAACTGCCGGCACCCTGCAAGGATACAAGGTTATTATAGCATGATACTCCCTTCAGTTCAAGCAAAAGCGGCTATTTTCCCGCCCTTTTTCCTGTTTTATCTCCCCGCCCTTCTCTTCAAACAAATCACCTGTCTGAGCAGAGCTGCTAAATCATTTACACAATGAGAGTTTCGCGGCCGCCTGATCAATAAGTCACCGTTAAAGCCGGACGTACGCCATTTCTCCAAGGAAAAAAAGATCCGCCGTAGGCGACGCTGCCATCCCGGTTTACATCTGTCGCATAACTCTCACGATCGCCAGGTGAACGCAGCCACCAGTCGGCACAGCCGTCCGCATAACGGACTGTTTCCAGCCAGATCAGAGTGTCTTCATATTCTTCAGCGGGCCCCGGCGCATTCGAAAATAACTCCACCTCCGCATCAATATCCAAAGGATCGCATTCCTGCTGAATCGCATATGCAGTAGGCTTCGCCACGATACGGTGATCCTGATCATAGTAATATTGGGTACATGCCAGAATGCCTTCGGTTCTATTGTCGTACTTGCTTTCAATCTCCCTCCCCTCCTCCACGGAAATGTGAAAGTACTTCTCCAGCTCTCCCAAAGAGAGAAGCCATATTTTGTCTGACGTGTCATTTCCACCCGGTGTGCCAAATATCGGGTTATCCTCGTTTGCCACATTTGTCACGGCGATATGTTCCTGATCGGCTTCTGTGAAAGCGGCGTTCAGGAAATCATCATTCAGTCACGCCCGCATCCCACAGTCCTCCCAGGTCAACCTGTCCATCTCCTCCGGATGATATTGTTGGCAGTCAAGCAGATAAACGCTTAACAGGGTCGCCTGGCCGTCCTCCATATCCAGTATGAACCATTCGATGGGTTC
>CANQEV010000043.1 GCA_947595925.1 uncultured Acetatifactor sp. | reverse complement strand
GCGAATGGATGGCGTGGCTGAACTGTTGATCTGGCAGGGAAGAACGCCATAACATGAGCAAGGGGAGCCGCGAAGCGGCGAGAAGCGCGACAGCGCGGCCTTGCGAATGGATGGCGTGGCTGAACTGTTGATCTGGCAGGGAAGAACGCCATAACATGAGCAAGGGGAGCCGCGAAGCGCGGCCTTGTATGATTCAGAAGGAGCAGTTTATGAAAGAGAACGTGCGGATCAAGAGTTTTCCTAACGGCTTGATTCTTCAGCTTTGCGAGGAGGTTTCCTTCAGCGATATCCTCCAGGAAACCGCAAAAAAATTTTCGGACGGCAGAGCTTTTTTCGGAAATGCGGCGGTGGCGGTTACCTTTCAGGGGCGCGCGCTGGACCGCAGCGAGGAAATGCGCCTTGTGGATGTCATACAGGGCAACTGCGATCTCAGGGTAGTCTGTGTTGTCGCAAAGGATGAGGAACAGAACAAGCTTTTTGTAAAGGCGGTTCAATACACGGAGCGCCAGAGGATTGCGGATACTGTGCTGGGGGAGGATGTCCAGGTCTTCCGCGGCGATCTCACGGGAGGAGAAAAACTGGATACGCCCAGCAGCATCATCATTCTGGGAGATGTGCGCAGCGGATGCAGCGTTCATTCCGCTAAAAACATTCTGATCCTGGGATCCCTTTACGGGGAAGCCCACGCCGGGTTCGGCGAGGACGGAAGGGATCGCTTTGTCATCGCTTTGGAAATGACGCCGGAAGCCCTTATCATCGGCGATTTCAAATACAACGCCCCAAAGAAAGCTATCTGGGGAAAGAGGAAAAAGGAGCAGTTGCTCGTTGCCAGCATACAGGAGGATAAGGTTCAGATCCAGGAATTTACCAAGGAATTACTGAGTGTGTTTTAAGCGTGCGTCATCTTTGCGGCGGAAGCCGTGAGGATGGAACAAGAGCCGCGCCAGCGATCCTATAAAACGGCGCAGGGCGGGGCGGCCTTAAGACGGATTCAGGGGACGACAGAATGGCCGAAAAGAAAGAATGGAGGTATTCTATGGAAAGCAATGTCATTGTCGTCACATCCGGTAAAGGCGGAGTGGGAAAGACTACCACTACCGCAAACGTGGGAACGGGTCTTGCAAAACTCGGAAAGAAAGTGTGTCTGATCGACACGGACATCGGTCTTCGGAACCTGGACGTGGTCATGGGGCTGGAAAACCGGATCGTTTATAATCTTGTGGACGTGATAGAGGGGAGCTGCAGGATCAAGCAGGCGCTGATCCGGGATAAGCGCCATCAGGGGCTCTACCTGATGCCCTCTGCACAGACGCGGGACAAATCGGCGGTTTCACCGGGGCAGATGGTGAAAGTCATTGAGCACTTGAAAGAACAATTTGACTACATTATTCTGGATTGTCCCGCAGGAATCGAACAGGGGTTTCAGAATGCCATTGCCGGCGCACAGCGCGCTATCGTGGTAACGACCCCGGAAGTCTCGGCGATCCGGGATGCGGACCGCATCATTGGACTGCTGGAAGCCAACGGTTTCAGCCAGATGGATCTGATCATTAACAGGCTGCGTCCGGAGATGGTGCGGAAAGGGGATATGATGTCTTCCGACGATGTCGTTGACATCCTGGGGATTCCGCTTCTCGGGATCATCCCCGATGATGAGAACGTCGTGATCTCGACGAACCAGGGCGAACCTCTGGTGGGGAGTTCCTCCCCGGCGGGGCTTGCTTACAACAATGTAGTAGGACGCCTGGAGGGACAGGAGATCCCCTTCCTGAATTTTGAAAAGAGCATTTCATTTTTCGCCAGGGTAACGGGAATATTTCATAGAGTCTGAGGAGGCGGGAGTATGCGTTTCGTGAATTTCTTTAAGCGAAAGAGCTCCTGCCAGGTGGCGAAGGACCGTCTGAAGATCCTTCTTATTTCGGATCGCGTGAACTGTTCGCCGGAGATGATGGAGCTGATAAAGAAAGATATCACAAAAGTGATCTCGAAGTACATGAAGATAGACACGGACCATATGGAGATCCAGATCTGTGCCAAAAAGGGAAGCAATGCCAAGAGCAGGATGCCGGCGCTCTATGCCAGCATTCCGATCCTGGATATCCATAAGCAGAGCGGACAGGCTTTGTAAAGGGAAAAAGACATATGTTTACTCGCATAAGATTAAAAAACATTGATTTTAAGTTGATTATTTTGATATTGACTCTGTCGGTCATCGGCATTTTTGCCATAGGCAGTGCGGAGGAATCACTTCAGTCAAAGCAAACGGCTGGAGTGATCGCCGGCGCCCTGGTCATGCTTGTCATCGCCGTCTTCAACTATTCGTTTCTTTTGAAGTTTTACTGGCTGATGTATCTGCTGAACATGGCGCTTCTGATAGCGGTCCGGCTGGCTGGAGAGGATGGACACGGGGCGCAGAGGTGGCTGAAAATCGGAGGAATCCAGTTTCAGCCTTCCGAAACTGCGAAAATCCTGTTGATTTTATTCTTCGCACAGTTTATTATGAAATATAGGGAGAAATTAAATACTTTTAAGATTATTGCAAGCTGTGTGCTGCTGGTCCTGATCCCCTGGACGCTCATCGTCATCCAGCCGGATCTGTCCACCAGCATTGTACTGGCGGTTCTCTTCTGCATGATCATGTATGTGGCGGGGCTGAAATACCGGATCATATTCGGGGTCCTCGGGGTCCTGGTTCCGACGTTTCTTATCCTGATCGCTCTGGCCCTGCAGGGAGACATCAAATTCATCAAGGGGTATCAGCTCAACCGGATCAATGCCTGGAGATTCCCGGAGGAATACGCCACGGCGGAGGCCCTTCAACAGCTGAATTCCATTATGGCCATCGGTTCGGGGCAGTTGGAAGGAAAGGGGTACAAAAATAACGAGATTACTTCCGTAAAGAACGGGGAGTTCCTGATGGAGGAACAGACGGACTTTATTTTTGCCGTCATCGGTGAGGAATTCGGGTTCCGCGGAAGTGTGGTGGTCGTGGTGCTTTTGACTTTGATCGCCCTGGAGTGTCTCTCCGTGGCGAGAAAGGCGAAAGATCTTGCGGGGACGATCATTGCGGCGGGAATGGGGTCACTGATCGCTTTTCAGGGCTTTATCAACATCGGCGTCGCCACGTTTCTCCTTCCGAATACCGGTCTGCCGCTGCCGTTTGTCAGTTCCGGGCTCACGTCCTTAATGAGCCTGTATATGGGAATGGGGTTTGTCCTGAACGTAAGGCTTCAGGCGAAAGAAAGAAGCTCTTCTGAAGACTGATCCAGCAGGGGGAGGGGCTCCGGAAATTTTTCGGATGGAACAGGAAAATTTCGGAAGCCCGGCTGCGTTTGGTCGTCCAGGGGGCGGAGAGGGGACTTTAGAGTCCGGAGAGGGTATGAATGATGAATATTGCATTGATCGCGCATGACGCGAAAAAGAAGCTGATGCAGAATTTCTGCATCGCTTACAGGGGGATTTTGAGCAAAAATGAATTGTACGCCACGGGAACGACGGGAAAGCTGGTGGAGGAAGTGACCAACCTTTCCATTCACAAGTTCCTGGCGGGGCATCTCGGAGGGGAACAGCAGATCGGGTCCCAGATCGAACACAATCAGATAGACCTGGTGATTTTTCTCAGGGACCCCCTTACGCCAAAGTCCCATGAACCGGACGTGAACAACGTGGTAAAGCTGTGCGACATGTACAATATACCGCTGGCGACGAACCTCGCCAGTGCGGAGCTAATGATAAAGTCCCTTGACAGAGGAGATTTAGAGTGGCGTGAGATGTATAAGTAGACAGTTATCTATATTGTTATCAGGGTGCGTCCTGCTCCTTGCCGGATGTGGGAAGAACTCTTTTTCCCTGCCTTATTCGTCCTCTTCTTTTATGAACAGCCGTTACTCTGCGGAAGAGGCGGCTGGCGGAAGGGCGGAGGGCTTTGCGGAGGATCTCTGCGTCGTCACAGGCGACGTGCTTCGGGACGGCGTAAACATTGAAAACGCCGGAGCGGCCGGATTGTTTGACGTGAAGAATGCGGAGACGCTCTATGCGAAGTCGGTGCACAAGCAATTGTATCCTGCCAGCATGACCAAGGTCATGACGGCCCTGGTTGCACTGGAAAACGGTTCGCTGGATCAGGTCCTTACGGTCTCGGATGCGGTGAAGATCACGACGCCGGGGGCGGCGGTGGCCGGCCTGAAGACGGGAGATACGATGACGCTGGACCAGGCGCTGCACATCATGATGCTCTCTTCGGCGAATGACGTGGCTCTTCTGATTGCGGACTGTATTGGCGGTGGAGTGGACAATTTCCTGCAGATGATGAATGACAGGGCAAAGGAACTGGGAGCGACTCATACGCATTTCATGAATCCCAATGGTTTGCCGGATACGGAGCATTATACGACGGCGTACGACATGTATGTGATCTTTAACGAAGCGCTGAAGTATGATACTTTTTCTCAGATATTGAATATGTCCAGCTACCAGACCAGCTATCACGACAAAAACGGGAAGGAAATCTCATACAGCGTGCAGAGCACGAACCGATATCTTACGGGACAGGCCCAGGCGCCTGCCAATGTGACGGTACTGGGCGGGAAGACCGGAACGACGAATGCGGCGGGACACTGTCTGATCCTGCATTGCAAGGATACCAAGGGAAATTCCTATATTGCAGTCGTGATGCAATGTATCGACGGGGACACCCTCTACGCGGAGATGACGGAATTGTTAGAGGAAATAAACAATTTGTAGTTGTTTTTTAGGTTCAGATATTTTATAATGAATGCAGGGACTTAAATTGAAACGAGGCAATTTAAGGGATATCACAAAAAAATACATCTTAGGAGGATGCACCAATGATTCAGTTGATCGTAGGCGAAAAGGGGAAGGGCAAGACAAAACAGTTATTGGATAAAGTGAATAATGAAATCAAGTCCATCAGCGGAAATATTGTATATCTGGATAAGAGCGCGAAGCATATGTATGAGCTGAACAACAAGGTTCGGCTGATCGACGTTTCACAGTACATGATTGAGAACAGCGATGAATTTATCGGTTTTATCTGTGGAATCCTGTCCCAGGATCATGATCTTCAGCAGATGTATTTTGACAGCTTTTTGAAAATTTCCGCATTGGACGGGAAGGACATGACGGGGACCATCCGGAAGCTGGAGAAGATCAGCGAGGCGTTTAAGGTTGATTTTGTCCTCAGCGTATCCATGAATGAGGCTGATCTTCCGGAAGAAATGAAGAATAAAGTCATTGTTTCTCTGTGATGGGAAAAGCAATAGTATCGGATCAGGAAAAGCCTCGGAGAAAGCCCGGGGCTTTTCCTTGCTGGAACAACAGCGTGGAGGCATTCAAATTTGGCGGCATCAAAAAAGAAGAAAAAAAGAAGAAAACGTGATTCCTCGTGGGAGAGGGGCTTTTCCCTTTTGCCGAATATCGGACTGGTGATCTTCGGTCTGATCCTTGTCTATGTGATCATTTACGTCATCGTTTATTTTAATGCGAATCATGTGGAAAGATATGAGGTGCGGGAAGGATCCCTTACGGTGGGAAACGTCTATACTGGGATCGCGCTGCGGGAGGAAGAAGTTTTTCAAAACGAGACGGCGGGGTACATCAATTTCTTTATTTATGATGGAGAACGCACCGCAGTAGGGGATCTTGTATATACAATCGATGAGACGGGCCGGCTGGATACGGGGAACCAGAATCAGTTTGAGGAGAGTACCCTGTCCGATCAGGAGCTTCGGGAGTTTCGAAGCGAGATCATCGACTATATGCATGGTTTTGACGAAAAAAATTTTGAGAGCGTATATGATTTCAAGCGCTCTCTGAAAAACACCATTGCAAAAATCTCAAATGCCAATCTCATTAAGAATATAGAGAATCTGAGCGGCGCGGACGTCATTAAATACTGTTACGCCAGTGACACGGGCGTTATTTCCTATTGGACGGACGGATATGAACTCAAAAAGCCGGAGGATCTTACGGAAGAGGACTTTAAGCGGGAAAGTTACGAAAAGGTTCCTGTCATTGGAGAGGAACTGTTGGAAAAGAACGTCCCCGCCTACAAGCTTTGTACCAGCGAGCTCTGGGATATCGTCATTCCAATTGACCCTGAGAGGGGGGCCGAACTGGAGGCTGAGGAGTATGTAAAGGTCCGCTTCTTAAAGAACCAGTATGAGTCATGGGCCTCCGTGAAAATGATTAACGGGGCGGATGGAAATACTTATTTGAAATTGAATTTCAACAATTCCATGGTCACTTTTGCCGCCGACCGTTTCCTGGATATCGAGTTGATCGTGGAGGCGGAAAAAGGGTTGAAGATACCGCTTACCTCCATTGTAGAAAAAGAATTTTATCTCTTGGACGGGGATTTCCTCATCGACGAGGGCCAGAAGGGAAAGCGCACGGTGATACGTCAGTGTTACCTTGAAGATGGGACGATTTCAACGGAAAATGTGACTGTCGACGTCTATAGTTATGACGATGAGACTCAAAAATATTATGTGGATGCGTCAGTTTTAAATACCGGGGACATTCTTCACAAACTGGACAGCCAGGAGACGGCAACCGTCAGCGAGAGGGCGACCCTGATCGGGGTGTATAATATCAATAAGGGATATGCGGACTTCAAGGAGATCAATATTCTCTATGAGAACGACGAGTATGCCATTGTAAAATCCGGAACCGAATATGGACTGCGGGTTTTCGATTACATTGTCCTGAATGCGGATTCCGTTCACGATCAGCAGTTTATCAATCAGTAGGGGGCCAAATATTTCCGCAAAGGTTCTCGGAGGGGCGAAAGGAATGGGTTTCTATGATCGCAGAAAGATATAGGGAAGTTCAGGAAAAAGTGATGCAGGCCTGTCAACGAAGCCATAGGAATCCGGAGGATGTCACGCTCATCGCCGTGAGCAAGACCAAACCGCTGGAGGACCTGCGCCAGGCTTATGAGGCGGGCGCGAGGGATTTTGGGGAAAATAAGGTGCAGGAACTGACGGAAAAGATCCCGAACCTTCCATCGGATATCCGGTGGCATATGATAGGGCATCTGCAGCGCAATAAGGTGAAATACATTGTGGACAAGGTGTATATGATCCACAGCGTGGATTCCCTAAGGCTGGCGGAGGAGATCAGCCGTGAGGCCATAAAGAAAAACTTGACCGTAAAGATACTGATGGAAGTCAATGTGGCCCAGGAGGACAGCAAGTTCGGGGTTCCTGTGGAGGAAGCGCCGCAGCTGGCCGGGGAAATCGCAAAACTTCCCGGCATATCGCTGGAGGGCCTTATGACGGTCGCACCGTATGTCAGTGATGCAGAGGAAAACAGGAAGGTTTTTTCACAACTTCGTCAATTGGCTGTTGACATATCAGGGAAAAACATTGATAATATTAGTATGAATGTGCTCTCCATGGGGATGACCGGGGATTACGAGGTCGCCATTGAAGAGGGCGCTTCCCTTGTCCGAGTCGGAACTGGGATTTTTGGGGAACGCAGTTATCAAATTTGACAAAAGCTCAGTATGAAAGCTTTTTATAAAGGAGATTGAAGATCATGGGAGTAATGGACAAGTTCTTGAATTACATGAAGCTTAACGAGGACGAGGACGGCGAGTACGAGGACGAGTACTACGATGAAGAAGATGAGGATGAAATGGAGCCCGCGCCCAGAAAATCATCCAGCCGGACGTCATCCCCCAGCAGGAGCGAGGAGGAACCCCAGGCTGAGTCTTCGAGAAAACCCATGCGGAGCGGAGCCCCTGCCAGCAAGGTGACGCCGATCCGACAGTCCGGCAGAAAGCAGGTGACACCAAGCGGCATGGAGGTATGTGTAATCAAACCCAGTTCTTTTGAAGATGCCCAGGAGATTACGGAAACGCTTTTGAACAACCGCACGGTAGTGCTGAACCTGGAGGGGATCGTTGAGACGGTAGGGCAGAGGATTCTGGACTTTACTTCCGGTTCCTGTTACGCGATCAACGGAAATATGCAGAGAATTTCTAACTATATCTTTATCATTACCCCTGCCAGTGTGGATGTCTCCGGAGATTTTCAGGACATTTTTGAAAATTTTGATTCCACCATCTTTAACAATCAATGAACAGGTTAAAGAGAAAGATAACAGGATATGCGATGTGAGTCGGGGAGCTTTCCACGGACGTGGAAGGCTCCTGTTTACGAGAGGATGTTTAACCAAACGCCAGATGACGGTACTGGAAACGGGAGGATAGGGATTTGGCACAGAGACTGAACGTAATGATGAATAAAAAACCCTGCTATGACATTATTTTTTCCAAGGGCTGGCAGGAGCTGACGGAAGAGCTGCAGGAGATGGACATTCAGAACCGCAAGATCTGCATCGTGACGGATTCCAATGTAGACCCTCTCTATGGGGAACAGGTTCTGGAGGCCGTTTCCGGTTGCTGCAGGAAGGCTGTGAAGTATGTTTTTCCCGCTGGGGAGGAAAACAAAAACCTGGATACGGTAAAAAAGGTTTATAACTTCCTGATCCAGGAGAAATTTGACAGAAAAGATCTTCTTCTGGCCCTGGGCGGCGGGGTTGTGGGGGATCTCACGGGATTTGCAGCGGCCACCTATCTCAGGGGCGTTGATTTCCTGCAGATACCGACCACTCTCTTGGCACAGGCGGACAGTTCCATTGGAGGAAAGACCGGCGTTGACTTTGACGGATACAAGAACATGGTTGGAGCGTTCAAGATGCCGCGTCTGGTC
Organism: uncultured Acetatifactor sp.; assembly: GCA_947595925.1. Classification (GTDB taxonomy): domain Bacteria; phylum Bacillota; class Clostridia; order Lachnospirales; family Lachnospiraceae; genus Acetatifactor. The sequence continues at coordinate 14,214 of CANQEV010000043.1, read as the reverse complement.
TACATGAACTTTGAAGTGTTAAAAACGCTGGAGGACAGGCAGTATTTCTCGGGTTTTGCAGAGATCATGAAGAATGGACTGATCAAGGACTCCGAGTTTTACGAATGGCTGATCAGCAACATGTATGAGATCTGCGAGAGAGATCTGGACGTCGTATCCGAGATGCTGATGAAGAGCTGCACGGTGAAAAAGCTGGTGGTGGAAAAGGATCCGACGGAACAGGGGGAAAGGGCGCTCTTAAACCTTGGACATACTGTGGGTCACGCCATAGAGAAGGCAAAAAACTTCGAGCTTTACCATGGGGAATGCGTGGCGCTTGGCACGGTTGCAGCCGCCTATATCTCCTGGAAAAAGAGTTTCCTTTCCATGGAGGAATACTATGAGATCCGCGATATGTTTGTTCCCTTTTATCTGCCGATCACCGTGGATGGGATTGAGCCGGAGGCGGTCCTTGGACTGACAAAATCCGATAAGAAGGCTGACGGGGGAAACATCCGTTTTGTTTTGCTGAAAAAGATCGGAAAGGCAGTGATCGACACCACCGTTACCGATGAGGAGATCCTGGCGGCGATCCGGGAGATCTGTTATGAGGAAGGGGCCGTTGATTGATGAGACATGGAGGGAAAAAGATCATCTGGGTATCCCTGGACATCCTTTTAGCTGCGGCGCTGACTGCGCTGGATCAGTTCACCAAAAAACTGGCGGCGGCAAAGCTGATGGGGCGTGAACCTTTTGTGATCCTGAAGGGAATCTTTGAGCTGGATTATCTGGAAAACAAGGGCTCTGCTTTCGGCATGTTCCAGAATCAAAAGGTTTTTCTGCTCTGCGTAAGCGCTGTCTTTCTGATTCTCATGGCGTATCTTTGGATGCGCATGCCCGCCGAGAAAAAATATCTGCCGATGTATATCGCGGTGGCGGGAATCGTGGCCGGTGGGCTGGGCAATATGATCGACCGTTTCCGGCTCGGCTATGTAATTGATTTCTTTTCGTTTGTGCTGATCCATTTTCCGGTGTTTAATGTGGCAGACATCTGCATCGTGCTTTCCACCATTCTGATGGCGGTTCTTCTGCTCTTTGTCTATCGGGAGGAGGATCTCGCATTTCTCGCGTGGAAGAGAGGGAAGGATGTCGTTTGATCGAAACCGGACGTGTTTTTGAAACGACCGGACGGATTTGACAGGAAGCGGGTTATGGAAGAGATTGCTTTGGAGATTACAGAGGAATATGAGGACGTTCGCCTGGACAAGTGCGTCAGCGACCTGATGGGTGAGAAACTCTCCCGTTCCCTGGTCCAGAAACTCATCAAGTCAGGAGAATTGACCGTCAATGGCAGCCCCGTGAAAGTGAGCTATGCCGTAAAACAGGGGGATGAAGTACAGTTTACTCTGCAGGATCCCATAACGCCGGATATCGCGGCGGAAGAGATCCCTTTAAGCATTTTATATGAGGATGATGACCTGCTGATCGTAGACAAACCCAAGGGAATGGTGGTGCACCCGGCGGCCGGACATTATACCGGAACGCTGGTCAATGCCCTGATGTTCCACTGCGCCGGCGGGCTCTCCGGGATCAACGGCGTGCTGCGCCCCGGGATCGTCCATCGGATCGACAAGGATACCAGCGGCTCCCTGGTGGTCTGCAAGAATGACAAAACCCACAGGGACCTGGCAGAACAGTTCAAGGTTCACTCTATCGTCCGGAAGTATTACGCGGTCTGCTGCGGCAATTTTAAGGAAGATGCCTTTACCGTGGACCGTGCCATCGGTCGCCACCCGGCGGATCGCAAGAAAATGTGTGTGACCGACAGGCCGGACGGCAGACGGGCGGTTACACATTTTCGCGTACTGGAACGCTTTGGAAAATATACTTACCTGGAGTGTACGCTGGAGACGGGCCGTACCCATCAGATCCGGGTGCATCTGGCCAGCTTAAATCACCCTGTTCTGGGCGATCTGGTCTATGGGAACCAGGACTACAAGGGGATCGGGCAGATCCTCCACGCGGGCGTCCTGGGGTTCCGGCATCCCGCAAGCGGCGAGTATCTGGAGGTACAGTCACCCCTTCCCGAATATTTCCAGAATGCTTTGCGTTTCTGCAGGCGATGAGGGAAAAAGCAGAAAGAGCAGAAAGAGCGGCACCGGCAAACCTGCCGGGGCGGGCCTTTTCAGAGTGCGAAGCTAAGGGACACATGGAAGCGGAGCGGGAGCGCAGGCGAGTACTTGTGAACGGCGCTGACTGATCGGTTGCAATCGTTCGCTGCGGCTGAAGTGTCGCTTGTGAATTTCGGAAATTTGTGGTATGATTGGAATAGTAAAAAAGAAGGAGGTACGCACTATGAATACTATTATTACGATCGGTCGTCAATTTGGCTCCGGAGGAAGAGAGATCGGAGAGAAAGTTGCGGAGTATTTCGGTATCAAGTGCTACGATAAGGAGCTTCTCACCAGAGCGGCTAAGGAGAGCGGTTTCTGCGAGGAGATGATCCAGAATCACGACGAGCGTCCTACGAATTCTTTTTTGTATAACCTGGTGATGGATACCTATTCCTTCGGCTATAACGCTTCTTCATTCGTGGATATGCCCATCAGCCACAAGATCTTCCTGGCCCAGTTCGATACGATCAAGAAGATCGCGGACGAGGGTGCCTGCGTGATCGTGGGCCGCTGTGCGGATTACGCCCTGGAAGATTACAAGAACTGTATCCACCTCTTTATCTATGGGGATGAGAAGACAAAAGTGAAACGCATTATGGAGAAGTATCAGCTCACCGAGGGCAAGGCCCTGGAGATGATCACTAAAAAGGATAAGCAGCGCCAGAGCTATTACAATTATTATTCCTCGAAAAAATGGGGCAAAGCGGACAGCTATGATCTCTGCATCAACAGCAGCGTCCTCGGCATCGACGGAACCGTAAAGCTCATCACCCAGTATGTGGAGGACTTTGAGAAAACCAATAAATAATGAGCAAAGAAAGCAGCAAAGCAGCGGGAAGCAACCTAGGCACGGCTTTGCGAATGGCGCGGGCTGAACTGTGTGCCATGTGCACACAGTAAAAACCGTGTCAGCACGAATTTGTCTAAAAATTCATGCCCAGGACTTGACATAAGGAAAGAGATTGTGATATGATAACCAAGTGTGCCGCATAACGAGGCAGAAGTGCGCGCAAGCGCCGCCATAGTTAGCGAGTTTTTGACGTAAGGAGGTGCCTTATCATGTACGCAATCATTGCAACAGGTGGAAAGCAGTACAAGGTTTCCGAGGGAGACGTGATCAAGATCGAGAAGATCGACGCTGAAGCCGGAAATACCGTTACTTTTGACCAGGTTATCGCTGTGAGTGACGAGTCCCTGAAGGTTGGCGCAGACGTTGCCAACGCCGCAGTTACCGCTACGGTTCTCGAGCAGGGGAGAGGTAAGAAGGTTATCGTGTACAAATACAAGAGAAAGACCGGATACCACAAGAAGAACGGCCACAGACAGCCCTATACCCAGGTAAAGATCGAGAAGATCAATCTGTAATATGACTACCATTGTGATCCGCAAAGACCGCTCAGGAGCATATAAGGGCTTTACCTGCATGGGACATGCAGGATATGCAAAAAAGCGACTGACACATCAGGAACCGGATATTCTCTGCGCCGCCATCTCCGCGTGGACCATCGGAACGATCAACGCGCTGCAGGAACTGGCAGGGGAAAAGCTTTCCGTACAGACGGAGGAATCCACCGGATTTCTGAAGTGCGATGTGGAGGGCAGTCTGCAGGAAAAATCCGTATTTCTATTGGACGCCATGGTGTTTTCCCTGGAAAATATCAGCAGGGAATACGGAGATCAGTATTTACAAGTTAATTTCGAGGAGGTGTAGACCATGTTGAATATGAACCTTCAGTTCTTCGCTCATAAAAAGGGTGTGGGCTCTACCAAGAACGGCAGAGATTCCGAATCCAAGAGATTAGGCGCGAAGAGAGCGGACGGACAGTTTGTGAAGGCCGGAAATATCCTCTACAGACAGCGCGGGACCAAAATCCATCCCGGCGTCAATGTGGGGATCGGCGGAGACGATACCTTGTTTGCACTGGTTGACGGGGTTCTCCGTTTTGAGAGAAAGGGCCGTGACAAGAAGCAGGCTTCCGTTTATCCTGTGGAGCAGTAAATTGTCTGTTCAAGGGCTTCAAACCGAAAAGTTTGGAGCCCTTTTCTTTTTGAGACCGGAAAGCGAGGAAAATCCATGTTTGTAGACAGGGCAAGGATCTTTGTCAGCAGCGGCAAGGGCGGCGACGGGCACGTCTCTTTCCGACGGGAAAAATTTGTGCCGGCCGGAGGGCCGGACGGCGGTGACGGCGGCCGGGGCGGCGACGTAATCTTCCAGGTGGACGAGGGCTTAAACACTCTCGTAGATTTCAAACATGTCCGGAAGTATAAAGCGCAGGATGGCCAGAATGGCGAGAAGCGGAACTGCCGCGGCAAAGACGGCGAAGATATCGTCATAAAAGTCCCGGAGGGAACCATCATCAAAGAGGCGGAGAGCGGCAAGGTCATCGTGGACATGTCCGGCGACAATAAAAGGGTGGTCCTGCTAAAGGGCGGCAGAGGCGGCAACGGCAACCAGCATTACGCCACCCCCACCATGCAGGCGCCGAAATACGCTCAGCCCGGGCAGCCGGCCCAGGAGCTGGAGCTGTTTCTGGAACTGAAGATGATCGCGGATGTAGGTCTGGTTGGCTTTCCCAATGTCGGAAAATCCACCCTGTTGTCCAGAGTGACCAATGCGCGGCCCAAGATCGCGAATTATCATTTTACGACCCTGAATCCTAATCTGGGAGTAGTGAATCTGGAGGGAACCGGGGGATTTGTGATCGCGGACATCCCCGGGCTCATTGAAGGGGCTTCGGAGGGCGTCGGACTGGGCCATGAATTTCTGCGGCACATCGAAAGGACAAAAGTGATCATCCATGTGGTTGATGCCGCGGGAACGGAGGGGCGGGATCCCATTCAGGATATCGAAACGATCAATAAGGAACTGGAAGCCTACAATCCGCAGATCGCGTCAAGGCCCCAGGTGATCGCGGCAAATAAGATGGACGCTCTTTCTCCGGAGGCTCAGAATGAGGTGCTTGCAGTCCTCCAGAAGGAATTTGAGCCAAAGGGGATAAAAGTGTATCCGATCTCTGCGGTCAGCGGACAGGGATTGCAGGAACTGCTATATGACGTTTATCGGATGCTTCAGGACATCGGAGAAAAGCCCATGGTATTTGAGCAGGAGTATTTCCCTGAAAAAATGCTCCAGCTGGAAAACGAGCCCTTTACCGTGACTTATGATGCGGCTGAAGCGGAGTATGTAGTAGAGGGTCCTCGCATCGAAAAGATGCTCGGGTACACGAACCTGGACAGCGAGAAGGGCTTCACATTCTTCCAGAATTTCCTGAAGGAGAACGGGATCCTGGAGGAACTGGAAAAACTGGGGATCAAGGACGGGGATACGGTCCGGCTGTATGGACATTCCTTTGAGTATTATAAATAATGGCAAAGCGAAAGGAAACTATAAAAATGGCTATGACAAGCAGACAAAGAGCTTATTTGAAAAGTCTTGCGAGCAACCTTTCCCCCATCTTCCAGGTGGGAAAGGCCAGTCTGACCCCCGAGATCACGGAGGCGGTACAGGAGGCTTTTAACAACAATGAGCTGATCAAGATAGCGGTCCTGAAAAACTGCGCCGACGATCCACGGGAGATCGCGGAGATCATAGGGGAGAGAACTCATTCCCAGGTGGTACAGGTGATCGGGAAAAGATTCGTGCTCTACAAACCCTTTAAGGAGAATCCTAAGATCCAGCTTCCAAAGTGAGAAAACGCTTATATGCAAAAACTTGGAATCTGTTTGAGGGCTTGGAATCTGAAGGGCCTGAGTTCTGAGGAATGAGGCGATGAATTTATGTCGGCGCGGGCGAAAGGAATGGAATGAAAAATGATTAAAAAACTGACAAAGGCCATGGAAAAATGTCAGGACCCTAAGAGATTTCAACACACCCTGGGAGTGGAATTTACCGCCGCGGCCCTGGCCATGAAATATGACGTGCCAATCAAAAGCGCCCAGATCGCAGGACTTCTTCACGATTGCGCGAAGTGCTTGTCTCCGGAAAAGATCCTTTCTCTCTGTGAGAAGAATCACATACCGATTACAGAAGTGGAGAGACGAAATCCATTTCTGCTGCACGGAAAGGTTGGAAGATTTCTCGCCGAAACAGAATATCAGGTGGAAGATCCGGATATCCTGAACGCGATCGCTAATCACACCACCGGCAGACCGGGGATGAGTACCTTGGAGAAGATCGTCTTTATCGCGGATTACATCGAGCCGGGCAGAAAACAGGAGAAGATTGAAAATCTTCCGGAGGTGCGAAAGTTGGCCTTTGAGGACCTGGACAAGGCGCTCTTAAAGATTCTGGACAACACCCTCAGGTATCTTAAGGAGGGCGGCGGAGAGATCGATCCCATGACAAAGGTAACCTACGATTATTATGTGAAGGAGGTCAGATAATGGATCAAAATTCCAGAAATATGGCAAAAATGGCGATTGGCGCCCTGGAGGACAAAAAGGGCGAGGATATCCGCGTGATCGATATCAGCGAAGTGAGCGTGATAGCGGATTATTTTATCATTGCAGGAGGGGATAATCCCAGCCAGATCCAGGCGATGTGTGACAATGTGGAGGAGGTTCTTGGAAAAGCGGGATATCTCTGCAGGCAGGTGGAGGGCTACAACACCGCAAACTGGGTGCTGATGGATTTTGGAGATGTGATCGTCCACATCTTTGACCGGGAAAACCGTCTTTTGTTTGATCTGGAGAGGATCTGGAGGGACGGAAAACTGGTTCCCACGGAGGAATTTCGGTGACATCCGCGTATACGGTTTGGGAGATGTAAAAACAGGGAGTATAGGGATTCATACCCCATACTCCCTGCTTTTTTAATTTGTTGCCATACAAAGCCCTACGTTGCCGGTCATTCGCCGTCTCTGGAGAGGCGCATATAAAAGCTGAGAAGATAAACTCCACACAGCCCTACGACGATATATACTATGCGGGAAAGCCAGGACATATCACCGAATATAAATGCTACCAGATCAAAGCGGAAAACACCAATAAGGGCCCAGTTGAGCGCACCTACGATGGCAATGGTAAGTGCTGTTGCATCCAATACCTTATTTCCCATATCTTCCTCGTTTCCGCGCCTTTAAAACAGCGCTAATTTGATAGTAACAAAGCAGGCGTGCTTTGCTTGGCACTATCAGTATAACCGCGGGACAGGAAAATATGCAAAATTCCGAATTTCCTGATTTTTCTATTTATGTCTTTTAATCATATCCTAGCCGCGCTTTTTAACGATAGAAGCGGAACACGCCGAACACCTTGCCCATGATCTTACAGTCGTCCACAATGATGGGATCCATAGTATCATTTTCCGGCTGAAGGCGCACATGTCCTTTTTCTTTATAAAAAGTTTTAACTGTAGCGGAGTCGTCGATCAATGCGACAACGATCTCGCCATTGTGTGCGGAATCGCAGCAATTTACAAGAAGTCTGTCGCCGTCAAATATCCCGGCGTTGATCATGGAATCGCCGCGCACGTTCAGAATAAAGGATTCCCCTCTGGGCACATGATCTGCGGGAACGGGAAAGTACTCCTGGATATTTTCCTCGGCGAGGATAGGCTGACCGGCGGCAACATTTCCCACAACAGGAAGACTCACCATTTCCGTCCTTACCATCTGAAAATTGTCGTCACAGATTTCGATTGCCCGGGGTTTAGTGGGATCGCGTCGGATATAACCGTTCTTTTCCAGCGTTTCCAGATGGGAGTGAACGGAGGAAGTGGATTTTAAATTGACGGTCTCGCAGATTTCCCGGACTGTGGGCGGATAGCCCTTCTTTAAGATTTCATCCTTAATATAATTCAGAATTTCCTGCTGTTTCGCTGAGATCTTTCCGTATCCCATGATAACCCTCCTCCATTTTTTATGTTCCTGAAATCACAAAATAATCCTGAAACCATTTATCGATCAGCTCCAAGCCTCTCTGAAACTGTATCTTTATATAAGATTTATGTAATCAGTATAACACATCAAATGTAAAAAAGCAAACATATATTCCAAAAATATGTTCGATTTTTTGCTTGACAAAAGAATGTATGTTCGATATAATCAAAATGCAAGAACAAATGTTCACGAACAGATTTTCGAAATCCGGGAATAAAAGTGTTCCTTATCATTTTCAGGAGGCGGAAAAAGATGAGATACGGTGACAGGAAAAACAATACAAACGATTCTTTTTATGAGGCTTTGAATGTCAGAAAACTCCGTGTGCCGTCAAGGAGAACCGCAAAAAAGAGCAATAAAAGCAGGAGAGGAGTATGCGGACGCAGCATTTTAGGTCTTGCGACCCTCTGTTTCCTGGCGGTTTGTTTCTTGACTGTCGGCGTTCTGCACAGCAGCGCGGATTCAGAGAAGGAACATAAATTTAAGTACTATACCAGCGTGGTGATCGAGGATGGCGATACTCTCTGGAGCATTGCGGATCAGTATATGGACAGAGACATTCAGGGTAAGATCGCCTATATTGAAGAGGTAAAGAGCATCAACCACATTCATGACGGAAACCGCATCATAGCGGGGCAGATGTTGATCGTTCCCTACTACTCCACAGAGTATATTGCGGATTAGACATATGGTGTGTGATTTATAATTTCATATTTCCTTCAGTGGAAAATGATCTTTCGGGACATTAACTTTCACTCCCAGGTTTGAAGGCATCGTCGGATTTTTTTGATTCTTGAGTCTTTTTTCGGGACGGCTCACGGAGCTGAACTGCGTTCGCAGCCCTGCGTCGCCTTTCATCCTCCTGCGCGGCATAATGTTTTCTGGTCGTATTGACATCCTTGTGACCCAGTACATCCGCTACGAGATAAATATCCCCCGTCTCCCGGTAAAGGGAAGTGCCGTAGGTGCTCCGCAGCTTGTGAGGCGTGATCTTTTTCAGCGTAGTGACCCTGGAAGCATATTTTTTTACCAGATTTTCCACCGAGCGGACGGAGATCCTCTTATTTTGAAGTGAGAGGAAGAGAGCGTTTTCGTGGCCGGATTCCGGAATGATATGATGGCGCTCTTCCAGATAATCCAACAGCGCTTCCTCCACCTCGTTTCCAAAGTAGACCACAGCCTCATATCCACCCTTTCTCCGAATTTTTATCCCGCCCTCGTCGAAATTTACATCGTTCAGATCCAGTCCAACGCATTCGGAGACGCGAATCCCAGTGCCGAGCAGAAGCGTGAGAAGCGCAACATCGCGTACTTTTGTTTTTTTATGAAATTCCAGTTCTTTTTTCGTGAGATTTGCGCCGGATTCCACCTGGTCCAAAAGAATAGCGACCTCATTGGGTTCCAGCCGTATGATTTCCTTTTCATGTTTTTTGGGCATGGGAACCAGTGAAGCCGGATTGGTCTCTATCATTTCGGACTGATAATAATAATTGTAAAAACTGCGCAGAGAGGCCAGCTTCCGGGTTTTTCCACGCTCATCATTGCTGATATCCTTTCCGTCCTTGGAGTACAGACTGATATATTCCAGGTACTCCTCGATATCGGTCCGCTTGATCTGGTCCAGGAGGGTGATGGGATAGTCCTGGATATCCATCTTGGCGCATTGCGGATTCACATCGTGAAGATACTCAAAAAAAAGCCTGAGATCGTATGCATAGGCAAGCCTTGTACGGGCGGAAGTATACTCCTCGATCCCACGAAAAAATGTTTTACAAAAGGGCGGAAGCGTCTCTAAGACTGCCCGCATCTTCAGAATATTCTGCCGGTTCTGTTCGTCATGGTAATTATTGCTTTTTATAACTGCCAAGGTTATCGACACCCCTTTCGATTCTGTTCAGACCATCCCGTCAGATTCCCCGACTGGATCGCCGAGAACATACGGTCTTTTACTCCGGGACTGTCCTGGTTGATTTTTTTCAGAAGTTCCTTAACATATTCCCTTTTTGTAAAACCGTCGGCCGGACAGGGACTTTTTACAACGGGGACGTCGTACTTATGGACAAATCCAATGATATCCGCCTCATGCATATACAGGAGGGGACGTATCACAGTAAGGCCCGTCTTATCAAGATATGTGACCGGCGCAAATGTGTGAAATCGTCCCTCGTAGATCAGTGACATCATCATGGTTTCCACAACGTCGTCCCGGTGATGCGCGTAGGCAACCTTATTGCACCCGAGCTCCTTTACGGCATCGTTCAAGGCCCCTTTTCTCATTTTCGCACAGAGAGAGCAGGGGTTGCTTTCCCGGCGCTCTTCAAAGATGATCTGCGCGATCTCAGTTTTGACGATATGGTATTCCACCTGCAGCTGCCGGCAGAATTCCTCGATCTTCTCAAGATTCAGATTTGCAAATCCCAGGTCCACGGTGACTGCGAGGATTTCGAATTTTTTGGGATAAAATCGTTTCAGGTCATTCAGAGCGCGCAGAAGAGTGAGACTGTCCTTGCCTCCGGAGATTCCCACGGCGATCCGGTCCCCTTCTTCAATCATCTGATAGTCGTCCACCGCTCTGCGGACGTAACTCAATACCTGTTGTAATTTCATTTGCTTTGAAATTCTTCCCCTTGTCTATAATAAATAGAAATAAAAAAATCGTTAAGTTTATTTTACTGCGTTTAAAATTGGCGCACAATACCTTATTTTATAATTTATGAAACATTTTGAATATTTTAAGATATGATTACTTGTCTAATACGGAATTTCGTTGTATGATAACATTGTATGTTCTGCACGGACAGGGTTTTGTTAGAGTTTTAGAATTCTATTTTTATGCCGTATTTTGTATAAGGAAAAGAGGACAGCCGATACAATGAAGAAAAAAATTAACTTTAACAACAAATATATTGCGTGGGGCGTCACTGCGTTTGTCGTTATCGTGTGCAGCTTGATCGTATATTACTTCATGTTTCATGGAGAAAAACTCTTCAAAGCCCTGAACGGGATATTGGATATTCTAATGCCGGTGGTCTATGGACTGATCATCGCGTATCTATTGACTCCCATCTTAAATTATTTTGAAAACAAAATTTTCCTGCCGATTTGCAGAAAACTGAAAGTGAAAGAGGGCAGGAGAAGAGCGGGGATTTTCCGAGGACTAGGAATCATCTGTACCATCGGGCTGTTTTTTACCGCAATAGGCGGATTGATTTATATGTTGGTATCGGAAATTGTACCCAGTATTGTCAATATCGCATCTAATTTTGACAATTATGTAAGCAATATCACGGACTGGCTGAATAAACTTTTGAACGACAACGCGGACGTGCGGGAGTATGCCATCATGCTCATGGACCGGTATTCCGACGAACTGAACACCTGGTTCAACACCACGGTGCTGGCAAAGACCAGCGACATCCTGAAAGCGGTGTCCATAGGCGCCTGGGGAAGCCTTAAAGTCGCTTGGAACCTTGTTCTGGGCATCATTATTTCCATCTATGTGATGATGAATAAGGAAAAGTTCACCGGACAGCTGAAAAAGATCATCTACGCGGTTTTTGACAGTAATTCCGCCAATATCATTGTCAATGATTTTAAGTTTACGCACCGGACATTCAGCGGATTTATCAGCGGCAAGGTACTGGATTCTTTTTTGATCGGGTGTCTCTGCTTTATGGGAACGTCCCTTATGAAGACACCGTATGCGGCCCTGGTCAGCGTTATCATCGGCGTGACGAACATAATTCCTTTCTTTGGACCTTATCTGGGCGCGATCCCTACGATCTTTCTGATTTTTATAGTGGATCCCATGCACCCGCTGAACTGTTTGTATTTTGCCATATTTATCCTGATCCTGCAGCAATTTGACGGGAATATTCTGGGGCCTAAAATTCTGGGGAGCTCCACCGGATTGACCAGCTTCTGGGTGATCTTTGCAATCACCTTATTTGGCGGTATCTGGGGCGTGTTCGGCATGCTGGTCGGCGTACCGATCTTTGCTGTGATTTACGCGGCATTTCGATCCATTATCAATACAAAGCTCCGAAAAAAGAAACTGCCCACAGGTTCCAGTCACTACACATATGTTTGCGCGGTGGATGAAAGCGGTCTTCACGAATATGTACCTGAATATAAGCTGCCTAAGGACAAACAAAAAGAATACCGCTTTGGTCAGAAGTTCCTGAGTGATTTCGACGAGACCATCGATGGCGCTTATATGAAACGAGAGAATGTCGTAAAAGAAGAGCCGCAAAAAGCCGAGCCGGAAAAGGATACGGAGAAGTCCCAGACGCCAAAGTAAAATAGTGAAGGGAGAACGCATGAAATATAAAGCGGTTATTTTTGATCTGTATGAAACGTTAATTACGGAATGGGGGCACAAAAAGTACAAAAGAAGTGAGATAAGTGCTGATTTGGGCATTGATTCGAAAGAATTTGATGCTTACTGGGAGGAAAAAGAGCAGGCACGATATCTGGGAGAGATGACCTTTGAAGATTCCATATTATATGTCTGTAAAAACTGCGGGAAAAATATAGATGATCTGCTGTTATCCAGTATTGTTGATAAAAGGATCAAAACAAAATCTGCATGTTTTGACTATGTGAATCCGGATGTGTTTCAGCTGTTAAAGAAGTTGAAATCGATGGGATTAAAAACCGCGATTGTCAGCAATTGTTCTGCAGACGAGGTAAAAGGACTAAAAGAATCGGAAATTTACAAGTATTTTGATGAAGTAATATTATCTTATGAAGTACACATGAAAAAGCCGGATCCTTGTATCTACGAAGAGGCGGCAAGGCGGTTAGGCGCTGCATTAAACGAGTGCATATTTGTGGGTGATGGAGGCAGCAATGAACTTGCGGGTGCAAAAGCTGTTGACATGAAGGCGATTCAGGCAAAATGGTACACGAATCAGCATCCCTATAAGCGTGAAAATATAGATGGATTTTCTGTGGCGGAAGAACCGCTGGATATCATTGAGTTGATTTAGTATTTTCATGTGATTATTTGGGGCAAGCTCAAAATGCTATACTTCATAATGATACCAACCAAATTGGATTTGATTGGCTGGATTTGTCGGTATTGAATAGATTACCATTGTTTCCGTCAAAAATCCAAAAAATAAGACCAAGCGTCCGTTTCCGGCGGCTGGAATGTGTCAACTGTGTTATGCGGGCGGCATTTTCACAATAGAGCTTCCAACCGAAAGTTGGATGAAACATAGACTCATCAAACTAATGCGTCATTGTTTTTGAAGTTGATTGCCTGTAAAATATAATTGTAGCTACGAAAATAAAAATCACGAGGTACTTAAATATGACTACAATTAAGATCAATGAACAAATTGCCTTTCTCAGAAAGCAGAAAGGTCTTAAGCAAGAAGAACTTGCAAACGCCCTCGGTGTAACAAATCAGGCGGTTTCAAAATGGGAATCGGCACAATGCTTTCCGGATATTCAGCTTCTCCCCGATCTCGCAAAAATCTTTGATGTTTCGGTGGACGAGCTTCTCGGATATACCCCTGTTTCCACAGCTGAAGACATTGTACTTGCGATTCGCAAGCGCATAGAGTCTTTGCCCAAGGGGGAGGATTTTGCCTTTACATTCAGAATGGCTGCTGCTCTCCACACGATTATTCTGTCAAAAGGAATGACAGAAGACAATATGAATCCTGGATGGAATACAGAAGATGCTATTGAGCACGCTGGAAATGCTGAATGGGGTTATTCTTGTTGTAATATTCCAGAAATAACAACGACGATGCGAAACGGAGCTGTGTTCTTTTCAAACAATAGGAACTTAACTCTGCTGAATACGGATGTTCGTCGGATTGTAACAATGATTAAACCATTTAGTGATACGAAGAATTTGAAGATTGCCGCAGCTCTGTATCAGTTGACCGTCCATTCCGAAGATGCTTACACAACCATTGCTCAGATCAGCGATAGGTCTGGGGTATCTCCAGAAAAAGTTCAAGATTGTCTGGAGGGCGATCTGTCTCAATTTATTCTTGAAAAGGAAGGGACGGAAAGCGAATTCCGCTTTGAGGGAATGTATATGAGTATCCTTCCAGTTATTTCTCTTTTAGATTTCAAATGAAATTTTATAAAACCACCTATCCAAACTGATTTTGATGCACTACAAAGCTGGCAACCAGCCGGGCAAACGGGCCGTCGGTTGA
>CANQEV010000042.1 GCA_947595925.1 uncultured Acetatifactor sp. | reverse complement strand
GTAATCAAGGCAGAATAAGATGAACTATATGCCATGAGGCAGGCATATATGTTTCACACAAACTGATGATGCCTCTATAATTTTACTGATTATGTAACAGCAAAATACGAAGGCTTAATGATCAGTTTCCTAAATGGGAAAAAGAAAATAATCAGGAAGTATGGATGGTTAGAGTCGTTTGCTAAGGTTTTACCTTTTTTGGCGGTATTTGCCGGCGGCGTAAAACTGGTGATCGACGTAACGAAAGGCGTGCTCGAACCTGGTGATTTCCTTTATTTTATCGGGATATACATAGTCTTGATCAACAGCTTAGATTCTTTGCTGCAGGAATTAGCGACCGTTAAACAACACATGTTTGCCTATGACAAGTACAGAGAGTTCCTTGGAATGGAAACAATGGTAAAAGACAACGGGACGAGAGTGTTAAACGACCCCAAGGTGATCGAGTTTGACAATGTGTGGTTTAGGTATCCCAGGACTGACAAAGACGTTCTCAAAGGACTTTCCTGCCTTCTCAAATATGATGAAAAGAATGCGATCATTGGTTTAAATGGGGCTGGAAAGACAACCGTGATCAAACTGTTATTGAGGTTTTATGATCCGGATAAGGGTAAGATATTGATCGATGGAACAGACATTAAGGAATATTCTATTGAGAGTCTCAGAAAATGTTTTGGCGTGGCTTTTCAAGACTTTAATATTTTTTCCGTAAGTTTACGGGAGAATGTTGTCTTTTCCAATTGGGAAGAGCGTAATAATGACGAGAGAGTCAAGAGATCACTGGAGTATGCGGGTTTTCCTATTGACTGCGAGCTTGATCGTGAAGTGGGAAAAGAGTTTTCAGAAACCGGAAGAGGTCTTTCCGGCGGAGAAGAACAAAAAATTGCCATAGCCAGATGCGTTTTTTCTTCAGCCAATTTCCTGATAATGGATGAGCCGACGGCTGCGCTTGATGCATATGCGGAGAATGCGTTGATGCAAAAGTTTGAAGAATACTACAAAGATAAAGGGCTGATCATTATATCTCACAGATTAAGAAACGTTAAGGGAATGGATAATATATTCGTTATTTCGGATGGCAGGGTATTGGAAAAGGGAAATCATGATCAATTGATGGAATTACATGGGGAATATCATAGATTATTCATGCTCCAGGCCGAAAAATACGAATAAGAGGGAAAAGTCTGAAAGTAAACTTTCAAAGTATGATTGGTATGCGTGGTGAAGCGCGCAAAGGGGTATCAAAATGAAAACATTGATAAATAGGTTTAAGATGACATTCAAAAATATGTTTTTTTGTATGTCGCTGATAATGAAAGCTAACCCCAAAAGCTTTGTGATATTATCTGTTTTGGTACTGGTCATGAGTATTACGCCGATCGGAGTATCTTTTATTACAAAGGTCATTCTGGATGCCGTACAAGAATGGTTTTGTGGTGAGCGTTTTCATTTTGCGATATTATTAGTATTGATAGCGGCGTATGCGATTGCTTCGTGCATGAGTTCCGTTGTGGTTTTTTGGACGCAAAAGAGAAGCGTTATTCAGATACAAAATTTATTGATGTATTTGAATAAGGGTGTAATGGAAAAGGCAGTGTTGCTCGATGTTTCGTCATTTGATATTCCCCAGGAATATGAGAAGTTTCGACGCGGGAAGAATAATGTTGTAGATTTTCAACAGATCGTTTTTGGATCCGTTCGGGCCATGTGCAGTCTTTTCTCGCTGCTTATTAGTTTTACGATCATAATGCTTTATAATCCACTGATCATTCTGTTATTGGTGTTGTGCTGCATTATGAAAGCATTTTGGGAAAAAAGAAGACGTGAAAAGGAATATCAATATCAAAAGGAGATCGCGCTTGATGAAAAAAGAAAGAATTATTATTTTGATTTGCTATTTAGGAAAAAAACGGCAATCGAAATGAAATATTATGGAACCGATGAGATTATTCTCGAAAGATATGTCAAGGCATTAAAAGAATTAAATGATCGGGGAAATAGGTTTGGAACGAGGAATAATTGGCTTTCCTTATTGGCAGGCTTGCCTGAAAAAGTGTTACAGGCTTTCGTAGGGATAAAACTCATATTGGACGTCGTTGCCCGAAAATTGACGGTAGGTGATTATTCTTATTATATGGGCGTATTTGAAACATTGATAACTTCGGCAAATGAAATTGCTGAGAATCTCGCCATATATACTGCGTATGATGAAAAAATCAAAGAATATAAAGCTTTCTTTGGGGATGAGGAGGAAAATGCGCGAGGCGGAGAAAAGATAGGTAAAATTGATTCCATTAAGTTTGAACATGTGTCATTTACTTATCCGGGAAATGACGCGGAGGCGCTGTCTGACGTGAGTTTCAGCCTTCATTCAGGGGAAAATGTTTTTCTGGTTGGCTGCAATGGATCAGGGAAATCGACCATTGTTAAATTACTATGTGGGTTTTATGAGCCTTCGAAAGGAGAAATCCTGATCAATGACAGGCCAATACGGGAAATAGACCTTATGTCCCTGCGGAAACAGATTTCAGCAACTTTCCAGGATTTTGTAACCTATGCTTTATCGCTGAGGGAGAATATTATTTTCAGCGATCAAAAGGATCCGGCCGTTGATGCTGAGATTGCTAAGGCATTATCTGAGGCAAAGTTAAAGACGGAAGACGAAACGGATTTTAATCTTGACACATACGTAAGCAAAGAATTTGATGAGAGGGGAATCGAATTTTCCGGCGGGCAGAAACAGAAAATCGCCGTGGCAAGGGCACTATATCGTAAATCATCACTTCGGCTGATGGATGAACCTACGGCTTCTCTGGATCCCTATGCGGAATCGGAGGTATTCAAAGGACTGAATCAAAAAACAGGTGATTTGATCAGCATTATTGTTTCCCATTGTCTTGCAGGAGCAACGACTGCGGACAAAGTCCTATTTCTTAATAATGGAAAGCTGGCAGGATTGGGAACGCATAAAGAACTAATGGAATCAATTGAAGCGTACAGGGAATTCTATAATCTTCAAAGGGAGCATTATATGTGATACCTGCCGAAAGTTTTTGCTGAAATACAGTAAAAAGTATTGATTTGTTTGCACTTTTTTGGCATACTAAGAAAGAGGTGACAAGCAATGATCATAAGACCGCACTATTTAAATCAGTTGAAAACCTACCGTGATGTTCCTCTTGTAAAGATCCTTGCGGGTATCAGGCGCTGTGGAAAATCCACAATTTTGGAAATGCTGCGGGACGACTTGATAAAAAGCGGTATCCCTGAAGACCATGTAGTCTGTATGCGTTATACCTCGGAGGATTTTGATCGGGGTATGACGGATAAGGATATGTATGACGGTATCAAAGAGAAAATGACCGATGACAGGCGTTATTACCTCCTATTGGATGAAGTGCAGGAGGTCGCCGGATGGGAGAAGGCCGTCAATAGTCTTCTGGAAAACAGAAATACGGATATCTATGTGACCGGCTCCAATTCCAAGCTGATGTCCGGCGAAATTTCCACATATCTGACGGGACGGTATGTTTCTATATCGGTGTTTCCGCTATCCTTTTCTGAATATATGGATTTTAAGAGGGAGAGTGGGCGTACTCCGAGAGATCTGCTGAACGAATACATCCGTATGGGCGGGTTCCCGATCGTTGCGCTGGGCAATTTTGACGAGAATGCGGCGTATCAGATCGTGGAGGGGATTTATCACTCTGTGATCACCAGCGATATTACAAAACGGCATAATATCACAAATTATGACTTGTTTAACCGAGTCGTAAAGTATATCGTTGAAAATGTCGGGAAAACATTTTCTGCAAACACGATCGTGAAATTCCTGAAAAGCGAAGGGCGATCCCTTTCGGTGGAAGCTGTTTATAATTATCTGGAATGGCTGGAGAAAGCCTTTGTGGTCTATCGATGCCAGCGTTACGACCTGCAGGGTAAGACGGTTTTGAAAACTCAGGAGAAGTTTTATCTTGCGGATCCGTCTCTCAAATATTGTGTGATGGGGTTTCAGCCGCAGGACGTTGCCGCCATGCTGGAGAACATCGTATATTTTGAACTTCGAAGAAAGGGTTATGAGGTCTATATCGGAAAAAACGAGACGAAGGAGATCGATTTTACGGCGGTACGCCGCGATGAGCGCATCTATGTGCAGGTTTGCCGGAATCTGCCGGAGCAGTCCGACCGGGAAGTCGCTAATCTCCTTGCGATCAAAGATCACTACCCTAAATATGTCGTGACGCTGGATGAACTGGCGGCGGGAAATATCAACGGCGTAAAGATCGTGGCCTTGGAGCATTTTCTGCTGGCGGAGGATTACTGAGTTTTGGATAAAATTGCTCCTGTGTTCTAATCTGCCTCCGATCCTGATAGAATATCTAAAGGACTCTTGGGAGAGTTTATGAGCGGTCATATTCTGGAATGGATCAAAAGCGCGCAGGAGTTCGTCTGGGGGCCGCCGCTGTTGGGGCTTCTTTTGGGGACGGGAGCGTATCTCATGATTTTGCTGCGGGGACTTCCCTTCAGGAAGCTGATCCCCGCGGTGCGGCTGGCTTTGGGAAGGTCCTCGAAAAAGGACAAAAACAAATCCCCCGGCATCTCCGCTTTTTCCTCTCTGGCGACGGAGCTGGCAGCCACCATCGGGACGGGCAATATCGTGGGGGTGGTCGGGGCTATGACCCTGGGCGGCCCGGGGGCGCTGGTGTGGATGGTGCTGTCCAGCGTTCTGGGGCTCGCCACAAAACTTGTGGAGAGCAGTCTTTCCGTTCAGTATCGAAAGACCTGCAGGGACGGGCTGCCCGTAGGCGGTCCCATGATCACTTTGTCGTCGGCCTTTCCCTGGAGGCGGACGGGAAAGATGCTGGCGTGGGTGTACGCTCTCTTCGCCACGCTCTGCGCCTTTGGCATGGGCAATATGGTACAGGCAAATTCCATCGCCGTCTCGTTAGAGGCCTCCCTTGGGATCGACAGGGCGAAGGCGGGACTTCTCCTATCCATTCTCACGATCCTGGTCATTCTGGGCGGGATACGGGTCATCTCCGGCGTTTCCACATTTTTGGTGCCCTTTATGGGGGCGGTATATCTTCTGGGGTGCCTTGGGATCATCCTGGCAAATCTGGAAAATCTCATCCCTGCCGTCCAGGGCATCTTTCTGGCGGCGTTTCACCCCCAGGCGGTGTCCGGCGGGATCTTTGGGTCAATAGCCGCAAGCTGGGTGGACAGTCTGAAGTGGGGCGTGTCCCGGGGCGTATTTTCCAATGAAGCGGGACTGGGAGCCGCCGGGATCAGCGCCGCGGCCACGAAGGAGGCGGAACCCGTGCGGCAGGGATTTATCAGCATGACGGGAGTTTTCTTTGACACAATGGTGATCTGCGTCCTGACGGGGCTTGCTTTCGCCTGCAGCGGTGTTCCGGGGATGCTGGAGGCGGGCGGAGTCACGCTTCGAAACGGCGCTGTCGTGGAAGGTGCGGACGGGGCGGGCTTGATGATCGCTGCCTTTGAGACGGCCTTTGGAAACGTGGGCGGGATCTTCCTCAGCGTGTGCATCACGCTCTTTGCCTTCGCCACGATCCTGGGCTGGGCCTACCAGGGAGAGCAGGCTTTTCTGTATCTCTGCGGCGGGAAGTGGAGCTGGCTCTTTCGAATGGGCTACGGACTGGCCGTGCTCCCGGGGGCGGTCTTTACGCTGGAAGCGGTGTGGGGAGTTTCTGATGTATGCAACGGTCTTCTGGCTGTGCCGAATCTGATCTGCGTGCTGGTGATGGCGCCGGGGATCTGTGAAAAGATCAGGCGGTTTGGGGAGAGAGGATGGTAAGCATTCGAAATGCCAAGCCCCTGTTCTTTTTATTTGACAGGCGAAGGGAAATAGTGTAATCTGATTGCAGTCGGTTCGTTTGCCGCATCGATTACGAAAGGTCCAGTCAGATATGTACGGTGATGTGAATTTTGATCAGATCAATCTTTTGGAAGCGCCGCCCACAGGTGAGCCAGACAGACAGTATTACTTTATCGCGAAGTGCAGGCAGTGGGTGCGGGATTTTGAGAGGGAGCAGGGGCGACGCCCCAGGGCTTGCGTGGTCAATTTCGGCTGTCAGATGAACGCCAGGGACGCCGAAAAGCTCTCCGGTATCCTGCACAGCGCGGGTTATGAGATCACGGAGGACGAGAACGCGGACTTTGTCATCTACAATACCTGTACGGTGCGGGATAACGCGAATCAGAAGGTGTACGGAAGGCTTGGCGTCCTAAACGGTTTCAAGCGTCAGAATCCCCTTATGAAAGTTGCGCTCTGCGGCTGTATGACCCAGGAGGCCCAGACGGTGGCTAAGCTGAAGGAGAGTTATCCCTTTGTGGATCTGATCTTCGGCACTCATAATTTATATCGGTTTGCGGAACTGCTCTGCGAGATGTATGGGAGCGGCGGGAGAGTTGTGGATATCTGGGAGGGGACGGACCGGATCGTGGAGGATCTTCCGGTGGAGAGGAAGTATCCGTTTAAGTCCGGGATCAACATTATGTTCGGCTGTGACAATTTCTGCAGCTATTGTATCGTCCCCTATGTGAGGGGCAGGGAGCGGAGCCGGGAGCCCCGGGAGATCCTGCGGGAGATAGAAAAGCTGGCCGGACAGGGCGTTGTGGAAGTCATGCTTCTGGGACAGAATGTAAACTCTTATGGGAAGAACCTGGAGAACGGCATTTCCTTTGCGGAGCTTTTGAGGGAAGTGGAGAAGATCGAGGGGATCAAGAGGATCCGCTTTATGACCTCCCATCCAAAGGATCTCTCCGACGAGCTGATCCAGGTCATGAAGGAGTCCCAAAAGATCTGCCGGCATCTGCATCTTCCCCTGCAGTCAGGGTCGGACCGGATCTTAAAGGCCATGAACCGCCGCTATACAAAGGAACAGTACCTTGCCCTCACTGAAAAGATCCGCCGGGAGATTCCGGATATGGCGATCACCACGGATATTATCGTGGGATTTCCGGGGGAGACGCCGGAGGATGTGCAGGAGACCATCGACGTGATCCGGAAGGTGCAGTACGACAACGCTTTCACGTTTATTTATTCCAAGCGGACGGGAACCGCCGCGGCCTCTATGGAACCTGTGCCGGAGAAGGTCGTCCGGCAGGGGTTTGATGAAGTGTTAAAATGCGTGCAGGATACCGCGCGGATGCGGATCGCAAGGTATCAGGGAATGACGATGGAAGCTTTGGTCGAGGAGGTCAACGAGGGGCAGAATTCTTCGGAGGCCCTGCGGGAACTGGGCGCAGGGGAAGGACAGGTTCTTCTCACCGGGCGGCTGTCAAACAACACGATCGTGCATTTCCCCGGGAGCCGGGAACAGGTGGGGACTTTTGTCAATGTGTATCTGAAGGAGTGCCGGGGATTTTATTATCTGGGAGTAACAGTTTAGTCAGCCGACGGATTCTGGGAAAAATAGTACTTATTTGATTTTCTGGAATTAGGCGGTTGAGGGAATGCCGTCTTATGAGCAAAAAGGCGGCATAAAAGCGCGCAAGCATGGCTTAGTGAAAGGCGTAGGCTTGAAAAAAAGAGCAAATGAGGAGGGGTTATGCAGGAAAAGAAGAGAAGTGCGTTTGGAGGATCGCTGGGGTTTGTCCTGGCTGCGGCGGGCAGCGCGGTAGGGCTGGGAAATATCTGGAGGTTTCCCTATCTGGCCGCGAAGGACGGAGGAGGCGTCTTTCTGTTTGTGTATGTCTTATTGGCGCTGAGCTTTGGATTTACGCTTCTGACAACGGAGATCTCCATCGGCAGGAAGACGAAGCAGAGTCCCCTGACCGCGTATGGGAAACTGAAAAAGAGCTGGGGATTTCTGGGGGTTCTGGCATGTATCGTCCCCGTGATCATCATGCCCTATTACTGTGTGATCGGCGGTTGGGTGCTGAAGTATTTTCTGATGTTCCTCACGGGGCAGGGCTTTGCCACGGCCGAGGAGGGGTACTTTACCGGTTTTATCACCTCACAGTATGAGCCCGTGATCATGATGGGGATCTTCCTTGGCGTGGCGGCGCTGATCGTGTTCGGCGGTGTGAACAAGGGGATCGAGAACTCTTCCAAAGTGATCATGCCGATCCTGCTTATAATGATCATCGGGGTCTCGGGCTTTGCGCTGACCATCTCCCATTCGGATGAACAGGGCGTGGTGCGCACCGGCCTGGAGGGCATGAAGATTTATGTGATCCCGAATTTTGAGGGGATGACGATGGGAAAGCTCTTTACCGTGATCATGGACGCCCTGGGGCAGCTCTTTTTCAGTCTGTCCGTCGCAATGGGGATCATGGTGGCATATGGCTCTTATGTTAAGGACGACGCCAGTCTGGTGAAGTCCATCAACCAGATCGAGATCTTTGACACGGCGGTGGCGTTCCTGGCGGGGGCCATGATCATTCCGGCGGTTTACACCTTTATGGGAAGGGAGGGGATGGCGGCTTCCGGCCCCAGTCTGATGTTCATCTCCCTGCCGAAGGTTTTCCGCGCCATGGGAGGGATCGGTAACCTTCTGGGCTGTGTGTTCTTTGCCATGGTGCTGTTTGCCGCAATCACCAGCGCGGTGTCCGTCATGGAGGCGGTGGTGTCCAGCTTTATGGACGCCTTTCACCTGTCCCGTGCGAAGGCCGGCGGGATCGAGACGGCAATCGCCGCCGTGGTGGGCGTGATCGTCTGCCTTGGCTATAATGTCCTGTATTTTGAGGCGAAGCTCCCGGGCGGAGCAACCGGCCAGATCCTGGATATCATGGATTACGCCAGCAACAGCTGCATCATGCCCTGCGTTGCCCTCCTGACCTGTATCCTGGTGGGCTGGGTGCTGAAGCCGAAAATGGTCTTTGACGAGGTGGAAAAGAACGGCGGCCGGATGGGAAGAAAGAGACTTTATACGATCATGCTGAAATTCGTGGCACCTGTCATGCTGGCCCTGATCCTGCTGCAGGCGCTGGGGATCTTGAAGATCAGCTAAAGAGATAAGAAAAGCGGAGAAATACCATGGAAAAGTTAAAACCAAAGCTCTTTTCGGTGATGAAGACATACACCGTAGAGCAGTTTATCAAGGACGTGGTGGCAGGCGTCATCGTGGCGATCATTGCGCTGCCCCTGTCCATTGCGCTTGCCATCGCCTCCGGCGTGGGGCCGGAAGCGGGAATCTACACGGCTATCGTGGCCGGATTTCTGGTGGCATTCCTGGGGGGAAGCCGGGTGCAGATCGCAGGGCCGACCGCGGCTTTTGCGACGATCGTGGCCGGGATCGTTGCGAAGGACGGCACGGACGGGCTGATGGTGGCCACCATCCTGGCCGGCTTTTTCCTCATCATCATGGGATTCTGCAGGTTTGGAAATCTGCTGAAGTACATACCTTATACCATCACCACCGGATTTACGGCGGGCATCGCGGTAACGCTCTTTATCGGGCAGATCAAGGATTTCGCGGGGATTTCCTATCTGCACGGGGAGAAGCCCGTTGAAACTACAGAAAAGCTGAGCGCGCTGTTTCATAACCTGACTTCTGTCAATCAGATTTCCGTCCTGATCGGCTGTTTGACCCTGGCGATCCTGATCCTGTGGCCTAAAATTTTCAAGAGGATTCCCGCGTCCCTGATCGCCGTGATCGTGACTTCCGCTGTCGTGGAGATCTTTCAGCTGGATGTTGTGACCATCGGTAAGGCGTTTCAGAATATTCCGGAGGGGCTTCCCAAATTGACGATCCGGGCCTCTCTCTTTACGCTCCAGGGGATCCGGGAACAGATACCGAACGCCGTCACCATTGCGCTGCTGGCGGGGATCGAGTCCCTGCTCTCGGCCGTTGTGGCGGACAGCATGATCGGCTCCAAACACAGGTCCAACATGGAGCTGATCGCCCAGGGCGTGGCGAACATCGGATCGGCTTGTTTCGGCGGTATTCCTGCCACCGGGGCCATTGCCCGGACGGCGGCAAACATCAAGAACGGGGGACGGACGCCGGTGTCCGGCATGGTACACTCCGTCACTCTGATTTTGGTCGCGCTGTTTTTAATGCCTTACGCGAAGCTGATCCCCATGCCCTGTATCGCGGCGATCTTATTCCAGGTGGCTTACAACATGAGCGGGTGGAGGAGCTTTGTAAATCTCTGCAAGTCTTCGCCGAAGAGCGATATCCTGGTCCTTGTGACGACGTTCCTGCTGACGGTGATCTTTGACCTGGTAGTGGCCATCGAGGTGGGAATCCTTTTGGCGGCGGTGCTTTTCATGAAGAGAATGAGCGACGTGACCCAGGTGGAGGGCTGGAGGGAAGTGGATGCGGAGAACGATCCGGACAGCATCGATCTGAAGGTGATCCCGGCCCATACCCAGGTGTATGAGATCTCCGGCCCCATGTTCTTTGCGGCGGCGGGGAAGATCCTCGGCATTTCCCTGCGGGAGGATACGAAAGTCCTGGTGATCCGCATGAGGAGCGTGAACGCCATCGACGCAACGGCCATGCACAATCTGGAACAGCTGTATGAGAACTGTGAGAAACGGGGGATCCGGATGATCCTGTCCCATGTGAACAGTCAGCCCATGAATGTCATCGTCAAGGCGAAGTTCGACAAAAAGGTGGGAACGGAGAATTTCTGCGGGCATATCGATGAGGCGCTGAAACGAGCCCAGGAGTTGATAGAATCGTAACAGTTCAGTCAACGGCATTTGCTCATAAAAAAATATTTTTAAATGATATACAGAACCCAAATCTTGTGGTAGAATATTAGCGGATGCGCAATGTGTTGTGTATCCGCTGATCATTTTGTTTCAGAGGCTGGGAAGATACGGGCAGGAGAGAAAGACATGGGCGAGCTGACACCTATGATGGCGAAATACATGGAGACAAAGCAGGAGTACAAGGACTGCATCCTGTTTTACCGCCTGGGCGATTTTTATGAGATGTTTTTTGACGATGCGCTGATCGCGTCCAAAGAATTGGAGATCACGCTGACCGGAAAGGACTGCGGGCAGGAGGAGAGGGCCCCTATGTGCGGCGTTCCCTATCACGCCGTAGAGGGATATCTGACAAAGCTGGTAAACCGGGGCTATAAGGTCGCCATCTGCGAGCAGATGGAGGATCCCAAGCTGGCCAAGGGCCTGGTGAAGCGGGAAGTGATCCGGGTCGTTACGCCGGGAACCAACCTGAATATGCAGTCTTTGGAAGAGTCAAAGAACAATTACCTGATGAGCGTGGCTTACACGCCGGACCGGATCGGTCTCTCCGTGGCGGACGTCACCACCGGGGATTATTACCTGACGGAAGTGGAGGACTTAAAAAAGCTGACGGACGAGCTCATGAAATACGAGCCGTCGGAGATCGTCTGCAACGACGCTTTTCTGGTCAGCGGCATGGACATCGGGGATCTGAAGGGGAGGCTGCACATTTCCGTCAATTCCCTGGAGCCCCGGTTTTTTGACGACGAAGAATGTAAAAAAATGCTGCTGAAGCACTTTAAGGTCAGCACTCTGATCGGGCTGGGGATCGAGGAATTTCCCGTGGGAATGGTAGCGGCGGGGGCTCTTCTGGCCTATCTCTATGACACGCAGAAGACGGGGCTGGAGCATTTCCGGCACCTGTATCCCTATCTCACCAGCAAATACATGCTGTTGGACAGCTCCACACGTCGAAACCTGGAGCTGACGGAGACTCTTCGGGAGAAGCAGAAGCGGGGGTCCCTTCTCTGGGTGCTGGACAAGACAAAGACCGCCATGGGAGCCAGGATGCTCCGCAGCTTTATCGAGCAGCCCTTGATCGATAAGGCGGAGATGGAGGACAGGCTGGACGCCATCGAGGAACTCTGCAAAAACAGCGTGTCCAGGGACGAACTGCGGGAATACCTGAGCCCCATCTACGACCTTGAGAGGCTTCTCTCGAAAATTTCCTACAAGACGGCAAATCCGCGGGACCTCATCGCCTTTCGGAACTCGCTGGAGATGCTCCCCCATATCCGCACGGTTCTGGGGGAGTTCCAGGGAAAGGAGCTGGCGGAGTGTCTGCAGGAGATCGACAGTCTGGAGGATATCTATCAGCTGATCCTGCAGGCTATCGAGGAGGACCCGCCTGTCACGATCCGGGAGGGCGGCATGATCCGGGACGGCTTCGACGAGGACGTGGATCATTTCCGCGCGGCGAAGCGGGACGGGAAGGAGTGGCTGACCCAGCTGGAGGAGGAAGACCGGGAGCGCACGGGTATCAAGGGCTTGAAGATAAAGTACAATAAGGTCTTCGGCTATTATTTTGAGGTGACAAATTCCTATAAAAACCTGGTCCCTGAGGACTATATCCGAAAGCAGACGCTGGCAAACGCCGAGAGATACACCACGCCGAAGCTGAAGGAACTGGAGGACACCATCCTGAACGCGGAGGACAAGCTGCAGACACTGGAATACGATATCTTCTGCAAGATCCGGGATTCTATTGCTTTGGAGATCGAGCGCATCCAGAGGACGGCAAAGGCCGTGGCGCGGCTGGACGTGTTCTGCAGTCTCTCATTGGTGGCGGAGAGGAACCGCTATGTTCGGCCGAAGTTGAATGAAAAGGGCGTCATCGATATCCGGGAGGGAAGGCATCCCGTGGTGGAACACATGCTCTCCGGGGATATGTTCATCGCCAACGATACTTACCTGGACAACAATAAACACTGCGTCAGCATCATCACCGGGCCGAATATGGCGGGAAAATCCACCTATATGAGACAGAGCGCCCTGATCGTGCTGATGGCGCAGATCGGCTGCTTTGTCCCCGCAAAGAGCGCGGATATTGGCATCGTGGACCGCATCTTTACAAGAGTTGGAGCTTCGGACGACCTGGCCAGCGGCCAGTCCACCTTTATGGTGGAGATGAACGAGGTGGCGAACATCCTGAGGAACGCCACTGCCAACAGTCTGCTGATCTTAGACGAAATCGGCCGGGGAACCTCCACCTTTGACGGGCTTTCCATCGCCTGGGCGGTGATCGAGCACATCAGCAACAAGAAGCTCCTGGGGGCAAAGACCTTGTTTGCCACGCACTATCACGAGCTGACGGAGCTGGAAGACAAGATGCACAACGTGAACAATTACTGCATCGCCGTGAAGGAGTGCGGGGACGACATCGTGTTCCTGAGAAAGATCATCAAAGGCGGCGCGGACCGCAGCTACGGCATCCAGGTGGCAAAGCTGGCGGGGGTGCCGGACATGGTCATCGACCGGGCGAAAGAGATCGCGGAACAGCTCAGCGACAACGACATCACGGAAAAGGTGCAGAGCATCGCGGTGGAGACCAAGGGGGACGCCCCCAAGAAGAAGCCCGTGAAGTATGACGAGCTGGATATGGCCCAGATCTCCCTCTTTGACACGGTGACGGACGAGGATGTTTTGAAGGAACTGATGGAGATCGAGGTGACGACCCTGACGCCGCTGGACGCGCTGAACACGCTCTACCGGCTCCAGAACAAGCTGAAAAACCGCTGGAAGGATTGACGGCGGAAGAGGACTGGACTACTCTCCGGAAGGACTGACGGTGGAATGGGACTGGACCACTCTCCGAAAGGACTGACGACGAAAGAGAATTGGACTAACCTCTGGAGGGACTGACGACGAAAGAGAATTGGACTAACCTCTGGAAGGACTGACGGCGAAAGAGAACCGGACAAACCTCTGGAGGGGCTTAGGGTGAAAGAAAACGGGACTATCTTATGAAAGGGACGAAAGATGCCGGTCATTCATGTATTGGATTCGGAGACAATCGATAAGATCGCGGCGGGCGAAGTGGTTGAACGGCCCTCCAGCGTGGTAAAGGAGCTGGTGGAGAACGCCATAGACGCCGGGGCCACGGCGGTCACGGTGGAGGCTAAGGATGGCGGTATTTCCATGATCCGGGTCACGGACAACGGCTGCGGCATGGCGCCGGACCAGGTGCGGAAAGCTTTTCTGAGGCACGCCACCAGCAAGATCCGGCGGGCGGAGGATCTAGCGAACGTCCTCAGCCTGGGTTTTCGAGGGGAGGCCCTCTCCAGCATCGCCGCGGTCTCTCAGGTGGAGATGGTCACCAAGACCCCGGACAACCTGACGGGCGTCAGGATCCGGGTCGAGGGCGGGACGGAAAGCTCTTTCGAGGAAGTGGGCGCTCCGGATGGAACCACCTTTATCATGCGGAACCTGTTTTTTAACACGCCGGTGAGACGGAAGTTCTTAAAACAGCCTTCCACGGAGGGCGGCTATATCACGGATTTGATGGAGCATCTGGCCCTCTCCAGGCCGGACGTCTCCTTTCAGCTTCTGATCGGCGGCCAGACACGGTTCCACACTTCGGGGAACGGGGACTTAAAGGAAGTGATCTACCGGATCTACGGCAGGGAGATCGCCGGGGCCATGGTCCCCATCCAGTTTGAAAAGCGCGGCATGAAAGTGGAGGGATACCTGGGAAAGCCAGTCTTAGTGCGGGCCAACCGGAATTTTGAGATTTATTACGTGAATGGGCGGTTTATCCGCAGCAATGTGATCGCCAGAGCCTTGGAAGAGGGCTATAAGGGATATCTGATGCAGCATAAATTTCCCTTCTGCGTGCTGCATCTGTCCATGGATCCCCAGCTTGTGGACGTCAATGTCCATCCCACGAAGATGGATGTGCGGCTGGGCGACAATTTTTCCTTCAGCGAATTTTTGACGGAGGCCGTGCAGAACACGCTGAAAGAACAGGAGATGATCCCGGACGCCAGGCTTGACACGGCGAAGGAACAGAGGGAACAGGCGCACAGGGAGAGACAGGACAGGGAAAACGAGAGGGCTCCGGAGCCCTTTGAGACGAACCGCAGGACGGAGCACCTGGTAAGAGAGGAGACGGCTTACGGCGCGGACAGTCAGAAAACCCGGGACAGCTTCGCCCGGAACCCCGTGTGGGCCCGTGTGAAGGGCGTCGGGAAAGAGCGGGAGGAAGAAGCGGAACCGGCTGAAGATACCTTTTTTACGGAGACGTCGGAGCTGGACGGGGAGCACGGCGATCCTTTGCCGGAGCAAGCTTCCGGAGACGTCTCTGACAGAAATGCGGAGGCTCCCCGACAGTTAAACCTCTTTGAAGAAAAGATCCTGACAACCGATCATCGTTCCCATTTCCGCATCATCGGCCAGGCATTTGAGACTTACTGGCTGGTTCAGTATGAAGACAAGCTTCTGATGATCGACCAGCACGCGGCCCACGAAAAGGTAAATTATGAAAGGCTGATGAGACAGTTTCATGAGAAAAACGTCGTGTCCCAGATGCTGATGCCTCCCGTGATCGTCAGTCTCACAGGCCGGGAGGAGACCACCCTGCGGGAACATCTGGAGGTTTTTGCGGAGCTGGGCTTTGAGGTCGAGGCTTTCGGCGGAAACGAGTACGCCCTTCGGAGCGTGCCGGCGGATCTTTACGGCTGCGGGGAGAAGGAGATGTTTCTGGAGACCCTGGATCAGCTGGGCGAGGGAGGAAGTTTCGGGGGCGTGCGCGTCATCGAGGAAAAGATCGCTTCCATGTCGTGTAAGGCGGCTGTAAAGGGGAACCGGCCTTTGAGTCTTCCAGAGGCGGAGACGCTGATCGACGAGCTCCTGACGCTGGAAAACCCTTACAACTGTCCCCACGGCCGTCCCACCATCGTCTCCATGACGAAGTATGAGATGGATCGGAAGTTTAAGCGGATCGTGGACTGACCTGTGTCCCGGCGCGTGAAATCAGAAGCAGAAAGAGGATGGGATCCGTTTATGAAACAACCTTTGATCGTCTTGACCGGTCCCACCGCGGTGGGAAAAACCAGGCTTTCCCTGCGGCTGGCAAAGGCCGTGGGCGGGGAGATCCTGTCCGCGGATTCCATGCAGGTATACCGGTATATGGATATCGGCTCCGCCAAGATCAAGCCGGAGGAAATGCAGGGGATCCCGCACCATATGATCGACATTCTGGACCCGTGGGAGCCCTTTAACGTCGTGTCGTTTCAGGAAAAAGGCCGGGAGTGTCTGGCCGGGATCTACGAGCGGGGGCACATTCCCATCGTCGCCGGTGGAACCGGCTTTTATATCCAGGCCCTGCTAAAGAACGTGGATTTTACGGAAAACGAGGAGGACACGGGGTACCGCCTGGAGCTGGAGAAAATCGCAAAAGAAAAAGGGGAGGCGTATCTGCACGGGATGCTCCGGCAGATCGACCCGGACTCCGCGGAGGCGATCCACCCGAACAATCGGAAGCGTGTCATCCGTGCCCTGGAGTTTTATCACCTGACGGGAACTCCCATATCGGAACACAACCGGCGGGAGAGCGGGAAGGACAGCGCTTACCAGTCCTGTTATTTCGTGCTGAACGATCTGAGGGAGCGGCTGTACCATCAGATTGATGAGCGGGTGGACGAGATGGCGGAGCAGGGGCTTACAGAGGAGGTCCGCCGCCTTCGGGAGATGGGCTGTACCCGGGACATGGTGTCCATGCAGGGGCTTGGCTATAAGGAGCTGTTTGCCTGGCTGGAGGGGGAGTGCTCCCTGCCGGAGGCCCTGGATATGGTGAAATTGAACACCCGGCATTTCGCAAAGAGGCAGCTCACCTGGTTCCGGCGGGAAAAGGATGTGATCTGGGTGAATAAAAACGAATTTGACTATGACGAAGAAGCGATCTTGAACTTTTTGCTGGAAAAGATCGCAGAGCGGGAGATCTGGAAACCAGACCGCTCCTGACAGCGGCTTATATAAGCCAATGATAGATTCTACAGATTGGACTTTTGAATGAAACAGGAAAGGATAGATTTGCAATATGCAGCATGATCTGAAACAACAGTATGAAGCCATGGGGATCTCAGCCCCCGTCTATGAATTCGGAGAGAAGATCCTGGATAATCTAAAAGAGCGCTTTCAGGAGATCGACCGGACCGCGGAGTTTAACCAGCTGAAAGTGCTGGGGGCCATGCAGAAACATCAGGTCAGCGAGGCCTGCCTTCTGGGAACCACGGGATACGGTTATAATGATCTGGGACGGGATACCCTGGAGGAGGTCTACGCCTCTGTCTTTCACACGGAGTCGGCGCTGGTCAGGCCCCAGATCACCTGCGGCACTCATGCCCTGGCCCTGGCGCTGATGAGCAATCTGCGGCCCGGGGACGAACTCTTTTCTCCCGTTGGGAAGCCCTACGACACCCTGGAGGAGGTCATAGGGATCCGGCCCTCCAAGGGATCGCTTGCGGAGTATGGGGTCAGCTATCGGCAGACGGACCTCCTCCCGGACGGAAGTTTTGATTTGGAAGCTATCAGAAAAAATATAAACGGCAAGACAAAGCTGGTCACGATCCAGCGCTCCAAGGGCTATCAGACAAGACCCACCCTCTCCGTCGAACGGATCGGCGAACTGATCTCTTTTATAAAAGCCATAAAGCCGGACGTTCTCTGCATGGTGGACAACTGCTACGGGGAGTTTGTGGAAACCATGGAGCCGTCGGACGTTGGGGCGGACATGGTGGTGGGATCCCTGATCAAGAATCCCGGCGGGGGGCTGGCTCCCATCGGCGGCTATATCGCCGGCAGGCGGGAGTGCGTGGAGAACGCGGCGTACCGCCTGACCAGTCCCGGACTTGGGAAAGAGGTGGGAGCCTCCCTGGGCGTTCTTCCCCAGTTCTATCAGGGGCTTTTCCTGGCGCCCACCGTCACCGCCTCTGCCTTAAAGGGGGCCATCTTTGCGGCGAACATCTATGAGGCCCTGGGCTTTTCGGTAGTGCCAAACTCTGTGGAGAGCCGGCACGACATTATCCAGGCCGTGACCTTCGGAACCCCGGAGGGAGTGATCGCCTTCTGCGAAGGGATCCAGGCGGCGGCACCGGTGGACAGCCATGTAAAGCCGGAGCCCTGGGACATGCCCGGGTATGACGCGAAAGTCATCATGGCGGCGGGAGCTTTTGTCTCCGGTTCGTCCATAGAGCTTTCGGCGGACGGTCCCATCCGGGAGCCTTACGCGGTCTATTTCCAGGGAGGCCTCACCTGGCCTCACGCGAAATTTGGCATCCTGAGATCCCTGGAGAGTCTTGTCGGAAAAGGGATCGTCACCCTGTGAAAAAGGGGCCGTTTCCACCTTTTTCGTCGATTTTTTCCGAAAAAAAGAATATGAATGTTATATACAGATGTCCCATTTTGTGATACCATATACAAGTGTGGGGAAAGGACAAAAGAGAAGGAGGTATCTGATTGAAGAAAGTCAACTGGATTTTGGTGATCGTCATTCTGATCGGATTTGTGATCGGCAGATTCATCGGAACATACTTTGACGGTACATTCCTGAACTACGGGCAGGCTTTTGGGCTGAGCAGTCCCGTTGTGCTGGATATGGGCTTTATCGTATTTACGTTTGGACTGAGCATACATATCACGATAGCAAGCGTGATCGGCGTTGTGATCTCGCTCATAGCGTACCGGCTGCTCAGATAAACGAAAGATTCAGATTCCTCGGAGAAGGTTTGGCAGAAGGAGTCGAATGAAGAAAGAGAAAAAAGGATCTTCCCTGAACGGCACGGAGGGGCAACCCTATGAAAAATTCCTGCGCTTTGGTCCGGAAAGCCTGACGGAAGGGGAACTACTGGCCATCATCCTGCGGACCGGAACCCCGGATCACTCCGCGCTGGATCTGGCGAACCAGGTTCTTGGCCTGGCAAAGTACCCGCGGACAGGCCTTTTGGGACTGTACGACGTCAGCCTGGAGGAACTCATGGGGATCAAGGGCATCGGGCAGGTCAAGGCGGTAAAGCTGAAGAGTCTCGCGGAGCTGTCCATGCGGTTTGCCCGGGCAAAGGCACAGCGGGGCTTGAACGTCAAAGATCCCGCCACCATCGCGGAGTATTTTATGGAAAAACTCCGGCATCTTAAGACGGAGTGCGTATATCTGGTATGCCTGGACGCTAAGGGACAGCTGATCTCCGAGAGAAAGCTTTCGGACGGGAGCGTGAATATGGCGCTGATCCCGCCCAGGGAAATTTTTATGGCGGCGTTGGAGAGCAGGGCGGTGAATCTGATCCTGGTTCATAATCATCCCAGCGGGAACCCATCGCCCAGCGCCCAGGACCGGGAACTCACGGGGGCAGTGTCCTCGATGGGAAAAGTCTTGGGAATACCGCTTTTGGATCACGTCATTATTGGGGATAATACTTATTACAGTTTTCGGAATGAGAAAGCGTTGTGATACGGTACTCAAAAAGAGAAAGGAGCATAAAATTGGTGTTTAATGCTTACGGTATCGACCTCGGTACCAACAATATCAAGATTTACGACAGAAACGAGGATAAGGTGGTCATAGAGAAGAATATGATCGCGATTGAGAATAAAAACACGCTTTTTGCGTATGGCAATTCCGCTTTTGAGATGTTTGAAAAGGCGCCGGGAAATATCAACATTACCTATCCGCTCTCCAACGGAGTGATAGCGGATATCCGAAACATGGAGATCCTTGTGAGATATTTCATCTCCGATCTCCAGATGGGGAACGTGAAGCCGGCAGATTTTTACATCGCGGTGCCCACCGACGTGACCGAGGTGGAAAAAAGAGCGTTTTACGACCTGATCAAGGATGCGGGCGTCAAGGCGAAAAAGATCATGGTGGTGGAAAAGGCCGTAGCGGACGGTCTGGGGCTGGACATCGACGTGAAAAATTCTCAGGGTGTCATCGTGATCAACGTGGGATACGAGACCACGGAGATTTCCATTCTTTCCCTGGGAGGCATCGTGCTCAGCAGGCTGATCAAGGTGGGGGGACTGAAATTTGATCAGTCCATTCAGAACGCGGTGCGCAAGGAATTTTCCCTGATCATCGGCGGAAAGACTGCCGAAAACATCAAGATCAACCTGAAGGAGCTCGAGGAAAAGGAAGAGAGCGCGGTGGTCTATGGACGGGATATTGTGACCGGACTTCCGGTGGAGCGGACGATCCCCACAAAACTCGTGGTGGACTCCCTGGAAGAACATTTCAACACGATTGTGGACAACGTAAAGGTGATCCTGGAGAGGACGCCGCCCGAGCTGGCAGCGGATATCTTCCGGCACGGCGTGTATCTGACAGGAGGTGCTTCCCAGGTAAATCATCTGGCCGACAGGATTGCCTCCGGTACGGGACTGAAAGTGAACATTGCAGAGGAGCCTACGGCAAGCGTGGCGCTGGGACTTGCAAAAATCATCAAGGATGACAATTATAAATCTGTAGCCTACGCAATTGAAGGGATGGGTAAATGAGTCCGATTGTAAAGCGAAAAGGAAGAAAGTTTTCCGTGCCGGACAAGTACGTTCTCTTTGCGCTGACAATCTGCTGCAGCGCCATGATGCTCCTTACCTTCGGCACAAGCATCTTTGACAAGCCTTTTAACAATATCGTGGGGTATGTCATGGTGCCGTTTGAGAGGGGGATCGGCGAGGCCGGAGCCTGGATTGCCGGAAGGTCGGAAGAACTGGTGCAGATCCGTTCTCTCCTGGAGGAAAACGAGGCGTTAAAAGAACAGGTCGCGCTTCTCACGGAGGAAAACACGCTCCTTCAGCAGGACAAATACGAATTGAATAAGCTCAGGCAGCTGTTTGAACTGGACGAACAGTACGAAAGCTATAACAAGGTGGGGGCAAGGATCATACTCAGGGACTCCGGAAACTGGTACTCCTCCTTTATCATTGACAAGGGTTCGGACGACGGACTGAGGGAGGATATGAACGTGATTGCTGAAGGCGGGCTGGTGGGGCGTCTCAGCAACGTCGGCCCCAACTGGTCCAAGGTCACGGCGATCATTTCCGACAACGCGAATGTCAGTGGAATGACCCTGGCGACGGAAGACAACCTGATCGTCTCCGGAAACCTGCAGTCCATGAGCGAGGGGGTTATCCTCTTTTCCCAGCTGGTGGATTCCAAGGAGGCCGTGCAGGTCGGAGATAAGATTGTCACGTCAAACATCAGCGACAAGTTTTTGCCGGGGATCCTGATCGGATACATAATGACGATAGAGCCGGATAACAACAACCTCACAAAATCGGGGACGCTGATCCCGGCGGTGGATTTTGAACACCTTTCCGAGGTGCTTGTGATCACGGACCAGAAACAGACAGTGGAAGAAGAGTAGGATTGTCATGTTGAGAATTATTTTGACCGGATTGGTCATTTTCATAAGCTTTCTGCTGCAGACCAGCGTTTTTTCCTGGCTGCCTACGGATGTATGCCCGAATCTCTTTATCATTCTCACCGCCTCCTGCGGATTTATGGCGGAGGAGAGGACGGGACTGCTTGTGGGGTTTACCTGCGGACTGCTGTATGATGTTTTTTTCGGGGATATCATTGGCTTTCATGCGCTTTTGTATATGTATATCGGCTTTATAAACGGGAAATTTGCCCGGGTGTTCTATCCGGAGGATATCAAGCTTCCCCTGGCCTTGATCACAGTCAGCGATCTGACGTACAGCCTGATCTGCTACATCACGCAGTTTCTGGTGCGGGGCCGTCTCGATTTTACCTTTTATTTTTTGAAGGTGATTTTTCCGGAGGTTATCTGCACCCTGGTGGCGACGCTGGTATTCTATCCGATCATTCTGAGATGGAACGAATGGCTCAGGGATAGAGAGAGAAGGAGCGAACAGAAATTTGTTTGAAGACATACGTCGAAAGGCAATTAAATATCTGACCAGCAGGATCACGATCCTTACCCTGATCTTTATCGCCCTGGGCATCGTTTTGATCCATCGGTGTTTCCAGCTTCAGATTGTGAACGGGCAGGAATATCTGGACGAATTCATCCTCATGGTGGAAAAAAGCAGGGATATTTCGTCTACCAGGGGAAATATCTATGACAGAAACGGCAATCTTCTGGCGTATAATGAGCTGGCGTATTCGGTAAAGATCGAGGACGTCTTTGAAAACGGCAGTACAAAAAATCAGAAGATGAACGAGACCATCTGCCGCCTGATCGATCTTGTGGAGAAGAACGGGGATCATGTGATCACCGATTTTAAGATTGTCTTAAATGAGGACAATAAGTTTGAGTTTACGGTGTCCGGCACTTCCCTGCTTCGTTTTCTGGCGGATGTGTACGGGCACACCTATATCGACGAGCTGGACAAGGAAGAGCGGAACGCCTCCGCTAAGGATGTGATGGAGTTCCTGAGCGGACCGAAGATGTATGCGATCGGCAGGTACAGCGTGGAGGGTGACCGTAATTCCGACTTCCTCTGCGGAGAGGGATACAGCAGGGAAGACTGGCTGAAACTGGTGACCATACGGTACGCCATGGCTCTCACCTCGTTCCGAAAATATATCGGGACCATTGTGGCGACAAACGTCTGTGAAAAGACTGTGGCGGTGATCATGGAAAACTCCTCGGATCTCCCGGGGGTTACCATTGAAGAAGACACCGTCAGACGTTACGTGGACAGCGTTTATTTTGCCCATGTCCTGGGGTACACCGGAAAAATTTCTTCTGAGGAACTTGCCGACCTGAATCAAAAGGCGGTCGAAAACGGCGGCAGCGCCGATACATACGGGCTCAACGACGTGGTAGGAAAGAGCGGCATTGAGAGTTATATGGAGACCACGCTGCAGGGAAGCAAGGGATATGAAAAGGTGATCGTGGATAAGATGGGAAAAGTCATCCGGATTCTGGAACGGCAGGAGGCGACTTCCGGACAGGACGTTTACCTCACCATCGATAAAAAGCTTACGGAAGCGGTCTACGATATTCTGGAACAGCACCTTGCCGGCCTTGTCGCCAGCAAGATTGCGAATATAAAGGAGTATATTCCCAGGCAGAATGCAAGCAGTTCAGACATCCTGATCCCTATCTATGACGTTTATTTCGCTCTGATCAACAACAATGTCATCGATGTAAAACGCTTTGAAAGCGCAAAAGCCGGAGAGACGGAACAAGCGGTTTACCAGAGTTTCCTCACATATCGCAGCCAGGTTTATGACAGGCTCAGGGAGGAGCTTTTGGAAAAGAAAACGCCTTATAACAAACTGTCGAAGGAGTATCAGGTCTATCAGAGCAACATCGTCTCCCTGCTGAATCGGAACGGGGTGATTCTCTCGGATCTGATCAGCGACAAGGATCCCATGTATATCGCCTGGACCACGGAGGAGACCATCAGCCTGCAGGAATACCTGATGTACCTGATCACCCAGAACTGGATCGACGGGAGTCTCTTGGAACTCACGGAGGAATATTCGGACTCCGCGGAAGAGTATGAAAAGCTGGTAGACTATATCATAGACATGGTGGATACAAACACCGAGTTTCAAAAGCGGTTTTATAAATATATGCTTTTAAACGACGTGATCACCGGAAAGCAGATCTGCATGATCCTCTGTGAGCAGAGACAGGTGGAAGTTCCGCTGGAGGATGAGGACGCGCTGTACAGCGGCAGACTGACGCCGTATCAGTTCATGATGAACCGCATTAACAATATCGACATTACGCCTGCACAGCTGGCTTTGGATCCCTGTAACGGGTCTGTGGTTATCACCGACGTCAACACGGGCGAGGTGCTGGCGCTGGTCTCTTATCCGGGTTACGACAACAACAAGCTTGCAAATTCCATCGACGCGGAATATTACGCCAAGCTGAATTCGGATAAGTCCTACCCCTGGAACAATTACGCTACGCAATATAAGGCGGCACCGGGTTCTACGTTCAAGATGGTCGTGGCATCGGCCGGCCTTATGGAAGGCGTGATCAGCCTGAACACTTCTATCCGTTGTACGGGAACCTATACCAATGTGACCCCCTCCCCGAAATGCTGGAATGTATGGGGACACGGCGGGGAAAATGTGACGACCGCCATCCGGGATTCCTGCAACTTTTTCTTTTATGACGTGGGGTACCGCCTTGCCGCGAAGAACGGTTCCTTCGATGCGGATTCGGGATTGAATCTTCTCTATCAATATGCGGACTTTTACGGTTTGTCGGAGAAATCGGGCGTGGAAATTACAGAGGCTTCTCCGGATGTCTCGGACAATGATCCGGTCCGGTCCGCCATCGGCCAGGGCGGCAACAGCTATACTACCGTAGGACTGGCAAGATATGTTGCGGCCGTTGCAAATTCCGGAACCGTTTATGACCTGACCCTTCTGGACCGGGTCGCGGACCAGAGCGGAAACGTGTTGGAAGAGTTTGCACCTAAAGTCCGCAATATAGTGGACATGCCCGCTCAGAACTGGGATGCGATTCACAAAGGCATGCGGATGGTAGTTCAGAGCAAGAGTTACCTGAAGGATCTGGGAATTGAGATCGCTGGAAAGACAGGTACCGCCCAGCAGTCCTCCTCCAGGCCGAGCCACGCGCTGTTTGTCTGCTATGCGCCTTATGAGGAACCGGAGATCGCCATTGCGACCCGTATTCCTTTTGGATACTCATCCGACTATGCGGCGCAGGTTACCAAGGACGTCGTGATGTACTATTATGGTCTGGCGGAAGAAAAGGATCTGATTACCGGAACCGCAGACACCCCGGAGTCCGGCGTGTCTAATGAGATGTAACCAACAGTTCAGCCAGCCGCCGGATCTGCGGAAAAATCATGCTCGCATGATTTTTTCCGCAAACCCGGCGGCTGAGGGAACGCCATAACATGAGCAAGGGGAGCCGCGAAGCGGCGAGAAGCGCGACAGCGCGGCCTTGCGAATGGATGGCGTG
>CANQEV010000041.1 GCA_947595925.1 uncultured Acetatifactor sp. | reverse complement strand
AAAAAAGCAAGGAAAACCTTGCAAAATAAGGAAAAAAATTAATTAGAATTAGCTGTCAAGCGGCAAACTCGGGAAGTTCTGTCGCTCCCGCCCATTATGAGGAAAAACGATAGAAATATTTACACCTTTGTGCTATAATTTTCCCATCGCAAACAGAGCGATAAATCAGAAATTACAAGGTTAATGCAAAGGAGAATGTAGATGGGTTTATTGAATATGTTGAAAAAAGGAAAGGAAAAGAGAGAGTCAGAAGAAAAACAACATCAAGAGCAGCCGTTTCAGCAGGATTTGTCGCAAAAGACAGATCAGACAATACGCCCCGGCGGCGTGTTCATGGTACAGCTTCTGATGAAAGAGAAATGCGAGATTCCCTCCAATGAGAAGTTTACAGAGATACTGTCGAAGCATCTGGGAAAGGTGGAGCAGTTTGGCGACCGAAAGTCGTGTGCAACCTTTGTCGCCCATGACTACATCTCTGAACTGAAGGATGCCAGCCTTCCGGTGACTTTGATGATTTCTGACTGCAATGAATTTGTGCCGGATTCAATTGATGACTTTAGACGCAGTCAGATGTGGGATTGCATGAGTGACCGCGACCGTATTCTCTCTGAGTGCAAATATCAGATTTTGGCTAATGATATGTTGGGCGGCGGGCTGCCCTCAAGGAAGCGTGCAAATATGCTTATGGATTATCTGGAGGCACTGGTGGAATTATATCCTCAGTGTGAGGCGGTTTACAACCTCAATTCCGGAAAGCTGATCATGGCTGATGATATCCGGAAAAAAGAAATAATCGGCATTGACCGTTTTATCCGGTACGCAGTGAATGCCCGGTTTTTCAATATTCAGGGTACTGAGGACAGTGTAGTGGACACGCTTGGTCTGAGCCTTTTGTATATAGAGGATTTGCAGTACCACTTTCATGACATGGATCCCAACTGGGTAGTAAACCACGCCTGCAATTTGGCATCCTATCTGTTGAACAATGACAAACCCATGAAGGACGGGGATACCATCGACGGTATCCGAAAGGGGATGATTGTGCAGGACATCCAGTGGAAGTGTCAGTATGAGGATGCACTGATCCAGCCAGCGAGGGTAGTCATGAATGTTTGTATGGGAGAGTATGCAGCCGGAAGCCAAGACTGATGTATTGTGCCCCCATTTTTTGGCAAACCGCACATTCGTCTAAGAATTTCCTAACTTTTCAAAAAAGGAATTGACAAAAGAACTTTCGAGTAGTAGAATCCTAAACAGATAAATTGAATAGCGGATATAAACCGTAGATGTGGAGATAAAAACAGCAGGGGATGTCCTGAAGAACTTGAAATGTCATGGACAGGGGATGTTCCGTATGCGCTTACAGAGAGACCGGAGGCTGAGAAAGGTTGGAGATGCAGGCTGTTAAATGGACCACGGAGGGCACAGGGAAAAGGCGGCGGTTTCGGGATCGAAAGGAACGCCGGTCTGAGTATTCTGTGACGTCAGGCACGCGTCAGTTGCACAGGATATGTTGGTATCCGATGAGAGCGTTCATGGAGCTGATCCAGGTGGACGAATCAAGGTGGCACCGCGGGAAATGTTTACCCGTCCTTGACAGTACGAAAGGCGTATTGTCAGGGACTTTTTTATTTGTATTTTTTGGTTTTGAAGAGACAGGAAAAGGAAAGGCATGAAAAGGCCGGAAAAGGAGAGCGGAACATGATCATCAGGCAGACCTTAGACGAAATCAAGAAGATCGCCGCCGAGGGGAATTACGGGGTGATCCCCGTGGCGGCGGAGCTTCTGGCGGACTCCAAGACGCCCATCGAGACGCTGAGGAGCCTAAAGAAGGTGAGCAGGCATGTGTATCTTCTGGAGAGCGCGGAGGGCAACCAGCGCTGGGGAAGGTATTCCTTCCTGGGGTACGATCCCCTTTTGGAGATCACCTGCAGAAACGGGGAGACGGTGCTGAAGACTTCCCTCACGGCTCAGAAGATGGACCGTGACGTGAGGGATTGCATCCGGGACGTACTGGAGGAAAACAGAAGCCCTCAGATCGCAGGGCTCCCGCCCTTTACCGGAGGGCTGGTGGGGTATTTTTCCTACGATTATATCAAGTACAGCGAACCCTCTTTAAAGCTGGACGCGAAGGACGAGGAGGGATTCACGGACGTGAACCTCATGCTCTTTCACAAGGTGATCGCCTTCGACAACTACTGTCAAAAGATCATCTTGATCGTCAATATCAAGACGGACGACATTGAGACCAATTACAGCAAGGCCCTGCTGGAGCTGGGCAGCATGAAGCAGCTCGTCCTGGAGGGAGAAAAGAGCAGGGATTTTCCCTTCCGGTTAAAGTCGGAGTTCAAGCCCCTCTTTAACGAGAGAGAGTACTGCGAGATGGTGGAGAAGGGAAAGCACTACATCAAGGAGGGGGATATCTTCCAGGTCGTACTGTCGAACCGGCTGGAGGCGGACATGGAGGGGAGCCTTCTGGATCCCTATCGGGCCCTTCGGACATCGAATCCCTCCCCCTACATGTTCTATTTCTCCGGGGCGGACGGGGAGATCGCCGGAGCGAGCCCGGAGACCCTGGTGAAGCTGGAGAACGGCAATCTCTATACGTTCCCCCTGGCGGGAACCCGGAGGCGGGGGATGACGCTGGCGGAGGATCTGGAACTGGAGAAGGAACTCCTTGCGGACGAGAAGGAGAAGGCGGAGCACAATATGCTGGTGGATCTGGGGAGGAACGACATCGGAAAGATCAGCCGGATCGGCACCGTTAAAGTAGAGAAGTATATGTCCATCGAGCGGTATTCCCACGTCATGCACATCGGCTCCACGGTCAGCGGGAAGATCCGGGAGGACAGGGACGCGGTGGATGCGGTGGACGCCATTCTCCCGGCGGGGACCCTTTCCGGAGCGCCAAAGCTCCGGGCCTGCGAGATCATCAATGAATTGGAGAACAATAAGCGGGGAATTTACGGCGGCGCTATCGGCTACCTTTCCTTTACGGGAAATCTGGACACCTGTATCGCCATCCGGCTGGCTTTTTCCAAGAACGGCAAAGTGTTCGTGAGATCCGGCGCCGGCATTGTGGCGGACAGCGTTCCGGAGAACGAGTACCGGGAGTGCATCCAGAAAGCCGCGGCCGTAAGGGAGGCCCTGGAGAGCGCCAGCCGGGGGCTGGAGTAAGCAGAATTGCAGAAGGGAGGCAGAGAAATGATATTGCTCATTGATAACTATGACAGCTTTTCTTACAACGTGTATCAGCTGATCGGATCCATCGATCCCGATATCAAAGTGATCCGCAACGATGAACTTTCCGTCGAAGAGATCGAGGCGCTTGCGCCCACGCACATCGTGATCTCCCCCGGCCCGGGAAGACCCTCCGAGGCGGGGATCTGCGAGGAAGCGGTGC
The DNA here is from genome assembly GCA_947595925.1 of uncultured Acetatifactor sp. Taxonomy (GTDB): domain Bacteria; phylum Bacillota; class Clostridia; order Lachnospirales; family Lachnospiraceae; genus Acetatifactor. Next base: position 22,269 of record CANQEV010000041.1, on the reverse strand, counting down.
GGCATTTTGCCGGAAAGATTCCCATTCTTGGGATCTGCCTGGGGCATCAGGCGATCTGCGAGGCTTTCGGCGGGAAGATCGGGTACGCCAAGCAGCTGATGCACGGAAAACAGAGCGTGGCCCGGCTGGACAACAGCTGCGGTATCTTTGCGAGGATGGGGAAGGAAGTAACCGTAGCCAGGTATCACTCTCTGGCGGCCCCGGAGGAGGGGCTTCCCCAGTGTCTGAAGGTTGTGGCCAGGACGCCGGACGGGGAGGTCATGGCCGTAGCCCACAGGGAATACCCCGTGTACGGCGTGCAGTTCCATCCGGAATCGGTGCTGACGCCGGGGGGAAGACAGATCATGGTAAATTTTTTGAATGATGTGAAAGGAGAAGACAATACGATGGCACAGGAAACAAAGGGTAATGGAGAAAAGAGCAGCATCCAGCAGGCAATCCTGCTTCTGAGCAGAAAGCAGGATATCGGCTATGAGATGGCGAAGGACGTGATGAACGAGATCATGAACGGTGAGGCGGACGACGTGCAGAAGAGCGCGTATCTGACGGCCCTTTCCATGAAGGGTGAGACCATCGAAGAGATCACTGGTTCTGCGGAGGCCATGAGGAGCCACAGCCTGAAGCTGAATACCAATGTGGCGACTCTGGAGATCGTGGGCACCGGCGGCGACGGTTCCAATTCTTTCAATATCTCCACCACTTCGGCCATGGTAATCTCAGCGGCAGGGGTTCCGGTGACCAAGCACGGAAACCGGGCGGCAAGCTCCCGCTCCGGCGCAGCGGACTGCCTGGAGGCACTGGGCGTGAACCTCACGATTGAGCCGGAGAAGAGCGAAAAGATTCTGGAGGAGATCGGGATCTGCTTCCTGTTCGCCCAGAAATATCACACCGCCATGAAGTATGTGGGGCCGATCCGGAAGGAGCTGGGCATCCGCACCGTGTTCAATATCCTGGGGCCCCTCACCAACCCCGCGCGGCCTTCCATGATCGTGCTGGGCGTCTATGAAGAGGCGCTTCTGGAGCCCATGGCGAAGGTGCTCTCCAATCTGGGGATCAGCCGGGGCATGGTGGTGTTCGGCCAGGAAAAACTGGATGAGATCTCCGCGGCAGGACCCACAAGCGTCTGCGAGATCAACGACGGCAGCTTTGAGAAATATGTGATCACGCCGGAGGACATGGGGCTGACCCGCTGCAATCCGGAGGATTTAAAGGGCGGCACCCCTCAGGACAACGCAGAGATCACCCGGAGGATCCTGAAGGGCGAGCTGGGACCCAAGAGAAACGCCGTATTGATGAACGCGGGAGCGGCGCTCTATGTCGCGGGCAAGGCGGAGAGCCTGAAGGCCGGCGTGGAGCTGGCGGCGGCCACCATTGACAGCGGAAAGGCTTACGAGCAGCTGGAGAAGTTTGTGAAGCTGACCAATCAGTAATTGCGGCAAAGGTTTTGAGAGAGATAAGGCAGGAAGGAACAGGGAATGATCTTAGAGACCATAGCGGATAAGACAAAAGAGAGGATCGCGGAGGAAAAGCGCAAGCTCGCCCCGGCGGAATTAAAGAGCCTTGTCCGGGAAAAAATGGCGGTAGAAACCAGTACAAAAGAAAAAAAGAAGTTTCCCTTTGAGGCGGCGCTGGAGGCGGAGGGCATGAGTTTTATCTGTGAGGTAAAAAAGGCCTCCCCCTCCAAGGGAGTGATCGCTCGGGAGTTTCCCTATGTGGAGATCGCAAAGGAGTATGAAAAGGCGGGGGCAAGAGCCATATCCGTGCTGACGGAGCCTTTCTTCTTCCAGGGGAGCGACGACTTCCTGCGGGAGATCCGCCGGGAGGTTGAAATCCCTCTGCTGCGCAAGGATTTTACGGTGGACGAATACATGATCTACCAGGCGAAGGAGATGGGGGCCGACGCGGTCCTTTTGATCTGCGCCATCCTCTCCCCCGCACAGCTGAAGGAATATGGAGCCCTTTCGAGGGAGCTGGGACTTTCCGCTCTGGTGGAGGCTCACGACGAACAAGAGCTGGAGACGGCGCTGGAGGCCGAGGCGAGGATCATCGGCGTCAACAACCGGAACCTGAAGGACTTTACCGTGGACATCGATAATTCCATCCGCCTGCGGAAGCTGGCGCCCCGGGATCGGCTCTTCGTATCCGAGAGCGGCATGAAGACCAGGGCGGACATCGCGCGGCTGGAGGAGATCGGCGTGAACGGCGTCCTCATCGGGGAAACCCTGATGAGAAGCCCGGACAAAAAAGCCATGCTGGACGAACTGGCCGGCAGGCGCTAGGAGGATGAGGAAATGGAGACTGACAGGAAGTCCGGCGTTTGGAGGATGAGGAAATGGAGACTGACAAGAAGTCCGGCGCTAGGAGGTTTGAAAAATGGAGACTGACAGGAAGTCCGGCGCAGCAGATCGGAGGCAGGCTATGGAGAGCATGGAGCGGGAGAGAAAGGCGGACGGCATGAAGATCAAGATCTGCGGTATGCGCAGGCCGGAGGACATCGGCTATGCGAATCAGGTCCTGCCGGACTATGCAGGGTTTATCCTGGCGAAGGGGTTTCGGAGAAGCATTTCCCATGAGACCGCTGCGGCACTGAAGGCCCAGCTGGATCCCAGGATCCGGGCGGTGGGCGTGTTTGTGGACGATCCCTTGGAGGAGATTATTTCTCTTCTGGAGGAAGGCGTTATCGACCTGGCCCAGCTCCACGGGCAGGAGAGTGAGGAGGATATCCTGTATCTCAAGGCGGTGACCGGGAAGCCGGTGATCAAGACGGTGAAGGCGGAAAACCGGCATATTGTCGAAGCCTGGCTGGACACGGCGGCGGATTATCTGCTCTTTGACAGCGGAACCGGTTCTGGGAAGACCTTTGACTGGAGCATCCTGGAGGATATCCAGCGGGATTTTTTCCTGGCGGGGGGACTGACACCGGAAAATCTGCGGGAAGCGGCCAGCCGGGTACAGCCCTATGGCGTGGATCTGAGCTCCGGCACGGAGACGGAGGGCGTAAAGGATCCTGAAAAGATGCGCCGGGCCGTGGAGATCGTCAGGGGGCTTTGATTAGAAAAGGGATAGAGCATTTATTTTTTTTGGAAGAGAGGAAGGAGAGGCATGAGTAAGGGACGTTACGGTATTCACGGCGGACAGTACATTCCGGAGACGTTGATGAATGAACTGATCCGTCTGGAAGAGGCCTATGAAAAGTATAAGAAGGATCCGGAGTTCTGCGCGGAACTGGAGGAACTTCTGAACAAGTACGCGGGGAGGCCTTCCCTGCTGTACTACGCGGAGAAGATGACCAAGGATCTTGGCGGCGCGAAGATTTATCTGAAGCGGGAGGACTTAAATCACACGGGCTCCCATAAGATCAACAACGTGCTGGGCCAGGCGCTTCTCGCAAAGAAGATGGGAAAGACCCGCCTGATCGCTGAGACGGGGGCGGGACAGCACGGCGTGGCCACCGCTACGGCCGCGGCGCTCCTCGGCATGGAGTGCGAGATCTATATGGGAAAGGAGGACACGGACCGACAGGCGCTGAACGTCTACCGCATGGAACTCCTGGGGGCGAAGGTACACCCCGTCACCACCGGCACCATGACCTTAAAAGACGCGGTCAACGAGACCATGCGGGAGTGGACCAACCGGGTCAATGACACCCATTACTGCCTGGGCTCTGTGATGGGGCCCCATCCCTTCCCCATGATCGTGCGGGATTTTCAGAGCGTGATCAGCCGGGAGGCCCGGGAACAGATCCTGAAGGAAGAGGGAAAGCTTCCCGCCGCCGTTGTGGCCTGCGTGGGAGGCGGCAGCAACGCCATGGGCGCCTTCTACAATTTTATCCCCGACAAAGAGGTGGAGCTCATCGGCTGTGAGGCGGCGGGCAAGGGCGTGGACACGGCGTTCACCGCGGCGACCATCGCCACCGGTACCCTGGGGATCTTCCACGGCATGAAATCCTATTTCTGTCAGGATGAAAATGGTCAGATCGCCCCGGTGTACTCCATCTCCGCTGGACTGGATTACCCCGGCATCGGGCCGGAGCACGCAAACCTCCACGACACCGGGAGAGCTCAGTATGGGCCGATCACGGACGACGAGGCGGTGGATGCCTTTGAGTACCTGGCGCGGACGGAGGGCATTATCTGTGCCATAGAGAGCGCCCACGCCGTGGCCCATGTCTTAAAGATCGCGAAGAACTACCGGCCGGATCAGAGCATCATCGTCTGCGTCTCCGGCAGGGGGGATAAGGACGTGGCGGCGATTGCCAGATACAGGGGGGTGGATATCCATGATTAACGAGAAGAATAAGATCAGGAAAGCGTTTGACACGCCGAATAAAAAGGCGTTTATCGTCTTTATGACCGCGGGCGATCCGGATGCGGACAGCACGGTGCGGTTCGTCCTGGAGGCGGAAAAAGCCGGCGCGGATCTGGTGGAGATCGGCATTCCCTTCTCCGATCCCACGGCGGAGGGCGTGGTGATTCAGGACGCGAACATCCGGGCCCTGAAAAACGGCATGACCACCGACGGAGCCTTCGAGATCGTCCGCAGGATCCGGGAGCAGAGCCAGATCCCCATCTGTTTCATGACTTACTGCAATCCGGTATTCCACTATGGTTACGACCGGTTTTTCACAAGGTGTGAGGAGCTGGGGGTGGACGGCATTATCCTGCCGGATCTTCCCTATGAAGAAAAAGAAGAGGTGGAAGGCCCTGCAAACGCCCATAACGTGGCGCTGATCTCCATGATCGCCCCGACTTCGGAGGAGAGGATCCAGATGGTGGCCAGGGAGGCCAAGGGCTTCATCTACGTGGTGAGCTCCATGGGCGTCACCGGCGTCAGGAGCGAGATCAAGACGGATCTGGCCTCCATTGTGGAGAGCATCCGTCAGGTGACGGATGTGCCCTGCGCCGTGGGCTTCGGCATCAGCACGCCGGAGCAGGCGAAGAAGATGGCGGCCCTATCCGATGGGAGCATCGTGGGCAGCGCCGTGGTGAAGATCATCGCCGCGGAAGGAGCGGGGGCCGCTCCGAAACTGCACGAGTACGTCAGCGCCATGAAGAAGGCCGTGGAGGAGGCGTGACCTTCTCTCAGCCGCCGGTTCAGGGAACGCCATTTGCAGAACCGCACTGAGGAAGATCTGCTGGAGAAAACAAGTGGCTGATTTGCATGATTGAAGAGAGGTTACAAAATGATTTGCAAAAAGTGTGGCGCAGAGTTACCGGAAGGCGCAAAAGTCTGTATGAGTTGCGTGAGGCTCGAAAACATAAGACACTATAAACGATTGTTCTACGAAGAGTTTCCCAAAGGACTGCAGTGGGAGAGGGATACTCTCGAGTGGAGTTTTGGATGTCCCCCCATAAACATATCATACATGGCCATGCGGCTCCGGAAGTGTAAAAGATATTACGGTGATTTTGTAGGAACTAGGGGCGGACTTCCCACCGAAGCACTCTTGTTGCTGAGAGGCGTGTATAATCTGGAGAAGGAACTGACGCTGCAACGGTTCGAGGATTTGGCAAAAATACCGGCGGCCGAGTTCCAAAAGCTGTGGAATCGCCAGCTGGAGTATGGATATGCGGTGGATATGTACGAATGCTCAAGGGATGTAAACGAAATGATCCACCGCAAATATCTGCAACTGGCCTTTGAAAGTCTTAAAAGCGAAATGGACAGGTCGGAGGGAAGCATAAAAGTCTACGCGGATGAGATGCGGCCCCTTTTGTCGAAACTGATTCCCGGGAAAAGCCAGGAGGAGCTGGAAGCTTTTAGCCAGGACGCAGCGGTAGTGAAAATGATGGTTGAAAAGATTTGGGATAAACATATCGAAGATATGGCAGGGACTGGAATTCAAGAAAAAAAGGATTGACAAACCCGGCTCTGTTTTGTATAATTATCGAGTGTGTGAAAAGGAGTCGTTATGCTGTTGAATTTATCCGATGTGTTCAAGGAGCGGGATAAGGTTCTCCGGGAGAGCGTTCCCGTAGAGCTTACAGGCTTTGATTCCAGGATGGGGAAATATCCCCTGACAGAGAAGTCGGATCTGGAGCTTGTGATTTCCAATCTGGAACCCGGACGGGCAAAGGTGGAGGGAAAGGCGAAGCTACTCTTTCAGGCCCCTTGCGACAGGTGTCTTACGGACGTGCCCGTGACGCTGGAACTGGCGGTGGAGAGGTATGTGGTACCCGCCGAGAACGCAGAACAGGATGATGAAGAGGTGGATGACCTGAGCTTTATGGAGGGTTATTGCCTGAACACGGAGACTCTTTTATTCAACGAAATCATGGAAAACTGGCCAGCAAAGATTCTCTGCAGGGAAGACTGCAAGGGTATTTGTCCCGTGTGCGGCAAGAATCTGAACGATGGGGACTGTGGATGCGACAGGTTTGTTCCGGACCCGCGTATGGCTGTCATATCAGATGTTTTCAATCACGGTAAGGAGGTGTAATGCGATGTCGATCTGTCCCAAGAATAAATCTTCTAAGTCCAGAAGAGATAAGAGAAGAGCAAACTGGAAGATGAGCGCTCCTACGCTGGTTAAGTGCAGCAAGTGCGGCGCACTGATGGTTCCTCACAGAGTTTGCAAGAACTGCGGTTCCTACAACAAGAAGCAGGTTGTATCCGTAGAGGACTAATTTTAAGAAGCGTTGCCTGGATGTGCGGCAGATTTGAACCGCAGATCTCATGAGCGGCAGCAGTCGTAAAGACGAAAAGAAGGGCTTCCTCCGCAGGGAGGGGCCTTTTTTATGCGCTTTTCTGTGCAGGACTACCCTTATAGGACTTCTTTTTTGGCATGCGGAACTGCCGTCTTCTCCGCGTGAGAAGAAAGCTTAAGATTTAAAGTTTAAGATTTCTTTAAGATGGTTTAAGATTTCTTTAAGATCGTTGTTGCCGGGCTTTAGATATGTTAAAATAATACAACAGGCCGAGAGAAAAATATCTGAGAACCCTGGGGAATGAGGAAATGAAAAAGCCGCCGGAAAGGAAAAACGGGAGAATTAAAAAAGTCCGGTGAAAACAGCTGGAAGAAGCCGGGAGAGAGAGCCTTTCAAAAGCGGCGGGAATCGTTCGGCTGGGATTAGTTCCAGGGGAAAAGATAGGGGGAAAGGGCATGAATAAAAAGAGATATCGCAATATCTGCAAGGGCATAGTGCTATGGCTTTTGACGGGATGTCTGCTGCTGGGAGCCTGCGGAGGTGCCGGGAATCCAGGCGGGGCAGGATCATCCCAGGAAGGCCAGTCAGCATCTTCGGACAGCTGGAAAAAAGGTTTTGCGGGGAACGGACAGGATCTTCCCCAGACATTCTCCGGCGTAAACGCACCCTATCACAAGGTGAGCGGCGTTTCGGTAACTTTGAAGGAGCGGGATGCCTCGGTCACGGACAGGAGAGAGGCGGCCGCCTTCGGCGATCAGGAGAGCATTTTTCTTATGAGCGACCTGACGAAGGATGGATGGCGCTATTTTCTGCAGCGCTGTGATCTCGAGAGCGGGAGTCTTTCTTTCGACGGACAGATCCTTGCGGAGGAAGGACTTCGGGGGCACTTTGACCGGCTCTGTATCGCGGGAGAAAATGAGCTGTATGCGGTCTTTGTATCGGAGGACGGAGAAGGAAATCCTGAAGAGATCCGGGTGTACACCCTTGACGGAGAGGGAAAGGAGACGGCCTGTGTCGCCCTGGACTATCTCTATCAGGAGGTGGGCTTGGGGCCGATGATGGCTTTCCCAAATTTCTTTTTTGACGGGAGTTATTTTTATCTGATCAACTGTTATGAGGGAGGGCTTCTGGTCTTTGACAAAGAGGGGAAAGAGGTTCGCCGGGATATGCCGGATCTATCCAGCGGGCGGTATTACGCGAGTTCCTGTTCCGCGCCGGACGGCAGCGTCATCGCATCCCTGGTAAACATGGAGAGTCAGAAGACGGAGCTTGTCCTTCTGACAGGGGAGAAAGAGACGCGTCTGGGGGAGATTTCCGGTACTTCTTCGGGACGGATCGCCATGGCGGAAGATGGTTCTTTCTATTATTTTAGGGGGGACTGGCTGGTCCGCTGGGACACTGCCTCGGGGGAGCAGACGCCGCTTTTGAACTGCGCGGCGGTAGGAGTGGATCCCGCTTTGGTACCGGCGCTCACCTTTTCGGATAACGGCCGCGTTCTTCTGCAAAGCTGGGGGACGGACGGCGAAAACGGACTGGAGATCCTGACCTGTTCCGAGGAGGAAGTACAGCAGGATGAGAGCAAGCTGTCCTTTGCCATTGTGGAAGAATATCCCAGTTTATATTACAGCGCCCTGCCTGTGGAATACAGCAAGCGCCATCCTGATAATCAGGTGGAGATGCAGACTTATGAAGGGGAATTTGAAGCCTATCACACCAGGCTGATGGCGGATGTCTTAAACGGGGGCGGGCCGGACATCCTTCTGCTTGAAATGGAAGATATGCGGAATCTGTATGAAAATGACGCGCTTTTGGACCTCACGGAGTATCTGGATCCGGAGCTGCAGGAAAAAATCTTTTCCAGCGCGCTGGCACGGGGCGTCCTGGACGGAAAGCTGATCGGCGTGGATCCGTCGATGCAGGGAAAGGTGATACTGGCGTCCAATGCGGTCTGGGAGGGGGACAGCTGGACCATCGAGGACATCGTGCGGCTTGCTGACGAAAAAAAGCCCAGGGCTCTCTTTGGGTATGTGAGCGTGGGCGGCACGGTTTCCACCAATTCCCCGGAATACATTCTCTATTCTTTTCTCAGCGATTTTCCGGAGAAGACATCCTTCCTGGATCTGGACGCGGGAACCTGTGATTTTGAGAATGAGACCTTTATCCGTTTTCTGGAGATCTGTAAGGAATACGGGGAGAAACCGACTCTCGACGCGGAACAGCTCTACGAGGCCCTGCAGACAGGGGAGTGCTTTGCCACCGACGTGTCCCTCTACAACATGGACTGGTTCTCCCGGGGGATGAAACCCCTGGAAAAGAGCTGCCACCTGGTGGGCGCACCAGGACAGGAGGGGTATGGCACGATAAGCTCTTATGATTTTATAGTTGTCAACGCCAATACCAAAAATAAGGAGAAGGCGCTGCAGTTTCTCTGGGATATGCTCTCCCCGGAGGAACAGATCATGCTGGGGGACGGAACCAGCGTCCGGGAGGACGTGATCCGGGAGTGCGTCAAGGAGCCGGGGAGCGCCCCGGGTCTGGAAAACAAGGCCGGTTATGACAAAGGCGGCGGCTCGTATCTGCTGATGGACGTCAAGGAGGACGGGAGCAGCTTCTTTGAGGAGTTTATCACCGCGGTGAGCAATCTGGAGCCCCGGGACGACAGGGGGAAGGTGATCTACGGTATGATCGAGGAGGAAGCGGACCTGTACTTTGGCGGAAGCAGGACGGCGGCGGAGACCGCGAAGGTCATCCAGAACCGGGTGAAACTCTATCTGGACGAAAACAAATGACGAAAGGGTGCAGCGTCGCCTGACAGGGGCCGGTGTGCGGAGGGGATTTTCGGATCCCGCCGCCGGTCCCTTTTTTATTGACTTTTAAGCCTCTTTTTAGTATAGTAATCAATGGATGCGTGGGCCCAGCGGCGTATGGGCCGGAACCGGACCGGCGCTTTTGAACCGGAATGCCGGAAGGTGGCGGACAAACTTATAATCAGAATAGCGAATGAGAGGCATAAGAGAATGGCGGAGATGGTGAATGTGGCGGTGGACGCCATGGGCGGGGACAATGCCCCGGCGGAGGTCGTAAAGGGCGCCGTGGAATCGGTGAACGAGGATAAGAGGGTAAAAGTCTTCCTGGTGGGAAGGCAGGAGCAGGTACAGGCGGAACTGGCAAAATACACCTATGATCCCGCCCAGATCGAAGTGATTCACGCGGAAGAGGTGATCGAGACCGCGGAGCCCCCGGTGATGGCGGTGCGCAGAAAGAAGGAATCCTCCCTGGTGAAGTGCATGTACCTGGTGAAGGACGGAACCTGCGACGGGCTGGTGACGGCCGGGAGCACCGGTGCGACCTTGGTGGGCGGACAGTTGATTGTCGGCCGCATCAAAGGGGTGGAGAGAGCGCCGCTTGCGCCCCTCATCCCTACGGAGAAGGGCGTCAGTCTTCTGATCGACTGCGGGGCAAACGTGGACGCCAGATCTTCCCATATACTGCAGTTTGCGAAGATTGGAAGCGTCTATATGGAGAGCGTCATGGGCGTGAAGAATCCCACGGTGGGGATCGTCAATATCGGCGCGGAGGAAGAAAAGGGCAACGCGCTGGTAAAAGAGAGCTTCCCGCTTCTGAAAAACTGTCCGGAGATCAATTTCGTTGGCAGCGTGGAGGCAAGGGACATCCCGGCGGGGGCAGTGGACGTGGTGGTCTGCGAGGCCTTTGTGGGGAATGTGATCCTGAAGATGTATGAGGGCGTGGGAAACAGCCTGATCAAGATGATCAAGGGCGGCCTCATGACCAGTTTTCGCAGCAAGCTGGGGGCCCTTCTGGTGAAGCCCGCCCTGAAGCAGACCATGAAGGGATTCAGCACGGAGGATTACGGCGGAGCGCCCCTTCTGGGCTTAAACGGCCTTGTGGTAAAGACCCATGGCAGCAGCAAGGCCATCGAGATCAAAAATTCCGTCCTGCAGTGCATCACATTTAAAGAACAGAAGATCAACGAAAAGATCCGGGAGAGGATCGTCCCGGAGGATTAGGGGGATCGTCGGATGGAGTTTGAACGGTTGGCACGGATCATCTCGGAGGTGCTGAATCTGGACAGGGGAGAGATCCGTCCGGAGTCGGATCTTATGGAAGATTTTGGCGCGGATTCCCTGGACGTGTACCAGATCATCATCGGCGTCGAGGAGGAACTGCAGGCGGAACTTTCCGCAGAAGAAGCGGAGAAGGTCCGGACGGTGCAGGATATCCTGGTTTTGGCAGACAGAGCGATTGGCTAGTTGGGAGGCATCGGCTTGATTTTTCAGGAAGTGGATCAATTAGAAGAAAAGATCGGGTACTCGTTTCGGAACAAGGATCTGCTGCGGCAGGCGCTGACCCACAGCTCCTTTTCCAACGAGCAGAGGATCCGCAGGAACGGGAATTATGAGAGGCTGGAATTCTTAGGAGACGCGGTGCTGGAGCTGGTGTCCAGCGAGCTTTTGTTCCATACTTACGCGGACCTGCCGGAAGGGGAGCTCACCAGGATGCGGGCTTCCCTGGTGTGCGAGCCGGCCCTGGCATATTGCGCCCGGGACCTGGAGCTGGGAAAGTTTCTCCGCCTGGGACGGGGGGAGGAACACACCGGCGGCCGGGAGCGGGACAGCATCATCGCGGACGTGGTGGAGGCGGTCATCGGCGCTATCTTTCTGGACAGCGGGCTGGAGAAGGCGAAGGACTTTATTCTCCGCTTTGTCTTAAACGACATGGAGAACAAGCAGTTCTTTTACGACAGCAAGAGCAGTCTCCAGGAGCTGGCCCAGGGAACCTTTAAGACGGATGTAAGTTACACGCTTCTGGGCGAGGAAGGGCCGGATCACAATAAGACCTTCACGGTGGAGGTCAGTTTTGGGGAAGAGGTCCTGGCCCGGGGGAGCGGAAGAACAAAGAAAGCGGCGGAGCAGCAGGCGGCGTATCGTGCCCTGCTTCTGCTGAGGGATAGAGGATATGTACTTAAAAAGCATTGAGGTACAGGGCTTTAAGTCCTTTGCCAATAAGATCACTTTTCAGTTTCACAACGGGATCACGGGCATCGTGGGTCCCAACGGCAGCGGAAAGAGCAATGTGGCGGACGCGGTGAGATGGGTTCTGGGAGAACAGAAAATCAAGCAGCTGCGGGGCGCCAGCATGCAGGATGTCATTTTCTCGGGCACGGAGATGCGGAAGCCTTTGAGTTACGCCTATGTTGCCATCACCTTGGACAACTCCGACCACCAGCTTCCCATCGATTACGACGAGGTTACGGTGGCGAGAAGGCTTTACCGTTCCGGAGAAAGTGAATATCTTTTGAACGGAACCGCCTGCCGGCTGAAGGATGTGAACGAACTCTTTTATGATACCGGCATCGGCAAGGAGGGCTATTCCATCATCGGCCAGGGTCAGATCGACAAGATTCTGAGCGGAAAGCCCGAGGAGAGACGGGAGCTCTTCGACGAGGCGGCGGGGATCGTGAAGTTTAAGCGCCGGAAAGCCGCCGCCCAGATGAAGATTGAGAACGAGAAGACCAATTTGATCCGCGTCAGCGATATCCTGGCGGAGCTGGAGAAGCAGGTCGGCCCCCTGGAGAAACAGTCCGAGACCGCGAAGGTCTATCTGCGCAAAAAAGAAGAACTGAAAACCCTGGATATCAACGTCTTTCTGCTGGAGCACAACCGGCTGAAAAAACAGCTGGACGAAGTGACGGAAAAGCACCGCACGGCCAGCGAGGAACTGGCGGACTGCACCGCGCAGTACGAGGGCATCAAGGAAGAGTACGAAAGAGTCCAGGCCCAGATCGAGTCTTTGGAAGCCTCTGTGGAGAGCGCCCGGAAAGCGCTTGGGGAGGGCGGCATCTACCGGGAAAAGCTGGAGGGCCAGATCGGTATCCTGGAGGAGCAGATCAACTCCGCGAAGGGCAGCGGAAAGCACCTGACGGACCGCCGGACGGCCCTGGAGGCAGAGATTGCCGGCCATGAAAAAGAAAAGCAGGACATCCTGGACGAAAAACTGGACACCGACCAACAGGTGGAAGAGATTACCGCCTCTGCGGACCGGGAGAGGAAACGGCTGGAAGAACTGCAGCGGCGGATCGAGGAATTGAACGCCGGAATCGAAGAGAAAAAGAATGCCATCATGAACGAGCTGAACCAGCGGGCCGCCATCAAGTCCAGGCTGGGCCGGTTCGACACCATGATGGAGCAGATCAATATCCGCAAGGCGGAACTCAATTCCCGGCTCCTTCGGGCGAAGAGCGACGAGGCTGCCAGGGAGGAGACCATTAAGAGCCTGGAGGCGGTCTTTGATCGCATCACCGGGGAACTGAAAGAATTAAACGGCCGGGTGGCGGCAGGAGAAAAGCGGCTGACGGAGATACGCCAGAGCCTTTCGGAGAAAGACGCAAAGCTTCGCCAGGCCCAGATGAATTACCAGCAGGAGAAGTCCAAACTGGACGCGCTGTCGAATCTGACGGAGCGTTATGAGGGATACGGCAACTCCGTCAAGAAGGTGATGGAGCAGAAGGAGAGAGAAAAGGGTATCATCGGCGTCGTGGCGGACATCATCAAGGTGGACGAAAAGTACGAAGTGGCCATCGAGACCGCCCTGGGCGGAAATATCCAGAATATCGTCACGGACGATGAAGAGACCGCGAAAAAGATGATCGGATTCCTGAAAGCCAACCGCCTGGGCCGGGCCACGTTCCTGCCCCTGACCAGCATTCGGGAGCATCAGGAGTTTAAGAACCCGGAGGCTTTGAAGGAAAAGGGCGTCCTCGGCATGGCGGACGAGCTGGTCCATATCGAGCAGAAGTACGCGGACGTGGCGAAAGCCATGTTGGGAAGGATCCTGGTGGTGGATCACGTGGACAACGCGGTGAAGATCGCCCGGAAGTACCATTACGGGATCCGCATGGTGACGCTGGAGGGGGAACTTCTGGTTCCAGGCGGAGCAATCAGCGGCGGCGCCTTTAAGAACAACAGCAATCTTCTGGGAAGACGGCGGGAGCTGGACGAGCTGGAGAAAAAGGCGAAAGCGTATCTGAGCGCCATCGACCAGGCAAACAGGGATATCGAAAATACAAAGGCGGAGCGGAACGGTCTCCGCACGGAGCTGGAAAATCTGCGGGGAGAGATCCAGAGGAAATCCATCGAACAGAACACGGCCCGCCTGAATATCGCCCAGGCCAGGGAACGCATGGAAGAGGAAGCGGAAGGGCTGCAGGACATCAGCCGGGAGGCCGGCGAGATGGAGCGCCAGATCCTTGACATGAACAGCGGCAAAAAAGAGGCCGCCCAGGAAATGGCAAAGAGCGAAGAGGCGGAGAAGGAGGCCCAGGAGGCCATCCTTTTGTTTCAGAAAGAACTGGAGGAAAAGCGCGCCGAGGAGACCGAGGCCGCGGGCAGCGTAAAGGAATGGGATCTGAAGGCGGAGAGGATGCGCCAGACCCAGGGCTTTAAGCAGGCAAACGTGGACCGCATCGACGGGGAGATCCGGCACGCCAGGTCGGAGCTGGAAGAGATCCTGGAGGCGCTGAAGGCCAACGACGCCCTGGCGGAGGAAAAGTCCCGCAACATTGAAGAGATCCGAAAGACCATCGCCGCGTCCTATGACGCGGAGAAGGAGGCCGAGAAGACCTTACAGGAGGACAGCCGGAAAAAAGAAGAGTACAGTGCACGGCAGAAGAACTTCTTCCAGAGGCGGGAGGAACTTGCGGAAAAGAACACGGCCCTTGACAAGGAGGTCTTTCGTTTAAATTCCGGGAAAGAACGCCTGGAGGAAGCCATCGAGAACCAGATCAACTATATGTGGAGCGAATACGAGATCACGTTGAGCGTGGCCGCGTCCCTCCGCAACGAGGAGATGACGGATCTGGCGGAGATGAAGCGCGGCATCGAATCCCTGAAGGATCAGATCCGGAAGCTGGGAAACGTGAACGTGAACGCCATCGAGGAATACAAGAGCCTGATGGAGAGATACACATTTATGAAGACCCAGCACGATGATCTCGTGGAGTCGGAGAAAGCCCTGGAGCAGCTGATCCAGGAGCTGGACGAGGCCATGAAAAAGCAGTTTACGGAAAAATTTGCGGAGATCAACCGGGAGTACGACAAGGTGTTTAAGGAGCTCTTCGGCGGCGGCAAGGGCACCCTGGAGCTGATGGAGGATGAGGATATCCTGGAGGCGGGAGTGCGGATCATCGCCCAGCCACCGGGAAAGAAGCTGCAGAACATGATGCAGCTCTCCGGCGGCGAAAAGGCGCTGTCGGCCATCGCTCTGCTCTTTGCCATACAGAACCTGAAGCCCTCCCCGTTCTGTCTCCTGGACGAGATCGAGGCGGCGCTGGACGACTCCAATGTGGGAAGATTTGCAAAATATCTCCATAAACTGACCCAGAACACCCAGTTTATCGTGATCACACACCGAAGAGGCACCATGGAGCAGGTGGACAGGCTCTACGGCATCACCATGCAGGAGAAAGGCGTCTCCACCCTGGTGTCCGTGAACCTGATCGAAAAGGATCTGACGAATTAGGGAGACAGGGAGCGGGACTGTCATGAAAAAGGAGGGGTGAGAATGTCGGAAGAAAAGAAAGGTTTTTTTGCCAGGCTGAAGGCGGGATTGACCAAGACCCGGGAGAACATCGTCCGGGGGATCGATTCCCTGTTCAGCGGCTTTTCCAGCATCGACGAAGACTTCTATGAGGAGTTGGAGGAGATCCTGATCATGGGGGATATCGGGGTGAACGCCACCGCCTCCATCATCGAGCGCCTGAAACAGCAGGTGAGAGAGCAGCACGTCAAGACCCCCGTCGAGTGCAAGGAGCTTCTGATCCGGAGCATCCGGGAGCAGATGGAGGTCGGCGAGGCGGCCTATGAGTTTGAGACGAAACAGTCCGTCATTATGGTGATCGGCGTAAACGGCGTGGGGAAGACCACCACCGTGGGAAAGCTGGCCTGGAAGCTGAAAGATGAGGGCCGGAAAGTCCTGATCGCGGCGGCGGATACCTTCCGGGCGGCGGCCGGGGAACAGCTTGCGGAGTGGGCGGAGCGTGCAGGAGCGCCCATGATCGGCGGCAGAGAGGGCGCGGACCCCGCCAGCGTGGTCTACGACGCGGTCAGCGCGGCCAAGGCCAGGGGCGTGGACGTGCTCCTGATCGATACCGCGGGACGGTTGCACAACAAGAAAAACCTGATGGAAGAGCTCCGGAAGATGAACCGGATCATTGACAAGGAGTTTCCGGACGCCCACAGGGAGAACCTGATCGTGCTGGACGGGACGACGGGGCAGAACGCCATGGCCCAGGCCAGGGAGTTCGGGGACGTGACGAATCTGACCGGCATCGTCCTCACGAAGATGGACGGAACGGCAAAGGGAGGGATCGCGGTGGCGATCCAGTCGGAGCTTAAGATACCGGTGAAATACATCGGCGTGGGGGAGACCACCCAGGATCTTCAGAAATTTGATCCGGACGAATTTGTGAACGCGCTCTTTGAGGTCGAGCCAGACCGGGAGGAGCCGGAAGAGACAGGAGGCAGCGAAGATGAGTGAGATGTTGACACTGGAGAAATTTGAAGAGGCCAGCGAGGTGGTTGGAAAGGTCACCCTGGAGACAAAGCTGGTGTATAGCGACTATTTCAGCGCCCAGACGGGGAACAAGGTGTTCTTAAAGCCGGAAAACATGCAGTTTACCGGGGCCTATAAGGTCCGGGGCGCGTATTACAAGATGAGCACCCTGACCCAGGAGGAGCGGGACCGGGGACTGATCACCGCCTCCGCTGGAAACCATGCTCAGGGCGTGGCCTACGCCGCGAAGTGTTACGGGGCGAAAGCCACCATCGTGATGCCTACCACCACGCCTCTCATGAAGGTGAACCGCACGAAAAGCTACGGCGCGGAGGTGGTTCTCTGGGGGGACGTGTACGACGAGGCCTGTGCGAAGGCTTACGAGCTGGCGGACCAGCACGGGTACACATTCATCCATCCCTTTGACGATCTCACCGTGGCTACCGGCCAGGGGACCATCGCCATGGAGATCGTGAAGGAGCAGCCTTTGACAGATTACATCCTGGTCCCCATCGGGGGCGGTGGACTGGCCACCGGCGTGTCCACGCTGGCGAAACTGCTGAATCCCAAGATCAAGGTGATCGGCGTGGAGCCCGCGGGGGCGAACTGTATGCAGGAATCCCTGAAAAACGGAAAGGTGACGACCCTTCCCCAGGTGAACACCATCGCGGACGGCACCGCCGTAAAGACGCCGGGGGAAAAGCTTTTCCCGTATATCCAGAAGAACCTGGACGACATCATCACGGTGGAGGATGAAGATCTTGTAGTTGCCTTCCTGGATATGGTGGAAAACCACAAGATGGTCGTGGAGAACTCGGGTCTTTTGACCGTGGCCGCCTTAAAGAAGCTGGACGTGAAGGACAAGAAAATCGTGGCGATCCTGAGCGGCGGCAATATGGACGTGATCACCATGAGCTCGGTGGTGCAGCAGGGCCTGATCTTCCGGGACAGGATCTTCACGGTGTCGGTGCTTTTGCCGGATAAGCCGGGGGAGCTGTACCGGGTATCCGGGGTGATCGCCCAGGAGAGCGGAAACGTCATCAAGCTGGAGCACAATCAGTTCGTATCGACGAACCGCAACGCGGCGGTGGAGCTGCGGATCACCATGGAGGCTTTTGGAACGGAGCATAAGGCCAGGATCATGGAGGCGCTGGAGAAGGAGGGGTATCGGCCCAGGCTTGTGCGGACCAATATCTGAGTGCCTGAGTGAGTTCCGCCTGACGGAGAGTTCCGACGGCGCAGGGGTGAAAGTTCCGCCTGCTGGGGGATTCAGCGGCGCGGGGAGCGTTCCCTGCGCCTGACGCTCCCGCAGGCGCATGAATTTAGACGAAGAGCTTTTGCTGTGTGATTTTCAATGGAGGAAACGAAATGATTACTGACTCCATTTGACCTGGAGAGTGAAGCGATCGTTTCACCGAAGGCCTTTTTCGGTGAACAAAGAAAAATCTGTAATATTGCAATAGGAACATTTTCAAGAGAAATATATCCGGCCGTGCTGGAACGGTTTCCAAATGAAAAAATAGGGGAAATGCGGTCGGCAAATTGGATCAGGCCGCTGCACCTTTTGACGGTCAATGATAAGAAAATCGTCTTTTATCTTTCGGAAATCGGAGCCGCTCTTGCAGGAACGGACGTGATTGAAATCAACTGGCTGACAGGAGCGGACAAATTCATACTGTTTGGTTCGGCAGGCGCTTTGGATAAGGAAAAGACAAAGGGAAAATTCGTGATCCCATCAGAGGCGTATCGTGATGAAGGTATGTCCTACCATTACGCTTGCCCGGCCGATTACATAACAATAAAAAACGCAGATGTTGTGGAGAAAATATTTACAAAACACGGCCTGCCCTTTATAAAGGGCAGAGTGTGGACGACGGATGCAATCTACCGGGAAACCCGCTCCCTTGCAGAAAAACGGAAAAAGGAAGGCTGCCTTGCGGTGGAGATGGAACTGGTCGGGGTTCAGGCAGTCTGCGATTTTTATGACATAGAACTTTATGATTTCCTCGTGACGGGAGATGTTGTTGATACAGAGGATTATACTGCGGATGGCCTGCGTGAGGCTAACCACGATATGCAGAAGTTTTATACAGCTTTGAAGATTGCTGAAGAACTTTGGTGATCGGGATTTGCAAGGAGAAGTGGATATGCGGATAGCAACATATAATATATGGGATAGTGACGCGGGTATGCCTGGGCGATTTCAGCTCAAACAGGTCTTTCCATTTTAAGCCGGTATCCTATTGACAGATCGGCGGATTTTGAATACGGTGTGTCTGCTTATATACAGTTGGAAGGCAAGACGCTGCTTGTCGTAAATGTTCATCTGCCTTGGGAAAAAGCGTCTTTCAGGGAAAAGGCGATTGTGAATATTGTTGAGAAGATCTCAGGTATGAAAGCCGACTATACACTTTTGATGGGGGATTTCAACAGTTCGGAAAATTCGTCCATTCATCGATTCCTGACAAATGACCAGTCTCTTTTAGGCGCTGACGCTTATTATTTTGATCTAGCGGAAGCTTTTGCCCAGATAAGCGGAACAAAGCCTTTGACTACATTAAATTTTCGGGAAAATCCCCGATGGGGCATAGTCGAAGCCCGAAATACGATTGAGGTGAATCAGCGGTTTGACTGGATATTGTTAAAAAATCCGTATCCTGTTGAATTGCCGAAACTAAAGAAGTGTACGCTGTTTGGAACGGAAATTTCTAAAGAGACCGGTCTTGCTGCGAGCGACCATTATGGTGTCATGGCAGAAATCAATTAGTACAGCGGATCGGGACTTGTATTTGTGCAGGGATTGTGTTATGGTCAATCCATCAAACAAAAATGAGGACGGATTATGTTCTGGAAGATGACAACTCATCAACTGAAAAAAGGTTATATTTTTCCCCTTCAAGGGGATAGTGCGCCTTTTTTCAGGGAGATGTTCTAAAGCGCAGTCAGTTCTCTCCTTTCCATATGGCGCAGTATCTCCTTAACGGTTATCAAAATACAGTTAAGGAGATTTTTTATGTCAACAATTAAAAAACAGATATTTCAGCGCTGCTTATCGAAACTTATGGGAGCAAAGTGTGGATGTTTGAGAACAGCATACCGATGTCTGTGGGGGACGGCGGAAACTTCCGCAGAGGGCATCAGCATCTATACATACATCCATCCAAACCCCAAAATATCTCGCGAGGAGATTTATGTTTTTGATTCCTGGCTTACCTGGGAAGGATAGCAATGTTTGGTATTGCATTTTTGTAATTGAAAGCCGGGGATATTTTTGATATACTCAAAGAAAAATCGGATACATTCCGGACGGGAGCGGCGCCTGGTATAAAGATCAGATCTGTGAGCCGTATTGCGATTGCTGTAATGACGATGATCTTGTATTGTATTTATCGAAAAATTTAAGAGAAATTCAAGCTTGACTGGAAAATGATGAGAATATGAAATCGGGATTACCTGGAGGGAAAAGACTTGATTGAGGTATTATTCGGCGATAGTGAAGCGGCTTCCATGACAGCTTCCCGTTTGTTCCGCCGGTATACTTTCTTCACTAAACTGAATATCGCAAGCTATAAACTCCTCTGGAACACGCTGGTTGAACGCAATAGGAGGAAAGAGGACTTGCGGATTGCGGCCGGTCTTGCTACAAATATGATTGCCAACATGGTTAAAGGCAAAAATATCAGCATGGAAACGCTGGTTCGTATCTGCGAAGCCCTAAATTGTGGTATTTTGGATGTGATTGAGTTGGAGCAAGACAAAGATGAAACGGAAAATATTAATTGTTGAAGATGATTATACAATACAGGAACAGTTAAAAAACCTTTTGTCAGGCAATGGATATGAGGTTGACACTGTAACTGATTTTTCAAAGGTAATGGAACAATTCAAGGCATTTGCGCCCCATCTTGTTTTGCTGGATATAAAATTGCCGGGAAACAGCGGCTTTGAAATCTGTTCACAAATCCGCAGTTTCTCCGATATTCCCATTGTGTTTGTAACAAGCAGCAATACAGATATGGATGAATTGAACAGTATCATGCTGGGAGGAGACGCTTTTATTACAAAGCCGTATAACACAGCAATATTGCTTGCTAAAATTGTTTCTCTGCTGCGGCGGGCGTATGCGTCAGGGCAATCCGAAACACTCACATGGAACGGTGCAGATTTACATTTGGAGAGCAGCTTTATAGAATATAACGGTCAGAAAGCAGATTTGACGAAAAACGAACTAAAAATTCTTTACTATCTTTTTAAGAACGCAGGGAAAATATGCCCCCGCAGTGATATTGTGGATTTTCTCTGGGACAATCAGCTTTATGTGGACGATAATGCTTTGAGTGTGAATATAACCCGTATCCGTGAAAAAATGGCGTCTATTGGGTTGACAGGCTTTATCAAAACAAAGCACAGACAGGGGTACATGTTATGAGGGGCAGGCAATATCTGAAAAATCAGCTGCCCGTTATTTTCATCAATTTGCTGGGTATGCTTGCCCTTGCCCTGTTTTTGATTGCAAGCGGTAATGGTATTCAAACTGTCCTATTCGTCCTTATTGTCTGGCAGATTATCCTTGTTTCCTGTCTGCTGCTATTCTACTATTCCCGGAAAAAGTATCTTGATAAATTGCTGAAAATGGCAGAGAAGTTGGATGAACGGTATTTGCTGCCGGAAATCATGCAGGAGCCGGAACGGGCCGATGAACAGGTTTTCTACCAGATTATGAAGATGTCCGAAAAGTCCATGCTGGAACACATCGGCGAGATACAGAGGGAGCGGCAGGAATATAAAGAATACATCGAACATGGATACATGAAGTCAAAACACCTATTACGGCTATGAAGTTGATCTGTGAGAATAACCGCTTTTCCTTTACCAGAGATTTAATGGCCGAATTGGAAAATATCAACCGTTTCACGGATCAGGCTTTGTATTACGCCCGCAGCGAGCAAACAGAAAAGGATTATTCTGTCCGAGAAATTCGTCTTGGTGATGTAATACATGGAGCCATTGCAGACAACAAATATCTCCTGCGGCAAAACAATGTGGCCGTTACCGTAGAGAATGTGGAGTACAGTATTTATTCTGATGATAAGTGGCTGCGTTTTATTTTAGACCAGCTTATCAGCAATGCAGTAAAATATCGTACAACCCAGCCGGTTTTACTTTTTTTTGCCGTAAAAGAAAATGACAGCATTATCCTTTCTGTTGTAGACAACGGAATAGGCATACCAGCGGGTGATCTGCCCCGTATTTTCGAGAAAGGATTTACCGGACAAAACGGACGGACAATCCATAGTTCTACCGGGATTGGCCTGTATCTATGCAGGCGGCTTTGCGACAAGCTGGGAATCGGTATTTCAGCAAATTCCAAAGGAGAAGGAACCACCATTTCTCTTTCCTTTCATATTAACGATTTTGTAACCGAGGTGCAGGGCTGATATGCTCTGCACTTCTTACATTTTTGTAAGAACTGCGTAAGAAAACTTAATACAAAAGTCCATGAATGCAGATTACAATAAGGGCATGAAAGATTTAGAAAGGCAGGAGGACGCATGGAACCTATTTTGAAATTGGAGCATATCCAGAAATATTATGGCAACGAGGGAAACATCACAAAAGCCATTCAGGATATTAGCTTTTCCGTAGAAACAGGTGAATTTCTGGGAATTATGGGAGCGTCCGGCTCTGGGAAAACAACGCTTCTCAACTGTATCTCCACTATTGACACGGTGAGCGCAGGACACATCTATCTGGGGGGAACAGACATTACCGAGTTAAAGGCAAAATCCCTTGCCCGGTTCCGGCGGGAGAATTTGGGATTTGTGTTTCAGGACTTTAATCTGCTGGATACCCTGACCGTCTCTGAAAACATTGCGTTGGCACTTGCAATTAACAAGACTTTATCAAAAGAAGTGGAACCCCTTGTTCGAGAGATTGCCGACAAGCTGAACATCCGTGATATTCTGGACAAATATCCCTACCAGGTATCCGGCGGTCAGAAGCAGCGCTGCGCCTGCGCCAGAGCCATCATTAACAATCCAAAGCTGCTTTT
>CANQEV010000040.1 GCA_947595925.1 uncultured Acetatifactor sp. | reverse complement strand
CATAAAGAAAAACTGTGTGATTGGGAAGAGGTTTCGGCCTCTTCCTTTTATTTTGCCAACTATAATTTTACACTAACGGTGTTTTTTAATAACCCAGTTCAGCCAGCCGCCGTCACTTCTCTTTTCTTTCCTGCACCATGCACACCATTTTGGGAAAGTCCTGCAGATACAGCCGGGCGTTCTCTTTCGAATAGCCGAAAAAGCTCCAGGGTGCCAGCTTCTGCAGGGAATCCAGGAGCTTTCTGTCGTCCAAGGTGGAAAAGACGCCCTTGCTGCCGTAAAAAGCTTCCGTCCGGCCGTTCAGCGCATAAATCTTATGATTTTTGTCCACCACGTCCAGGGAGCTGGTCCCAGCCACGGCCACATGGTTGACGCTGTGGGTGATATTCTCCCCAAAGACAAACACGATATCCTCATAGGGGACGGCCATCAGCCTGTTCATCATGACCAGGAGGCAGTCCCGCCCCAGGATGGCGTTTGCATAGCGGGGCGCGGTGAGGATATCTTCGTCCAGCCTCTTTAATTTTTCGGGTTCCAGAGTTTTCAGCGAGGGATCCGTCCCCAGCACTTTCGAAAAACAATAGATCATAAGGGGAACTGCAAAAACCGCCAGGACTCCCGGCAGGATCAGCGCGCTCCAGTCGTTGTTGGGTATCACCTCGGCCACAGTAAAGATCACCGCGAGTCCTATGATGATCACTGCCAGCAGGATCGTCAGCGGAACCAGGAGCATCAGTTTTTTCTTTTGAATCTTCCTGCGTACTTCTTCCAGGTTCTTTGCGTTTTCCATGGTATTTCTCCTTCCTCTTCCTTCCGGGATCTCTCAGGATACCCCTGTCTTTTTATTTTTATATGTAATTACAGATACGCCGCGATCCCTTCCAGACTGTCCACGCACCCATAGAGGTATTTTTGAAGCGCTTCCTCCGGGGGCGTCTGGTCCGGCACCAGGATCACCCGGCAGCCCGCCCGGTAGGCGCTCATCACCCCGTTGGGGGAATCCTCCGCCACAAGGCATTCTTCCGGCTTCAGGCCAAGCTGCTTACAGGCGTAGAGGTAAATGTCCGGGGAGGGTTTCCCCTCCGGGACCTGGGTCGCGCTGATCAGCCGCTCAAAATACGGCCGCAGCCCTGTTTTTTCCAGATATTTCTCCGTCCGTTCCAGGGGAGTCGCCGTGGCCACGGCCGCCGGGATGCCGCGGCGCTTTAATTCCTTCAGGATCTCCAGTGCGCCGGGTTTTCGCCTAATGCCCTCCCGGTCCAGGCACTCCTCCATCATCTCCGTTCTCCGCGCCCTGACGGCAGAATAGTCCAGATCCTCTCCAAACCATTCTTTCAGCTGGCGCGGAGCAAAGGGACGCCCCAGGCTCCTCATAAAAAGCGCCTGCTCGTCCGTCATGTCATACCCAAATTCCTTCATGGCCAGGGGCCAGAACCTCCGATAATATTTCTCCGTGTCGATCAAAGTTCCGTCCATATCGAACAGGACCGCTTTTGTCTCCATGCGCCTCTCTCCCGGCCTTCCCTTCTATCTCCGATGCCCTTTTCTCTTTCTTCTCCAATGCATCGTTCTCCCGGCCTTCGCTTCTATCTCCGATGCCCTTTTCGCTTCCGTCCCCAATAGCATCGTTCTCCCCGGCTCCCGTTTTTCTTTCCCGGTTACAGACGCTTTTCGATCTCTTCGATCAGGATCTTCAGCGCCTTGATCCTGGCGTATTTCTTATCGTTAGACTCCAGGACATACCAGGGGGCCGTGGTGGTGTTGGTCTTCTGCAGCATCTCGTCCACGGCCGTCTCATAGAGGTCCCATTTCTCCCGGTTCCTCCAGTCCTCGTCCGTGATCTTCCACTGTTTTTCCGGCGTGTTCTGCCGGTCCGTAAAACGCTCCAGCTGCACATCCTTGTCGATCTGCACCCAGAACTTGATCACGATGGCGCCCCAGTTCGTCAGTTCCTTTTCAAATTCGTTGATCTCATTGTAGGCCCTCTGCCAGTCGTTTTCGCTGCAGAAGCCCTCCAGCCTCTCCACCATCACCCGGCCGTACCAGGTCCGGTCAAAGATGGCGATATGCCCTGTCTTGGGAAGTCTCGTCCAGAACCGCCAGAGGTAATGCCGCGCCTTCTCATGGGGTTCCGGGCTGGCGATCGGATGCACCTCGTATCCCCTGGGATCCAGCGCGCCGGTGATGCGCTTGATATTGCCTCCCTTGCCCGCGGCGTCCCAGCCCTCATAGGCGATGATCACGGGGATCCGCTTCCGGTACAGCTCATTATGGAGCTTTGCCAGTTTCTTCTGGCACTTATCCAGCTCCCTGTGATATTCCTCCTCCGTCAGGCATTTGTCTTTCAGGGAGATCTCCGCCAGCTTCGGCGTCTTTCGCAGGGGGAACATGTTCTGCAGGATGGGCACTGCCACCGCCCCGTTGGAAAGGGCCGTGTCGATGCCGTTCACCAGGATATCCAAAAGCTGAGTCTCCGCCCACTTTTTATTCTTCGCGTCGATGATATACCAGGGGGCCTGGGACTGATTGGTCTCCCGGAGATAATTGTCGTACACTTCCAGGCACTTGTCGTAATGCTTGTTCTGCCAGAGGTCCGACTGGCTCACCCGCCACTTGGTGTTCTTATCCTCCAAAAGGGTATCGATCCGCTTTTTCTGTTCCTTTTCGTCGATGTGGAAGAAAAACTTCATCACCAGATAGCCGTTGTCCGTGAGCTGCCGCTCAAACATACGGATGCTGGATAAGCGCTTGCGGTATTCCTCCCCGCTCAGCTCTCCGTGCAGGTATTCCCCCGTCACCTCGTCCATCCAGCTGCCATCCAGGAACATATATTTGCCCGCCTCCGGGATCTTCACAAAATGACGGTACAAAAAGGGTTTTCTCTTCTCCTCCTCTGTCTCCACGCTCATTGTGGCGACCTTGAAAAAGCGGGGATCGATATTGCGGATCACCTTTCCCAGAACGCTTCCCTTTCCGGCCGCGCCCCAGCCCTCCAGAACCACCAGGACCGGCAGCTTATGTTCCTTGACCTGGTTCTGCTTCGCCGCCAGCCTGCCCCGCAGATCCTCCAGCCTCTTTTCCAGTTCCTCGTCCTCCGGTCTCTCGGACCTTCTCCAGTCCTTCAGCATCGCCATTCCCCCTTTCGCGCTTTTCCCGTTCCCCGGGCAGCTTTTCATTGTCAGATTTCAGTCCATTTTGCACAGTATTTCCTATAATTAAATTTCTATCCAGTATTCTCCGTCCTGCGAATAATGAACTGCCACATTGTTCTGATTCACATAAGGAGCGACTTTTCTGTTGCAAGGTTCAGAAACTACACTATGTATCAGTATTCCTCCGCGATATCCACTTCCTCCTGCTCCTTTTCCGTGGATACAGGGCTTAAAGGCGTGTGGCGCAGATACCCCAGCCAATAGCCGCACCCAACGATCCCGGCACCGCCGATGACGTTCCCGATGGTCACCGGAATGATGCAGTTTACAAAGAAGTTGATCACGTTCAGGCCTTCCACGGATATCCCGTACCGGTGCGCCGTAAACAGGGCCGCCGCGCCGAAGTACATATCCGCCACGCAGTGTTCAAAGCCGCAGAGCACGAACAGCATCACGGGCCAGAAGCTGGTCAGGAGCTTTCCGGATACCTGCTTTGCCGCGAATGACATCCACACCGCGATACAGACCAGTATATTGCACAAGATCCCCCGGACCACAGCCTGCCCGAAGTCCAGATTGCATCTCGCCGCGCCTGCGGCCACAACGCTCTCCGCCAGCTTTCCGCCAAAGAGATCCGGGGTGCCGCCCAGGGCCACTCCCAGCGCCACAAAGGCAGCGCCCGCAAAATTTCCAAAGTACACATAGAACCAGTTCCGCAGCATCTTCCAGGCCGGGATCCTTTTCTCCAGGACCGCCAGTATGATCAGGTTGTTGCCGGTAAAGAGCTCGCTCCCCGCGATCAGGACCATGGCCATTCCCGCCGGGAACACCGCCGCCCCCAGCAGCTTAGCCAGGGAGGGGTCCGACACCGTGGAGGACGCCGTGGTGGAAGCGATGCCCGCAAACCCGATAAACAATCCGGCAAAGATTCCCAGGATCGTCATCTTAAAGGCGGACAGATTTGCCTTGTGAATACTGACCTCAATGTAGTTCCTCGCGATTTCCAAAGGGGAATGCAATAGGGGCCTCCTTTTCTCTCACTGCCCGGACCCGGGTTGTGAGTCAAATCCTTCCGCCAGAAAGCGGTTCCATTTCTGCTGGTTGTTCTCCATCTGTTTCTTTTTGATCCAGGCGTCCCGGTCGCTGAGGATCGCAAGCATTTCGTCCGCCACCTGCTCCTGGGACGCCTGGGAGTACTGGCTCAGATACCCCATCATCCGGATCTGTGCCAGATCCGAGCGCAGTTCCCCGGACACCACTTTGCAGAAGGGTTCCGGATAACCCATCTCCAACATCATCTCATATAACCGCATGATCCTCTACTCATCCTTCGTCCCGGTTATTTTCTCTCTCTTGTGTTTTTCGCTGTTGTCCATGGCGGCACCTGTGATAATGCTGGCAATCAGTCCAATCCCGAAACCAAGCTTAGGGGCCGAGAGCACGATCCCCAGAATGAGGCCAAGACAGATCCCGATCACCAGATAAATCCCCAGCCAATTGCTCTTGCCCTTGATGATGGAATACCGCTCCGTGTGCCGGTCCCCTTCCCGGTAGACGAACTCAGCCTTTTCCAGCGCCCTCACCGCCTTGTCGTTTTCATGCTCCGTCACCGCCGTCACCTCATAGACGCTGGCGTGCCGAAACGCCCAGTTCACCATCATGCGGATCGCCTCCGTCCCGTAGCCCTGATTCCGATATTCTTCCTCCAGTTCCACCTGAAGCGGCACGGTGCCACGGACCTTCTCCCCGGCGAAGGAAGCCTTTCCGATCCGATTTTTTTCTCCCTTTGTGAGGGAAATGATCCAGTCGGCGTTCCACAAGTCTGCTTCATCCGAGGGTTCTATCGTGATCTGTGAAGACTTCAGCAAATTTTTCTTATCCATATCCGGTCCTTTCCTGCAACTATCCCTTGACTGTTCCCTGTCATTTATTTATCATACGGCGGATTCTCAATACCATACGCATATCAACAGGATAATTATACCATACTATCCTGTAAAAATCACCATTTTTTTCCACCAGTTCAGCCAGTCCCGTGGCCGGTCTCCGTGGCTCTGGCAAAATTGTGCTTATAGAAATTTTTAAGAAATATATTAGAAAGGTTTCATTGACTTTATTCTTCCAAAATCTTATAGTATTAAAGAGATCAAAGAAAGGCAGGTGGCCTGCAGATGCCGCTGATGGATGAGTTTAAGGAAGAGCGAGAACAGGTAAAGAACCGCAGTTTTAAGGAGAGATGCGCCTATTTCTGGGATTACTACAAATGGCATTTGATCGGCGGAATCGCCCTTGTAGCGATCTTTGGCTCCCTTCTCTACACATTTCTGACAAGAAAGGACACCGCTTTCTACGCCGTGCTCATGAATATGTACCCCTCCCTTATTGCCGATGAATACAAAGAGGGGTTCGCGGAATCCGCTGGAATTGATCTCAAAGAATACAACGTCTTTTTTGACTCGGACATGCGCCTGGACCCGGAATCCATGAATCAGGCCTCCGTCTCCACCTCCCAGAAGATGATGGTGTATCTGACCGCCGGGGACATAGACATCCTGGTATCGGACACTGCCGGCATGAACCGATACGCCTACACAAACGCGCTGATGGATCTGCGGGATTTTCTGAGCGCGGAGGATTATGAAAAGTACGAACCCTATTTCTATTACATGGATCGCGCCCTGGCAGAAGCCATAAAGGAGTCCGACGGTGATGTTGTCTTTCCCGAGGACCCTTCCGACCCGAGCACCATGACCGATCCCGTTCCCGTGGGGATCCGCGTCAACGACTGCCAGGCGCTGAAAACCGCTTACTTTTTCGGCGATTACCAGTATTTTGCGGTAGCCATCAACACCGGACGCCCCGAACTGGCCCATGCCTTTCTGGATTATATCTGGGACGTGCCGGAAAATCCTTAAAACAGGATCATTCCTTTGCCAGCAGTTCCTTCAGCAGGGCGTTGACGCCGGCGGGATCCGCCTTGCCCTTCATAGCCTTCATGGTCTGTCCCACAAGGAACCCGATGGCCTTTTCCTTGCCTGCGCGGTAGTCCGCCACCGACTGGGGATTCGCCGCGATCACTTCCTCCACCGTCTTCCGCAGAGCTCCCTCGTCGTTCACGGTCATAAGGCCCTTTTCCTTTACATACTCTTCCGGGTCGATATCCGAATCAAACAGGATTTCAAACACTTCCTTCGCCACCGTGTTCGTGATGGCTTTCTTTTCGTTTAATTCGATCAGTTTCGAAAAATGCTCCGGGGAGATCCGAAGGTCCTCGGGATCCATATTTCTCTCTTTTAACAGCCTTAAAGTCTCGCCCATGAGCCAGTTGCTCACCTTTTTGGGCGGGGTTCCCATCGCCACCGCCGCCTCAAAGAGATCCGCCATGCGCTTGGAACCGGTGATAATGTCGATGTCGTAAGCCGGGATATCGTACTCCGCAGCGTAACGGCGGCGCTTTTCGTCCCGAAGCTCGGGCTGGCGGTCCCGCACGGCCTGGATCCATTCCTCGCTGATATGCACCGGCGCCAGGTCGGGATCGGGGAAATACCGGTAGTCCTGGGCGTCCTCCTTGGAGCGCATGGGATAAGAAGTCTCCTTATTGTCGTCCCAACGCCTGGTCTCCTGCAGGACTTTCTCTCCGGACTCCAGGAGGTCGATCTGGCGGGCACGCTCTCCCTCGATGGCGTGGGAGATGGCGCGGAAGGAATTCAGGTTCTTCATCTCCGTCCTGACGCCGTACTCCTTCGCTCCAACCTCCCGGACCGAGAGATTGACGTCCGCCCTCATGGAACCCTCCTGAAGCTTACAGTCGCTGGCCCCCAGATACTGAATGATCATGCGCAGCTTTTCCAGATATTGGATCACCTCCCGGGCGCTCCGCATGTCCGGCTCGGAGACGATCTCGATCAGGGGTACGCCGGAGCGGTTGTAGTCCACAAGCGAACAGTCCTCCCACTCGTCATGGATCAGCTTTCCCGCATCCTCCTCCATGTGGATCTCATGGATGCCCACTTTTTTCAGAACGGGCGCGCCCTTTTCGTCCGTCTCCTCCGTCTCGATCTCCACATAACCGTTGCGGCAGATGGGAAGATAGAGCTGGGAGATCTGGTAGTTCTGCGGGTTGTCCGGGTAAAAATAATTTTTCCGGTCGAATTTACAGGTTCTCGTGATATCGCAGTTCAGCGCCAGGCCCACGGCCAGCGCATATTCCACCACCTGTCTGTTCAGGACGGGAAGAGAGCCCGGCATCCCCGTACACACCGGGCAGGTGTGGGTGTTGGACGCGCCTCCGAACGCCGTGGAGCAGCCGCAGAAGATCTTCGTCTTCGTGGCCAGTTCTACATGGACCTCCAGTCCTATGACGGTTTCATATTCTTTAGCCATGGATCCTATCCTCCTGCTTTCTGCTCTGTTCAAAGGTGTAAGCCGCGCGGATGATCTTCTTCTCCTGGAAGCATGCCCCGATGATCTGCAGGCCGATGGGCAGACCCTTTTCATCCGCCGCGCAGGGCACGCTGATGGCGGGAAGACCGGCCAGATTCACGGAGATGGTATAGATATCCGCCAGATACATTTTCATGGGATCGGACAGGCTGTCCCCCAGCTTCGGTGCCGTGGTCGGGGCCACCGGTGCCAGGATCACGTCATATTTTTCAAAGGCCCTGTCGAAAGCCTCCTTGATCAGCGCCTTCACCTTCAGCGCCTTGATATAGTATGCGTCGTAATAGCCGGAGCTCAGGACAAAGGAGCCCAGCATGATGCGGCGCTTGACCTCCGGCCCGAAGCCCTGGGAGCGGGTCTTCTTATACATGGGATGCAGGCTGTCCTCCTCCGCCCGGAAGCCGTACTTGATGCCGTCAAAACGCTCCAGGTTGGAACTGGCCTCCGCCGCCGCGATGGTATAGTAGGTGGGGATCGCGTACTCCACAAGGCTTAAGTCAAACTGCTCCACGACCGCTCCCCTCTCCTCCAGAACCTTTGCCGCGGAGAGCACCGCCTGCTTGACCTCCGGGTCCAGTCCCTCCCGGAAATAGTCCCGGGGGATCCCGATCTTCATTCCCTTCACATCCTCCGTCAGAGCGGAAGTAAAGTCCAGATCGTCCCGCTCCAGGGAAGTGGAATCCTTTGCGTCATGGGACGCGATGGCCTCCAGCACCGTCGCGCAGTCCCGCACATCCTTGGTCAGGGGGCCGATCTGGTCCAGGGAGGACCCATAGGCAATCAACCCGTAGCGGGAAACCGTCCCGTAGGTGGGTTTCATCCCCACGACGCCGCAGTAGGAAGCGGGCTGCCGGATCGAACCTCCCGTGTCAGAGCCCAGAGCCGCAAAACATTCCCCTGCTGCCACCGCCGCCGCGCTGCCTCCGGAAGAACCCCCGGGCACATGCCCCGGATCCCTCGGATTTTTTGTAGCGCCGAAATACGAAGTCTCCGTGGTGCTTCCCATGGCGAACTCGTCCATATTGGTCTTGCCAATGATCACCACCCCGGCCTTCTCCAGATTCCGCACCGCTTCCGCGCTGTAAGTGGGCACGAAGTTCTCCAATATTTTCGAAGAGCATGTCGTCAAAGTCCCCTCCGTACAGAGATTGTCCTTAATGGCCATGGGAACTCCCGCCAGAGGACCTGTCAGCTCCCCCGCGTCGATCTTCGCCTGCACTTCCTCCGCCCTGGCAAGAGCCTTCTCTTTTTCCAGGGTCACATAACAATTTAGCTCTTTCTCCGTCCCGTCGATCCGCTCAAAGACTGCTTCCACCGCGTCCCTGACCCGAATCTCTCCCCCGCGGATCTTTTCGCTCAACTCCACGGCTGTCAGTTCCAAAATATCCATAACCTCTCTCTTTCCGCCCGGCTCACACAACACATGCTTCGTTTTCTCTTAGTAACTCCTGAATTTCCCAAGCCTCAACAAACCACAGCCATCGTCATGCAAAAGTCTTCGGCACCCGGAACATATTGTCCTTGCACCCGGGAGCATTTTTTAAGATGTTGGCGCTGTCGTCCCCATTGGTGACCACGTCCTCCCGGAACACATTCTGCACCGGGAAAATATGGGACATGGGCTCCACTCCCTCCGTGTCCAGCTCCGCCAGCTTGTCGATATAGTCCAGCATCCGGCCCATATCCTTCTTTGCCGCTTCCCTCTCCTCCGGGGACAGGTCCAGCTTAGCCAGGATCCCCACATATTCGATCGTCTCGTCGTCAATCACATTTGCCATACTCTACCTCTGCCGCTTCTCTATTTCTATCGCGTTTTCTTTCGGTTTCATTTTCTTTCAGTTTTCAATCCGCCGGTTTGCTTTCCGCCGCTCCGAAACAGCACCTGCACGGGAATCACCGCTGCCGCGCCTCTCAATCCCGGATCTTGATATGCGCTTCTCGCAGCTGGGTCTCCGTCACCGTGCCGGGAGCGCCGCACATCAGATCCTGGGCGGAACCGCTCATGGGGAAAGCGATCACCTCCCGGATGTTCTCCTCGTTTCTGAGGAGCATCAGCATCCGGTCAACCCCGGGCGCCATACCCGCATGAGGGGGCGCGCCGAACTGGAAGGCCTGATAGAGAGCGCCGAACTTTGTCTTCAAGGTCTCCTCGTCATAGCCGGCGATCTCAAACGCCTTGACCATGATGTCCATGTCGTGGTTTCTCACAGCGCCGGAGGACAACTCCACTCCGTTACATACAATATCATACTGATAGGCCAGTATGTCAAGCGGATCCTGCTCCTGAAGCGCCTTCAGCCCGCCCTGGGGCATGGAGAAGGGATTGTGGGTAAAGCCGATCTTCTTTGTCTCCGGGTCCAGCTCATACATGGGAAAATCATTCACATAACAGAAGCGGTAGGCGTTCTTTTCCACCAGCTCCAGCTTTTCGCCCAGCTCCGTCCGCAGCTGGCCCGCATAGTAATTTGCCTTCTCCTCCTTATCTGCGATAAAGAAGATCGTATCCCCGGGTTTTAAGTCCGCGATCTGCGCCAGCTCGCCCTTGTATTCCTCGGGAATAAACTTATCGATCGGGCCCTTGTAGGACAGATCCTCTGCCACCTCCAGATAGCCCAGACCTCCCATTCCCATGTCCGTGGCGAACTTCAGCAGCTTTTCATGGAAGCCCTTGCTCATCTCCGCGTGGACGCGGATCGCCCGCACGGTGCGCTTGTGGAAGGGTTTGAACTCACACTTCTGGAAAAATTCCGTGACGTCCAGGATCCGCAGGGGATTTCGCAGGTCCGGCTTATCCGTGCCGAACTGCAGCATGGCGTCCCGGTAGCTGATCACGGGATAGGGCGCTTTCGTCACGGCATAGCCCTCCGGCGCAAACTTTTCGAAAGTCGCCGACAGGACCTCCTCCCCCACCCGGAACACATCTTCCTGGGTCGCAAAACTCATCTCAAAATCCAGCTGATAAAATTCTCCCGGGGAACGGTCCGCTCTGGCATCCTCATCCCGAAAACAGGGGGCGATCTGGAAATACCGGTCAAAGCCGGAGGCCATCAGGAGCTGTTTGTACTGCTGGGGAGCCTGGGGCAGCGCGTAAAACTTCCCTTTGAATTTTCTGGAGGGAACGATGTAATCCCTGGCCCCCTCCGGGGAGGACGCGCAAAGGATGGGGGTCTGAATCTCCAGAAATCCCATCTCGCTCATCTTCTGCCTGAGGAACGCGATCACCTGGGCCCGGAAGATGATATTGTCCTTTACTTTTTTATTCCGCAGATCCAGATACCGATAGGTCAGCCGCACGTCCTCCCGAGTCTCCTTCGAAGTCTGGATCTCAAAGGGGAGCTGCCGGTAAACCTTCCCAAGGACATCGATGGAGTGGGCCTCCAGCTCGATGGTTCCCGTGGGGATCTTGGGATTGTAGGTGTCCTCGTCCCGCTTTTCCACCACGCCGGCGACGGAGATACACATTTCTTTCACGATCCCCTTCAAAAGCCCCTCCTGACGGAGAACGACCTGCAATACGCCATACATATCCCTGAGATCGATGAAGGACACGCCGCCGTGGTCCCGGATGTTTTCCACCCATCCCGCCATCCGCAGCTCCTGTCCGATGTGCTGTTCCCCGATCTCGTTGATCCGCAAATCCCTGTACATACCCGATCCTCCCTTAGTCTTCGGCCGCTCCGCGCAAAATAAAAAAGTCCCGGAATACAAATACATGTATTCCGGGACGGATAGACTTTTACCCGCGGTGCCACCCACAAATTGTCCGACCCCATTGTCGGACCTCTTAACGCACTTAACGCGTGCCACGAACCGCCCTGGCAGGCTGCCCATTTCTTTCCGCCGCCTGTTTCAACCGATCTGCTCCGGAGCGTTCCCTTTGCCGCTTCCTTCGAACGACGCTTTCAGTCCATGACGCCGTCTCCCTGACGCTCTCCCCGGCAAGAGTCTCCTTCACCGCATTTACAAAATGAATATCTTGCAAACCATATTATGCCCTTTTTCCAAAAATGTCAACCCAAAATTTGAAAGCTTTACGAAAGTTTTACGGGCGTCAGATCTTCATCGCCTTGATCCGGTCCACCGCTTCCACCGTGTTCTCGTAACTTCCAAACGCCGTCAGGCGGAAATAATGCTCGCCGCTGGGCCCGAAGCCGGATCCGGGCGTGCCGACCACGTTCGCATGCTCCAGGAGATAGTCAAAGAATTCCCAGCTGGTCATGCCGTTCGGGGTCTCCAGCCAGATATAGGGAGCGTTCACGCCGCCGGAGACCGTGTAACCAGCCTCTTTCAGGCCGTCGTAAATGTACTTCGCGTTGTTCATGTAATAGGCCACCTGTTTCTTCAGCTGATCCCTTCCTTCAGGAGAATACACGGCCTCGCCGGCCCTCTGGATAATATAGGGCGCGCCGTTGTACTTTGTCCCGTGACGCCGCGCCCAGAGTCCGTGAAGGGCGACGCCCTCCGCTTTCAGATCCTTGGGAACCACGGTAAAGCCCAGACGCACGCCGGTAAAGCCCGCGTTTTTAGAGAAGGAACGCAGCTCGATGGCGCAGGTTCTGGCGCCCTCGCACTCATAGATCGAATGGGGCACATCCGGCTCGGAGATATACGCCTCGTAAGCGGCGTCATAGATGATCACCGCGCCCACCTTGTTCGCATAGTCCACCCACTCCTGGAGCTGCGTCTTGCTGACGGTGGCTCCCGTGGGGTTATTCGGGAAGCAGAGATAGATCAGATCCGGCGTCTCCTTCGGGATCTCCGGTGCAAAATGGTTTGCCGCGGTACAGGGCATATAGATCACATTGCTCCAGGTCTCCGTGTTTTTGTCATAACTGCCGGTCCTTCCCGCCATGGCGTTCGAGTCCACATACACGGGGTACACGGGATCCCCCACCGCGATCTTATTGTCCAGGCTGAAGATCTCCTGAATGTTGGCGGAATCGGACTTTGCTCCGTCGGAGACAAAGATCTCGTCCGCGCTGATGTCGCAGCCCTTTGCTTTATAATCCTGCTCCGCGATCACATTCCGCAGAAACTCATAGCCCAGATCGGGGGCATAGCCGCGGAAAGTCTCCGCATTTCCCATCTCGTCCACCGCCTTGTGCAGAGCGTCCAGAATGGCCGGGGCCAGCGGCTGGGTCACATCTCCGATGCTGAGCCTGATCACCTTCGCCTGGGGGTGTGCCGCCTGATATTCTCTCTGTTTTCTTCCCACCGTGGAAAAAAGATAGCTTCCGGGAAGCTTTAAATAATTATCGTTTACCTTTACCATGTCTCTCTCCTCTCCTTGTATCGCAGGAAACCCTTCTGCGGTCAGATCTCGTCCGGATACTCGCCCTGGAACACGGTCACTGCCGGTCCGGTCAGAAAAAGATCCCCGTCCTCCCGCTCCCAGGCGATCCGCAGTTCACCGCCTAATAGTTTAACAGTTATTTCCCTATCCGTCAAACCTTTTTGCATGCAGACCGCCGCAGCCGCGCAGGCCCCGCTCCCGCAGGCAAGCGTCTCCCCGGTCCCCCGCTCCCAGACCCGCATCCGGATCTCTCCCCGGTCCTGCACCCTGACAAACTCCACATTGGTACGGTCGGGAAAACAGGGGGCGTTCTCCAGGACCGGCCCCTCCTTCTCCACGGTCCAGGGTTCCTGATCCTCCAGCAGCACGACCGCATGGGGATTTCCCATGGAAACCCGAAAGAGCTTTCTGGAATAGATCACCGTCTCCGCGCCCAGGACCGGGCGGCCCATATTGACCCGCACCAAGCTCTCCCGTCCTCCCGGGGCCGCCTTTTCCGGCAGGAGCGAAAGAGGCGTCTCCTCCCCCTTCAGGATCTTCACGCTTTTAACCTGCCCCCCGCTCTCTATCCCAAATTCGCGCTCTCGGATCATCCCCCGGTCGTACACATATTTCGCCACGCAGCGTATGCCGTTGCCGCACATCTCCGCCCGGCTCCCGTCCGCATTGTACATCTCCATCTCGAAGGGTGCCTGTCTTCCCGGCAGAATCAAGATCAGGCCGTCCGAACCCACGCCGCAATGCCGGTCGCTGATCCGCCTTGCCAGGCCTCCCCTGCGCTCCCTTGGGATCTTTTCCCTCTCTCCATCCACAAAAACATAATCATTTCCACAGCCCTGCATCTTTGTAAAGTGCAAAACGATACCCCCGGATCACTATCCTGTCGGGATAATCTATGAATCCGGGGGTGTTTTCATGACCGCAGCATCATCAGCACCATCTGGGCGGTCTCTGCCATGCCCGTCCCGCTGTCCATGCTGCACTTCTGCAGATATTTATGTGCCTCGTCTTCCGTCATCTGGTTCCGGTCCATGAGCATGACCTTCGCGCTCCTGATCAGCTCCGCCTCCTCCTGGGATCTCTGCCTGGGCTGCTCGCGCCTCTTTCTCTTCCGCCTCTCGATCCCCTCCGTCATCATCTGAATGGTGTTGATAAAATCGTTCAGTTTCAGAGGAAGGGCAAGCCGGACGATCCCCTCCTGGTAACACTCGCTCAAGAGTCTCTGGGACGCCATCAGCAAAACCTCAAACCCCGGCGGCAGGCATTCCTGCAGTTCGCTGTAAATCATATCTTCCAGCTTGTATCCGCAGATCACAATCCCGTCGTGCAGCCCGTCTGCCTGGCTGATCGCCTGAGCGCCGTTGGTGCAGACTCCCGTCACTCGGAACCCGCTGCGCACAAGTATATTTTTGATCGTCTTTGCCTCTTCCAGCTTCGGAAGCGCTACTATAATGTTTACCAAATGCCCGCCTCCTTTCCGAAAATGATATTCTTCCGCGGGCGCTGTGAGCCGCAGAATCTAGACAACCGTTTTTATCGGGCGGGTCTAATACCTATACAGGTACTCCTGAAGCTCCCACTCGGACACCTGGGCGCGGTAGCGGTCCCACTCCGCTTTCTTTGTGGTGATATATTTTGAAGTGACGTGCTCGCCCAGGACGTCACAGAGGAAGGTGTCCTTCTGCAGCTCCTCCAGCGCGTCCATCAGGCTGTAGGGAAGCCTTTCGATTCCCAGCTCCTCCCTCTCGCTGTCCGTCATGGCAAAGATATTGCCGTTCACATTCTTCGGAGGATCGATCTGATTCCGGATCCCGTCCAGCCCCGCCTCCAGGCAGAGGGCCAGGGTCAGATACGGATTTGCAGCGGAATCAGGGCTGCACAGCTCCAGCCGGGCTGCCTCCCCCTTGCTGGTGGAAGGGATCCGGATCAGCGGGCTGCGGTTCGTCACGCTCCAGGCGATATAGACAGGCGCGTCAAACCCCGGAGTCAGGCGCTTGTAGGAATTGACCAGAGGATTCGCAACAGCGGTGATCCCCTTGATGTGTTTCATCAGACCGCCAAGAAAATAATATGCTTCCCGGGACAGTCCAAGACCGTCCGTCTTGTCCTCAAACGCGTTCACGCCGTCCCTGGTCAGATTCATATGAAGGTGCATCCCGGAACCATTCTCCCCTGCCCTGGGCTTTGGCATAAAGGTGGCGTGGAAACCGTGCCTCCTTGCGATGGTCCGCACCGCCAGCTTAAACGTCGTGATATTGTCGGCGGTGGCAAGCGCCTCATCGAAGCGGAACCCGATCTCGTGCTGGGCGGGCGCCTTCTCGTGGTGAGAGGTCTCCACCACAAATCCCATCTCCTCTAAAGTCATAACGATATCCCGCCGGGCGTTTTCCCCGAAATCAAGGGGCCCTACGTCAAAATATCCCGCCTGCTCGTCAGTCTTTGTGGTAGGCATAGTGTTGTCGTCCGTGTTAAAGAGAAAGAACTCGCACTCCGGCCCCACCTGAAAACTGTACCCCATCTCCGCCGCATGCCGGATGGCGCGCTTCAGCACATACCGGGAATCTCCCTCGAAAGGTTCCCCGCCGGGCCTGTGGACGTCGCAGATCATACGCGCCACCTTTCCCTGCTGAGGTCTCCAGGGAAAAGTCTGGAACGTATTGTAATCCGGATAGAGATACATATCCGACTCCTCGATCCTCGCAAATCCGTCGATGGCGGAACCATCAAACAGGCACTGATTGTTCAGCACTCTCTCCAGCTGGCTGGCTGTAACCGCCAGGTTCTTCAGATTTCCAAGGATATCCGTAAACTGAAGGCGGATGAATTCCACGTCCTCCTCCCTCACCATCCTCGTCACGTCTTCCCTCGTCATTTTCTTCATGAAACTACCTCCGTTTCTTAAATAAGATTCCCCGCCGCGTTTTTCCCCCGCGATCTTCCTTCTATCTCTCCGTTACAGTGCCTTTATCCAGTTTCCGCCGCAGCAGTTCCGCCCCTTCACGCGGATTTCCTCATTCGGCCACATTCCGTCCGTTTTTCCGCCAACTTCCGTTTTCCTGCTGTGCAGATACGGCAACAAGGGCATTCTTACCCCTGTAAGAACACCCTTGTTCTGATCCTCTATCATAATAACCTTCTTATCTCTTTTTTGTCAACCTTATTTATTAGTTTATCTGCCTCAAAATGCCTCAAAACCATTCGCCTGTCGATCACCCAAAGCTGCCATTCCCTCCGCACCAATGGAATATCGTCCATCCGACCATGTATAAGCACCGCTCTTGGACGCCTTCTGCCGCTTCAAGACCACTTTTCTCAGAAAACCACGTTTCTGCGCATCATCCTTCGTGCTTTATGCCTTCCCGGATTCTCTCCGTGATCCGGCAGTAAAACAACCTGTCATAAATCTTATGGTCCGGGCATATTCTGTGATTAAGATAGCTTATCAAAAAAAGCCCCAAGGAGAATACCTATGAGCGCAAAAACTAAAATCGTCGTACTTCGCATGAAGGAATTGATCTGTGCGGGTATCTTCGCGGCAGTCGGCCTGATCCTGATCATACTGCTGCTCCTTTTGT
Source organism: uncultured Acetatifactor sp. (assembly GCA_947595925.1). Classification (GTDB taxonomy): domain Bacteria; phylum Bacillota; class Clostridia; order Lachnospirales; family Lachnospiraceae; genus Acetatifactor. Next base: position 12,306 of record CANQEV010000040.1, on the reverse strand, counting down.
TCTTGCCGGATAGAAACAACCCGGACAGCACCCCCGAGGCGCCCGATGCGGAGTCCACAATATCGCCCTCGCCGGGAATCCCGACCCAGTCGCCGGAGACTTCCCCCGTGCCGTCCCCCGCTGCCTCCCAGACGCCTCCGTCCCGAAGCGCCTCCGCGCAGTCCGGCATCCTGCAGGAGAGTCAGCCGACGTCCTCTTACATACCTGGGATCTATAAGACAGAACTGGTCCTGGGCGGCCAGACCATCGAAGTGGAGGCCATCCTGAAAGAAGACCGCATTTCCTCCCTGCGCCTGGTCAACCTGGATGAGGCGATCACCACCATGTATCCTCTCCTGCAGCCCACCATGGACAGCATCTGCCAGCAGGTGTATGAGTCCCAGTCCCTGAATTACATCACCTACGATCCCGGGGCAAAGTATACCTCCCTGGTTCTTCTGGAGGCCATCCGCAGCTGCCTGGAAAAGGCGGCTGATCCTGCGGCGGAATAACCGGACAGTGCACAGGGATCCCGGATGCTCACAAAAACCGCCGGGCGCGTCAAACGGTACGCTCCGTTTCCGCCCCGGCGAATTTCCATAACCTTATTTATCTGCTGATCTCACGTCATAACTTTCAGCATATAATTCTTCGCAGCGCATCGAATCCTGCCCTCTGCGATCTGCTTTCCGATATCCGGCAATTCGGTGACGCCGACGGCCTGACGCATCGGCCAGTTATACTCCACCATATAAACTGCATAATCCTGCCCCACGCTGAGGGCAAGACGCATCTGACTGTCAGAGAGCGGAATGAGCCTCCGTTTCATGCTGGTCTCGGTGTGGGTCTTGACTTCAATAAAACTCTCCCTGTCATACTTCGTGCTGCACACAGTTTCCAACGCAGTCTTGTCAGGCGTATTCAAACCCTCTCCCAAGGTCCCTTCCTCTGTTTTCTCCGGGTCCAACCGATTCCAGTACCGCACGCGGATATCCCAGCCCTCTTGGTGAAAATCCGCCGTATCAGGCCGATAGATCTCTGCCATGGCACCGTCTTTCAAAAATACGTACCTATGGCCGTCCTCCAGCGCAGAATTCCATCCTTCCTTCCGAAACTTTCCCTGCAGATATTCCACCGCATATTCCTCCCCGGCAGTTCCGATCAGTCTGAAGGCGTCATTCCTCTCATTTTCAGCCATTCCCCAAAATTCCGGGCCAAAGAACACGCCCGTGCCATCATCATACCCACCCGACTGACCATCCGAGTCTTCGTCCGTTTCTCCCGCCTCCCTTTTCCGTCTCTCCTCCACCGCGTTCCGCATGAACTCCATCAGGATATCCGGATCGTCGGAACCAACGATTTCCGTCAGCTGGTCCAGGGTACGGCCGCGCCTCTGAAGCCTTACCACCGCCTTGGCCGTCATCAACCGGGCCTGCTGCTCCTCCGTAGTGTATTCAGGGAAATACCTCTCCGTTTCTTTCGGATGTTCCTGAAGCCACGCCAGCAGCCTGGCACAAGCTTCCTGTATCTGATCCGACTCATCATTCAGATTTCCCCTCGCCAGGATCCGCTGAATCACCCTGGAGATGCGAACTGCCACATCTCCTTCTCCCATTACCCTGATCGGCCACCGCGAATCAAGTCGGACCTTGGAATCGAGCAGTTCTGACAGGACATCGCATGCCTCATCCTGTTCCTTGAAACAGCAGGCAATCTTTTTCAGTTCCTCCGCATGCACCTCGTCCCGCGCCAGAAAGGACATCATCCGAAATCTGCCATACTGATCCGGAAATATCTGCTTGGTTCCTATCACAGAGATATCCTCATAGTTCAGCGCCACACGGAAAAAATCCGTCAGCCACTCTGCGTCGATCCCCTCCGGCAGGGCATTCATGCTCCCCACGCCCTCCAGCCTCTCGATAAGAAGTCCGATAAGCCCGATGTAGGAATTTTTCCAGAGAAAACGGCTGAACCTCTCGTCGCCCAGTTTCTCATATCGATACCGCATCGCCTGAGACGTGCCTTTTTCTTCCTCCCCGGCGTTTTCCTGCAATTCCACAATCACGCTGCTGCATATAGCGTAAAACTTCTCATCTTCCCCGCAGGAAAGCATGAGAAGCCAAGCCTCTCTCCACGCTTGCAGGTAACTCTTTTGATAAATATGAAACTGCGACACAGGAATTTTGCGGCTGCTGCGCGCCACAATATAATCGGTCAGCTCTGACGGAAGATAATCCTGCATCTGCAACAGCTGCTCCGCACGAAAGTCCTGATGCAAAAGCTTCTCCCGGATCTTCAGCGGTTCTTGCGAGTTGTCAGCGCGCTGACAAATCAAGACATCCAGTTTTTCCGTTACATCCTTTAAGATCTCCGGCAGCTTCGGATCCCTGTAAAGTTCTGATGCGGTATAAAGATTTCTGTCCCCTCTTTCCAGATTCTGGTTCGGGAAGATCGCCGCCATGCCGGTGCGGATCAAGCTTTCCGTAACTGGATTTGCCATTCCAAGGTCGTACAGTTTTTGGCACCATGTCAGTCCGTCGCCCTTGATTTTTTCTGCCGCAAACCAGGTCTTGGCTTTTTGAAGCATCTGCTCCAAGGTGATATGCCTGTCCTCAATCTGACGATAGGCGGACAGGGCCTGATACCAGTCAATCTCATCCAGAGGCGTCAAGATTCCCTGCACATACCCGCAGAGCCGGCCCATCTCCCGCCGTTCTTCTTCACTGTCCGAGCGCAGCAGGAATACAGCGTCACACTCCAGGCTTTTTCTGCCCTCCGCGGTATCAAATATCTCTTCAGCCGCCGCCAGGGCATACACTCTATCGTATAGATGTTCCTGTATCCAGGCTTCGGACCACTCCGGTCTTGCGCGGTACAAAGGCATGCAGATCATATGCTCTATCCCCCGCGTGCCGCCTTTTTCCATGTCCTCCACAGCGCTGTGAAGCATCGTTCCATACAGTTCCACCGCTTGTCCCATTAAAGCCTTGTTGATCTTCGCATCCTCCGACTGTTCAAAGTCCACCAGCGTAATGCCGCTGCGGGGTTCGTTTGGACGAAACTCTCTGGAATTGACCACCATCGGGAAGGGAAAATCCTCCGTTCCGATCAGCGGGAAATCAATGAATACCCTCGCAGTCTGCTTGGACAGCGGCATATACCCCTTTTGAAAATCGTATTCCATCGCCACCGTCAGCCCTGCATTTTCTCCAACGGACAAATGACGGATGAAGTGCTTTTCTCCATTTTCCAGGATCACCGTCTCCAGGATCTTTTCAGACCTCCCCGGATCCTCCAGACCTTCAGCGATCTGCGGGATCGCGGAAACGTCCGCTCCATCCGCGCTCTTTACCTTTCTCGTCTCGCCCTTCTCGTAGACGATCTTTTCTTCTCCGTCAAAATCCAATTCCACGGTCTGAAGGCCATGCGCAAAGAGCAAGATGTATCGGATCGTGTCCTTCAGGTCACACATGCCTATCCTTGCGGTTTTCCTGCTCCTCTCGCTTTCCAAATGGTAAATAAACGCCGTATGATATTCGTTTTTATCGTACGATTCTTCCGAAAGGCAATCCGTTTCATCTGCTATTTCCAGTTCGCTTATATTTCTTTTGATAGCCTCATGCAATTCTTCCTGTGTCCTGCCGCTGCGATCCAGAGTAATGCAAAAAGGACGATAGGGCAGTCCCTCTTCCTTCAGAACGGAACGAATCTCCACCTGCTCGCTCAACTGATAAGTTGTCATAAACCCGGTTCCGAACTTGCCTACGCCCACCCCGGGATCCTTTGAGGAAACCTGGTTGACGATGGCCAGAATATCTTTTATGCGGAACGGCCTGCCTGTGTGTTCAAAGATCAACCGCTCTTTCTCCAGTGTGATCCGCACCTTTACCGCCCCGTCCTCCCAGGCCAGATCCTGCGCGTTCTGCAGAAGCTCCATCACCCAGCGTCTCGCCTGCGCGATATCAGAAGCATTGCGAATACCGTCCATATACTGAAGTATCTTTGTCGCAATACCCTTCTCATATACCTTTTGAATACTCTCGTTTATCATCTGTTTATATGTCTTTTGTTCCATTTTCAGATAAGCCCCTTTTTTCATCGACCGCTCCCACGGCAGCGGTTCCTGTACTTCCCCGTTTTCATGGGGTTGTCTCCCCGTCTTCTTTCAGACGCTTTCTCAGTTCCCTCCACACGGGTATTCCAAGCCAGAGTTTAATCTCCGACAGCCGTTTCTCTTCCAGAGCCATCTCTTCGAACTCTTTCTGCTTCTGCTCCCTGCTCATGCTCCGGAAACGCCCGCCGCTGTATCTTTTTCCCAGGACGGAAATATACTCATTCAGCACATCCTGAAAATAAAGTTGTTCTTTCAGCCTCTCCGTCTCCTTCTCACTTTTCAGAGCATAGAGCTGATGGGCCAAACCGTTCAGCTTTTTGTATTGATCCACATGATTGCGGTTCCAGGTGTCCATAACTACAAAAAACCGCTTGACAAAGCCTGCACCTTTTTCCTCGGTCAGCCATCGGTCGACCGCCATCTCCCAAAACCTGGACTCCTCATACGCGATCCGATAATTCTTGTTTCTCAGGGAGATTTTTCCGCAATCAATCCCCTCCCTTACGGTACCATTTATATTCACATATTCGATCAGCACCAGCAGCCTGACGGAGGCAAACAGATCCCTCACCCCCCGCTCCCATTCGCGCAGTTCTTCGCCTTTTTTCGTGCGGTAAACCTTGTCGGCAGACTGAATGCATTCGCTTAATTCCTGAAGCCTTTCGGCAGATGCCGACTTTGTTTCGATCATCCGATCCATCTCTTCTGAGGCTTTTTGATAATATGTGTCGGCGCAGATTTCAAAGAACGCGATAGCCAGAATCCATTCCAGATAAGCGTCCAGCTTTTTTTCCCTCACCTCGTCAACATCGTCGTCTCCGGCTGCTTCATCCATATCCTCCAGCTCAAGATACCGAACCAGCATCTCGTCTTTCACCATCCGCGCTTTCTGCAGAAGCAGAAACGGCGGGGACCCAAAGCTCTCGTCATAGGCCGAATAAAAGATTAGAGCTTTCTCCCAAGCCTGAAAAGCAGTCATGTTTTTTTCACAGTCAAAATAGGAGAGCAGCTCTTCATCCACTGTCAGGAAATGTTCGTCCACAAACTTCTTAAAAGCAGGCAGGCCTTTGCGGGATTTGCTCGACACAGCCACAGAACAGACAAACAGATCCTTTAAGAACTTTAACGGTCCTGTCCGTCCCCTGCCCCTGTCTTCCCGCAGATACGGCTTCATCATATCGTATATTTTTTCCCGGCATGCCTTGATCCGTTTCGATCCTGTCAATCTCGAAGTGCCTTTTCCGTCCTGCATGTTTCCTCCCTGCATGGATCTCACGATTCTTCTTCCCCTGCTTCTAACATAACACGATTCTTTTCTTCATGCAATCCGATCGAGGTGCCTAAAGCCTGCCATGCTTTACCCCTTTCCGACTGCTCATACAATCTCAGAATATAGTCCTTTACCGGATCCGGCGCCCCTCCGTAATACTCTATGATTCGCATCAGGTAATCCCTGTTCAACTCACGTACTTTCGTATGTGAATGGTATGCGTCCGACGCAAACTGCCTGCGCTCCTCCTCTGTGTACTGCTGATCGTATTCGGCCAGCTTTTTCAGACCTTCCTCCGGCGTTAAAAAGTGGATCAGTCCGGGCTTGATCTCAACGGCGCAGTCCACATCCTCCGCCGTGATCGGCTCGTAGGGCTTCTGGTACTCGTCCAGATCCCGGTCCGGATTCGGGATATGCTCCAGAGAATCCAGCACAGACGCCTTATACCGCATCGGACTCATGCAGTCCCATTTCGTGATGACCAGGACCAGCTCGAGGCAGGGATACTTCATCGCCCAGTCCATAAACTGATCAAGGATCTCATCCATGAACGGATACTTATACATGACCTCGTTCAGTCCGACCCTGCCGTCAGGCCAGACATATCCCCCGATGTACCTCACTATGGAATCCGAAAAGTAATCATTGAAAAAAAAGAGACTAGGATTGCCCTCATATCCGTTCCTGCGGATTTTTTCATACCATTCCTCCACTGCTTTCTTCAGAGCGTCCCCTTCCTGCTGCACTTCCCACACAGCCCGCTCAAAGATATGCTCAGTCCTTGCAAGGATCTCAAATGCCTGCTCTTCCGACAGCCTTCTCCCTCTCAGCCGGAAATACGGTTCCTTCGCTTCCGATGTCCACCGGGCCTTGCCGTCGGTATCGTCGATCACGGTGAGCCCGCCAAAGATCTTTTGCAGCTCTTCCTCAGAAACATCTCTCTCGCAAGTCTTCTGCGCGGGGCACATAGCCTCCGGATCATAGGATCTGAAATCCTGCTCCTCCATAAAGTAATCGATCACACAATCCATGACCCACAGCCCATCGCAGCATTCCGTTTTTATCAACCAGCCCTTTTCCGTCTTCTGAAAAAATTCCTCCATGCCTTTGTGATTCAAAGCCCATTCTAAAATGTTCATAGAAATCCTCCTTGCCTTGCCGATCTGATCCGAAGTCTTCTCTTCGTTTTTCTTTTCTCAGCCCCCAGCCCTCCGCAGAACCGCTCCGTTGACTATATCCTAACACAGGATGCAGCGCGTTATGTCACTGAAATTTCATAAAAACAGACAATCGGAACAGATATTCAAAAAAATCTTGACAGATCTCCTAATATGGCGTAATATACACAATATAAATAGCGTGCGATTAAATTGTGCACAATCAAATAAAAAAGGAGGCCGTTTATGAACATCTACGATTTTAAGGTCAAGACACAAGAGGGAAACGAAGTATCGCTGGCCGATTACAAGGGAAAAATCCTTCTCATCGTAAACACGGCGACAGGGTGCGGATTTACGCCGCAGTATGACGAGCTTCAGGATCTGTACGAACTTCATCAGAAGGACGGGCTGGAGATTCTCGATTTTCCCTGCAACCAGTTCGGAGAACAGGCCCCGGGCAGCGACGAGGAGATCCACAGCTTCTGCACCGGGCGGTATGGCATTACGTTTCCGCAGTTTGCCAAGATCGACGTCAACGGCGAAAACGCGATCCCGCTCTATAAGTATCTCACAGAGAACACCTCCTTTGCGGGATTCTCCGGCCCCATGGGACTTGTTCTGAAGGGCGTTGTCAAAAAAATGGACAAAGACTATAAAAACAACGGAAACATCAAGTGGAATTTTACAAAATTTCTGATCGACCGCAGCGGCGGGATTGCCGGCCGCTTTGAGCCGACCGATTCCCTTGACAAGGTAAAGGCAAAGGTCGAGGAGGTGCTGTGATGTTCCATTACGACTATCAGACGGAAAATACCTGCTCCCAGATCATCAGTCTCGATCTGGACGGCGACGTCGTACACAATATCCGCTTTACGGGCGGCTGTAACGGCAATCTGAAAGCCATTCCGATCCTGGTGGAGGGCTGGACAGTCGGACAGATCGAAGAAAAATTATCTGGGATCCTGTGCGGCCGCCGTCCGACTTCCTGCGCGGATCAGCTTGCAAAAGCGGTGCGATCCGCTTATAATAAAGAACAGGACAGCGCCCCCGAAGGAATCATCGCTGCCCTGGAAATGTGAGGTGAAACTGATATGAATATTGCAGTACGGTACTATTCAAGAGGCGGCAACACAAAGAAGATCGCCGAGGCGATCGCGGAAGCCGTAGGAGTAGAGGCGAAGACAGTCTCGGAACCCCTCAGCGAAGACGTGGACATCCTGTTTCTCGGCAGCGCGCCTTACGCTTTCGACATAGACGACGAAGTAAAGAAATTTATCAGCGGCATCCATGTATCCGTCGGGAAAGTCGTAAATTTCAGCACATCCGCCGCCGTGAAATCCACGCGCAAGTATATCGAAAAACTGCTTGCGGAAAAGCAGATTCCGATTGCCGAAGAAGAATTTTCCTGCCGGGGCGCTTTTGCAATGCTCCACAAGGGCAGGCCGAATGAGAGCGACCAAAAGGCCGCCGCTGAATTTGCACGGAAAATCATATCCTAAGGAGAAAGAAGAACGATGGCGGATCCCTTTGACCCACTGAAGCTGGAAAATCAAATATGTTTCCCCCTTTACGCCTGCGCGAAAGAGATCGTGAAAGCGTATAAGCCCTACCTGGACGAGCTTGACCTCACTTATACGCAGTATATCACCATGATGGTGATGTGGGAGCATACGGAACTTCAGGTGAAGGAAATCGGCAAATACCTGTACCTCGATTCCAGCACGCTGACGCCGCTGCTCAAACGCCTGGAGGAAAAGGGATATGTGACAAGGCGCCGTTCGACAGCAGATGAACGCGACCTGATCATTTCCATCACGGACGCAGGAAGGGCGCTGCGCGAGAAGGCTTTGACCGTGCCGCAGCGTCTCGCCGCCTGCGTGGATTTAGAGCCGGAAAAAGCGCAGCTTCTCTACGGGATCCTGTACGAGCTGCTCGGTAAGCTGGGGGACAAATCAAGCAGCTAATTCCGCAGTCAAGGCGAAAACTTTGAAGCGTAAAGTTTAAATCGCAGTTTATTCCTGATCCGGTCCGGCACCGTGTGGACTTTGTTTGCATACATGTACCGCTGCTGTTCATACACCCGTTTCAGCACCGCGTATCTCAGGAGCTGTTTCTCTGAAATTTATTTTCAATGCTTTTGGCATTTTTTATTGCCTTGAGCAGACATTAAATAAAGGGAACTCCGTCATAGGACCTTCCTTATCAAAAAGCAGGAAACAACTCAGTAGAGATGCTTCCTGCCCATATCTAAAGGATATATTGTTCTGCTAGTCCGTGAATGGTAACGTCAATGATCCAAGTATAGAAGAAGACCGAAATGATCTGTCTCGATAAGAAATCATTACCTTCCTGCTTTTGCGGGAATAAATATAAGTATCGCCCCTAAAATATTAAGAATACAAAGAATGGATACCTTTCCCGCTATCAGAAGAAACACCAGACAGGCCGCCTCACAAACCATAGATAGGTAATTACCCACCTTGCTGATCCCATCAAGCTGCTTTGACACTTTCAGATTGTATATACACAACACCGCCGCTAAGACGATCAGGACTATCATGCACACCTGAAGTATCGTTTCAAAAAATCCGGTAAAGCTGCCGTTTTCAATCGTCCCCGGTATCACGATATCTGCGTTTTTAATTAAAAAATAAAGTGTGGACAAAATACCAAATATTAAATTTGCTGCTGCATTCACTATTCTGTTCATGTTTTCCTCCTAAACTGTAAACCTTTTGTTATTCTGTTTCATACTGTTTTTGTTTTTTAAGATCATTTACGGTATATCCATCAATCGCAACTACCACTCCGGATTCCTTATAATAGGTTATTGTAAACGAAGGTGCAGATTCCTCCTGCCTTTGATCCATATACATAAAAAGTTCAACTTCCAGTGGATAACGAGAAACTGTTCCGTCTTCGTTTTTAAACATAATATATGAATTAAATACCATTCTTCCCCTTTTTATGAGGCCATCCGACTCATTGCGAGATATTATCCGTGTGTATACATTTTCTGACGAAATATCTTCCGATACAATATTGTTCGAGGCCCAATCCCTGAATATTCTATACTTATATTCAAGTTTACTGATTTTTTCACCCCCTATCCTGATGTTGGTATTTTTTCCATTTGTCGGAGTGAGATTAACGATCACTGAAATCACTGCTAACACTCCACACAAAGAAATTATATATATTCTGCATGCTTTATTTTTCCAAAAAGAGTCACTTTTTTTCTTTTCATCACTCCCTCGTCAAATGTGAAGCTGCCTATTTCTTCCTTTTCGGTTTTGGTGCCGGCAATTCCTCATACATGGCGTTGAATAAACCTGTCAAAAACTCTCTGTTGTCAACTTCGTCTACCAACAGCATCTCTTTTGCTCCCTCATAGGGTAATTCGTATCGAGCTGTTGGCATATAGCTGATCGCAGCTTTTATTGGTTTTACAAGCAGCCTGTCATCATAGATACCGCCTATGATTTTGCCGCGGTAATAAATGATAAATTCTCCCATCATAGCCTGATATGTAATTTCATCTAATTCGGATAATTGCTCTAAAATAAACTCTAAATATTCTTTACTCGACGCCATTATTCCACCTCAGATCAATATTTTTTATTTTCTCTAACATCTCAACAAATTTATTTTATCCAATTGGCATTCCATTGTTTTGAATAAAACGATTTTAAAGCATCAATATCATAATCCCGATCAAGATATATAACCTCATCTACAATATGTTTGATAAAAGTATCGCTGCCGGACGGAAGAACAATCAAAGCACCATTATCTGTTAATTCTCTAAGACATTTTAATAAACTTGAGCCACACATCTGATAATAAAAATCGCTTGTCTCATATGGAGAAAAGTAAATTCTCTTGTTTAGGGCATAGCCAAAAGCGGCAGCAGCACGCCAGCGTTCACCACTAAGATGAATGAATTTTCGGTCATATCGTTCAGGGGTAAGCGCAAATCGTTCTGCTAAATCTTGAAATTCCATATTGTTTGATGTGTTCTTCAGCGCTTTTTCAATCGATTTTCTAACGATCTTATTTCCATAGTTTTCCCGACAAGCTTCTAAATTCCAACTCATTCCGCATAGATCATTCTGTGAAATTAAATCTCCATTGAAGATTATCTTAACATTATCAAATGTGACTCTGCCTCCGAGAAAGTAAGAAAGAAATTCACAGCCTTGACCATATTCACTTACTAAACCATAAATCTTTCCACTTTCAAAGGATAAGTCACTATAATACCAAGTATCTTTCAATGACAGATCCTGTGCTGTTATGATTGATCCACATGATGAAGTATCTATCTTAATTTTAAATGAATCTATAACCATTATGCTATACCTCCCAATTCTTTTTAATGCCAAAATTGCACCTCGCCAAATTTAAAGTGCAATTTTTGCACCAAGCAAAATTGGACTCATCAATTTTATGATCTAATTTGTTCTGTTCAATTCAAAAAGAACCTTCTCATAGTCTTTTACAAAGTACCTGATGTTTTTGCGGCCTTTTTGAATGATCGTATGGCCTTCCGTTTCCAGCATTTCTTTTTGCGCTTCGATGCCGCCGGGGTACTTTTCATTTAATTTTGCAAAGTACTCGCGGATTTTACCGACAGTGGTCACGCTTCCAAAGGGAATATGTTTCATTATTTTGTCATAGTCGATCGGCGGGGCAAAATACATTCTGCTCCCGCCATATTTTTCTATGCTCTTTTCGTCCGTGATCGTCTGGAACTTTGGCATATCCTTGCTGTCATTCAGCATAGCGTTAAAATCTTTTTTATCTTCATTAGCCATAAGCATACCTCCTGCCTCAGGCATAGCTTGTTTTTATAAGTAATGCAATGAGACAGTTTTGAAAAAATTTCCGCCTAATCCACTTCCCGGCAAGCAGAAATCTGTCCTTATCCCCAATACGGCATAACCAGTTGATACACAAATGCAATCACAACGGATAATCCAATTGCAATAGCATACTCTTTCGGTTTTCTTCTCAAGAGTATTACCCCGATTATCCATGTAAGTACTTCCAAAAAATGATAGACAAAAAAACCATATCTGAAATCGAGATTAATTGCCTGTGCCAATAAAACACCCATAATCATGCTTGATAGGAATATCGCAATGATGCCCTCCCCTTTTGCATACCAACATATGTATGCCATAAAAAAAGTCGCAAAAGAAATCGCTATCCATATCATCATATAAGTTTTCGGCAAAAAGCCTAACACATAATTGCAATAGAGATAATACCCTGCCAACATACTTATAAAGAACAGGAATGTATTAATTGAGGCTCTCACGGGAGATTTCGAATATATGGAAATAACCGTTGCCAATAAAATCCAAATTGCTAATCGTCCAAAATAATTTCTAATATCAAGCTGCTGCATCCATAACGGAAAGATATTGCTCGGCGAACCGTCGATCCACTTCTGTAATACTCCAAGAGCAAATCCCAGCAGTATCACTCCTATTGATACTATCACCTGCTTTTTGAAAGAAACCTCTTTTTCAGGTGTTCTTATTTTTTCGAGGAATGATTTCATTTTTACCTCCTACATAAACCAGCGTTCTCAGCAGGACACTGGAATTTGTCTGTTTCGATTTACAATTCTTTTCCCATACAAAGAGATTCCGCTAAAAGTTCTCCTGTTTCCAGAATCATTTTCTGATATCCCAGTTCTTTTTGTTATGTGCTTAAGAACATAACAAAAATTATGTGCTGAACCAGGTTATGTGCTGCAGTGAACCATAGTTTTG
>CANQEV010000039.1 GCA_947595925.1 uncultured Acetatifactor sp. | reverse complement strand
GGACAAGATGGCAGCGTTAGCTGCGCCGGATCTTTTTTAGCTTGGACACTGGGCGTACGTCCGGCTTTAACGGTGACTTATTGATCAGGCGATCACGAAACTCTCATTGTGTAAATGATTTAGCAACTCTGCTCAGACAGGTGGTTTATTTGAGTAGAAATACTACTTAGCATTTTAACAACCACTGATAATAAGAGAAAATCTAAGGGGGGGGGACATCCATGAAAAAATTTTTCCTGTATCCCGTGATACTGTGTCTGTCCATATGCCTGACCGCCTGCGGCCCCGGGTCTGCGGGCGGGGAAACTTCAGAACTGGAAGACAGTCAAAATTCGGTGATGACAGGTGGGCTGCAGGATTCTACGGAACCTTCCGGACAGGAGCCGGGTGCGGAGGCCGAACCGTCCGCTTCAACGGAGGAAGCATCCTCTTCAACGGCAGAGCCATCCTCTTCAACGGCAGAACTGCCCTCTTCATCAGAACCGTCATCTGATACCGGGGAGACGGAGGAATCAGAATTTGACGCCCTTCCAAGGTGGACTTTTGACGAGATCGCCAATGCCAAGGTGGGCGATATCGTGACGTTCGGGACTTACGAGCAGGACGGCAACGCGGAAAACGGCGCGGAACCCATCGAATGGTTCATACTGGATATGGAGGACGGCCAGGCGACCCTGTTAAGCGTTTATCTGCTTGACGGCCATAGATATCATCCGGAGGAGATGGACAAGATAACCTGGGAAGACTGTGAGCTGCGGGCGTGGCTGAATGATGATTTTCTGAACGCTGCCTTCACAGAAGCCGAGCAGGAACACATCGCCGTGACAAATGTGATAAACGAGGATAACCCGATATACGGCACGCCGGGTGGAAATGACACGGCAGACAAAATATGGCTTCTCTCTTTGGGAGAGCTGGAGAAGTACTTTCACATCTCCGTGGAGGAGGGGATTGAGCGCCAAAAGATGGTGGAAGAAAAGCTGAAATCTCGGACATATAGCAAATATTGCTATGATCAGGATCACCGTATCATAGCCAAGCCTACTGCATATGCGATTCAGCAGGGATGCGAACCTTTGGATGTCGATGCGGATGTGGCGAAGTTTTCGAATGCGACGGGGCCCTATCCTGGCTATTATGCACCCACGATTGCCGAGTTTGAAGCAAACCGTTATGCGGACGGCTGTGCCAGATGGCGGCTGCGTTCACCCGGCAATCGTGAAAGTCAAGCGACAATTGTATCAGACAATGGCTACGTCAGCTACAACGGAACCCTTTTAGCTTGGACACTGGGCGTACGTCCGGCTTTAACGGTGACCTATTGATCAGGCGGCCGCGGAACTCAAATATTAAAAATATAATTTATATAAAGGAGATGTCGTATGAAAAAATCATTCCTATGTATTCTGATGCTGTGTCTGTTTATGTGTCTGACCGCCTGCGGTCCCGGAACCAACGGTGGTGAAACTGCTGGTTCTGTTTCCGGGCCTGGCAGTGAAAATACAGGTCCTGTTTCCGGGCCTGATAGTGAAACTGCAGGTTTTGTTTATGTGCCGGAGAGGATTGCAATCCCGGATTCCGCTGCCGATTACGGCCGGATGAAGCTGTGCGGGGACACGGTCTGTTATATCAACGTCAGCGGTGAAGATAAGAATATCTGTAAGTTTTCTCTGACAGAAAAGGAACTTCAGAAAATTCCCATCGCGTTGGAAGATGATGGGGCGAGCCATGAGACTTGCTGCTATACTTTCGATGCGGAAGGTAATGCATGGTTTGTCGTCACTGCCTATTCCAGCGATTATACCGACAACAAAAGATATCTGTATAAGTTCGATGTGGACGGAAAAGTCCTTTTTTGCAAGGATGTCACGGAAGAACTGTTAAAACAGGCCGGCTGGATCACCAGTATGGCGGTGGACAACCAAAACAGGATATATGTTTTTGACCGGCAGAACGGCATCTGGCTGTATGATGATTCCGGAACATTCTATGGCAATATTCCTTATGAGAATCATAGGGATGTGCAGGAATTCGGAACGGTATGTACTTCGGACGGCAAGTTATTGGTGTGTCTCAAAAAAGAAAGCGATGCGTCCTCCTGCACACTTTCAGAGATTCACTTTGAGGAAAAGGAAATCGTGAACATTGTGAAGGAATTTCCTTTGGTACGGAGCATCTGTCCCGGAGAGGGAGATTCTCTCTGGATGTACGATGATACCTTTGTCTATGAGTATTCCCTGGACAAGCAGGAGGCGAAAGAACTGTTTCCCTGGAGTGACGGCGAGATAAACGGGTATTACGCCTGCGCCCTGAGCAGCATGCCGGACGGAACTATTTTCTGCGCAGTGCAGGATTATTCCAGCGATGACAACAATGTGGTGCTGCTCACAAAACGCGCAGCGAAGGATGTTCCCAGCCGGACTTCGCTGGTATTGGCGATGGTCAGCGCCGCAGACGAACTTGACGAGTCTTACTCTAGCTCCAGGGTCGGGATGGCGATGAAACTGAGCCGGAACAGCTCCAGCTATCATATCACGGTAAAAAAATATGATTCTATGAAAAGCCTGTACCTTGCCCTTCTGACAGGGGAAACCATTGACCTCATCGATCTGTCCAACATGCGCAAAGGTGTGAATATTGACAATCTGTGCCGTCAGGGTGTGCTTGCAGACTTATCTCCCTACCTGAAGCAGTCGGGCAGACTGTCGGAGGACAGCTTTGTAGACGGTATATTGAACGCTTATACCTACGATGACAAGCTGATAGGGATTCCGGATACTTTTGCGCTGCGCACTCTCGCCGGGGATTCCAGTATGCTGAAAAACAAGAATGGACTGACCCTCTCTGAATTTTATGAAATTTCAAAAAATACGGGAGAGAAAGTTCTCGTGGATGGCTATGCAGGGGTCAGCAGGGATGAAATGCTGCGCTATCTGCTGTTGTTTAACGAAGAGCTTTTTATTGACTGGGAAAAGAAAGAATGTCACTTTGATACGCCGGAGTTTGGGGAGATACTGGAACTGACTGCGCTGTTCCCGGAGGAGGCGCAATCTATGACTGAGGACGGTGTACCGAAACGGCTGCTCATCGATGAAGGCGGCGCTGTTTTTGCCATGGCGGATCTGAGCTACCTGAAAGCATTCCAGGACTACGAGCACGCCTATGGGGAGAATGCCGCCCTTGTGGGATTCCCTACCCCGGACGGAGTCGGCGGCTCTCTGCTGCTGGCCGGGGATGCTTTCGGCGTCACGGCAAATTCCAAATATCCGGATAAGGCGTGGGAATTCATAGAGGACTTTTTGTGCCGGCAGAGTTTGGACGGCGCGGATCCGGAGACAGTATATCAGTCCTATGCCGTTATAGGAAATTCCCGTTATCCTGCGAGAAAGGACATTCTGGAGTATATGGTGGACTACCGCATCGAGCAGGACAGTCTGCAGCCATCCGGCATGAGCAACTGGGAGCCCGGATACCATGCCCTCACAAAGGAAGAGGTAAACACCATGATGGAACTGCTCCCCCACGCCAAGCCGTATCGCTCAGCGGATGGGGATGAGATGCTGCAGATCATCAGCGAGGAGGTTGGAGCTTACTACTCCGGCCAGAAGACGGCAGATGCAGTGGCGGCCATCGTCCAGAACCGTGTGCAGCTATATGTGAACGAACAGGACTAATGACGCTTCGTTTTCTATAGGTAAGATCCAAAAAGGACCCCCCGGGCGGTGGAAGCGCCTGGGGGGTCCCGTCTTCCTCCTGTGAGTCGCGGCACAGGGGAGACTTCTCTATTACAAAGGGATTCGGTATTTGCATACTGTACGACAGTTCAGCCCACGCCCATTCGCAAAGCCGTACTGACGCGCTCTCCGCTGCTTCGCAGCTGCCTTTACTCATAGGCGGGCGTTCCCTCAGCCGTCATTTCCGGAAAAATTCGTACCGGTACGATTTTTCCGGGAATGTGACGGCTGGCTGAACTGTTATTCTACGTCCTGGAGAGCTGCAAAGCCTTCCTCTCCGGTACGTACCTTAACAACCTGTTCCACATTGTAGACGAAGATCTTTCCG
The DNA here is from genome assembly GCA_947595925.1 of uncultured Acetatifactor sp. Lineage (GTDB taxonomy): Bacteria > Bacillota > Clostridia > Lachnospirales > Lachnospiraceae > Acetatifactor. Next base: position 26,026 of record CANQEV010000039.1, on the reverse strand, counting down.
TCTCCGATGTGGCCGCTGTAAAGCGTCTTCTTCGCGGTCTCGATCACTTCCGCAACGGGGATCTTGCTCACAACGACCTCGATCTTCACCTTGGGAAGCAGGGTCGCGTCCATCTCAACGCCGCGGTACTTCTCGCCGGCGCCCTTCTGGATGCCGCAGCCCATCACCTGCGTCATGGTCATACCGGTGACGCCCAGATCGTTCAGGGCCTTACGAAGCTTCTCGTAACGGGAGAGCTTTGTGATGATGACCACCTTATAAATACCGGTAGCGGAAGCGATGGGCGCCTGAGCCACGGGAACCGCTGCCTTCTTCTGCGCCTCGGAGGCCTTGTCGTACTCTTCCACGCCGAGATCCGTATTCGCGTTCTCCTCCATGGTCATGGTGTTGGAGATATCCATAAGGCTGAAGCCTGCATATGCGGAGGGAAGACCATGCTCCGTTGCGTCCAGGCCGACGATCTCTTCCTCCTCCGATACGCGGAGCCCGAAGATCGCCTTGATCACAAGGAAAGTGATGGTAATGGCGATGGCGGTAAAGGCAACGATGCAGGCGATTCCCACGAGCTGAATTCCAAGCTGCTTAAAGCCGCCGCCGTAGAAAAGGCCCTCTCCTGCGATCTGGTTCGCGCCAAAGCTCACACCGTCGCCGAATCCTCTGGCGAACGCGGGAGCGGTGTCCGTTGCGAACAGACCTACCGCGATAGTACCCCAGATTCCGTTCATGCAGTGTACTGCCACCGCGCCCACGGGATCGTCGATATGGAGCTTATAGTCCAAGAGCCAAACGCCGAACACTACCAGAACGCCTGCAACCGCGCCGATCACGATGGAGCCTAATGCGTCGCACACGTCGCAGGAGGCGGTGACAGCCACCAGGCCCGCCAGGGAAGCGTTCAGACACATGGAGACGTCGGGCTTGCCGTATTTGATCCAGGTAAAGATCATGCAGACCACCGTTGCGATAGCGGGAGCGATGGTGGTCGTCACAAAGATGGAACCCAGCTCGGGGACGCTTACCGCCGCCGCGCCGTTAAAGCCATACCAGCCAAGCCAGAGGATGAAAACGCCCAGGCAGCCGATGGGAAGGTTATGTCCGGGGAAAGCGTTCACCTTCACGATCTTCCCGCTCTTATCCTTCGTGAACTTGCCGATACGGGGTCCAACCATCTTCGCACCGATCAGGGCGCAGATACCGCCCACCATGTGGATACATGCGGAGCCCGCGAAATCATGGAAGCCCATCTGTGCCAGGAAGCCGCCGCCCCAGGTCCAGTGCGCCTCAATGGGATAGATCAGCGCCGAGATCACGCCGGAGTACACGCAATAAGAAAGGAAGCGGGTCCTCTCCGCCATGGCCCCGGATACGATGGTAGCCGTGGTAGCGCAGAACACCAGGTTAAACACAAAATTGGACCAGTCAAAGGACTCGTAAGAGGTAAATACGTCAAAGCCAGGCTTGCCCAGCAGTCCGATGACGTCCTCTCCCAGAAGCAGTCCGAAACCGATCAAAATAAATGCCACGGTTCCGATACAGAAGTCCATCAGGTTCTTCATCAGAATATTTCCTGAGTTCTTCGCCCGGGTAAAACCGGTCTCCACCATGGCGAAACCGGCCTGCATCCAGAAGACCAGCGCAGCGCCGATCAGGAACCAGACGCCGAAGACTTCGCCGTTGACAGCGCTTAGAATTTCTTCAGTCATAATCTTTTTCCTCCTCAAAATAAAATATGCGGTGCGGCTGGGTATCCTGCATCCATGCCCCATCGCATCGCATTCTCCTGTCGAAGGCCCGCCCTCCCGCGCGACAAATGGCGTTCCTACGACAATCTCTGCTGCGGCCCCTGCAAGCCCCGGATCTCTCCCGGCCTGCCTGCCGCTGTCCAAAACAAAAGGCGCTGTGGTTTTAACCATAGCGCCTTTGCTTTGATACGAGAAAGTATATCACCGTGTTATTTTCTTGTCAATGCCCTTTTTTAAATTTTTTTAACAGTTCAACCAGTCGCCATGGGTGCGGAAAATTGTGCTTGCACGAATTTTTTTCCTCCCCCTCTTGACAAACAAGGATCTCCCGTGTATAGTTAAGTGTACTAAGACTTTTAATACACTTGCAACATGCGACATGGAGGCATCCTATGATTGTAATCGATTATCGCGACAAGAGGCCCCTGTACGAACAGGTGGCCGAAAAGATTGCGCACCTGATCATCTGCGGTGTCCTGGAGTCCAACGCGAAGCTCCCCTCCGTCCGGTCCCTGGCCATGGACCTCTCCGTCAATCCGAACACGATCCAGCGGGCCTACGCCCAGCTGGAGCAGGACGGCTACATCTACACCGTGGTGGGGCGGGGAAACTATGTGACGGATTCCCAGGAGTGGAAAAGCGGCCGGCTGCAGGAGGTTTCCGACGAACTGCGTGCCGCCCTGCGGAACGCCCGGGACGCGGGACTGTCCCGGGAGGAAGCCCTGAACCTGGCAAACGAAATCTATCAGGAGAAAAAGGAGGGATCCGCAAATGATTGAGATTCAGAATGTGACTAAGAGATTTCAGGACGTCACCGCCCTGTCCGGCATCAGCGCCAAAATTGAGGAAGGGCACGTCTCCGGCATCATCGGCACCAACGGCGCGGGAAAGAGCACCCTGATGCTGACGATCTGCGGCGTGTACCGCCCGGAGGATGGGAGCATCCTCGTCGACGGGGAGCCGGTCTACGAGAACCCGGCGGCAAAGGCCAAGGTCTTCTATATCTCCGACGACCAGTATTTCTTTCCCAACGGCACCGCCATGGACATGGTGAAATACTACCGCAGCATCTACCCCGGATTCCAGACCGACCGATTCCTGCACCTGATGGAGACCCTGAAGCTGGACCCCCGGCGGAAGATCAACACCTTTTCCAAGGGCATGCGCAAGCAGCTCTCCGTGATGCTGGGGATCAGCGCCGGGACGAAATATCTGCTCTGCGACGAGACTTTCGACGGGCTGGATCCCGTGATCCGGCAGGCCATTAAAAAACTCTTTATCCAGGAGATGGAGGAACACGGCCTCACGCCCGTCATCGCCTCCCACAACCTCCGGGAGCTGGAGGATATCTGCGACCATGTGGGACTGCTCCACGCCGGGGGCATCGTGTTCTCCCAGGATCTGGACGCCTTAAAGCTGGGGATCTTCAAGCTCCAGTGCGTGCTGCGGTCAAAGGAACAGATAGAACTGATCGGAAAACAGTTCCCCATCCTGAAACAGGAAAACCGGGGAATGCTGACCACCCTGACCCTGCGGGGAAATCAGGAGCAGATCGGCCGGCTTCAGGCGGAGCTGGATCCCGTCTTCTGGGAACTGCTGCCCCTGACTTTGGAAGAGATCTTTATCAGTGAAATGGAGGTGAAGGGTTATGACTTCTCAAAACTCTGCGAATCATAATATTTCTTTTTTCAGACTTCTGCGGGACGACCTGCGGCACAAGACCTGGATGGTCGCCCTGTCCATCCTGGGAAGTTTCCTGGCCGGCCCCGTATGCGTTTTGTTTGTCGCGTCCAACTCCGGCCACTATACCACCGACAAAGAAACCGCTCTGATATACAAGATACAGACCGCCTATCAGATGATGGGCAGCAACGGAAGCCTGTTTCCGCTGGTCGTGGCTTTCCTTGGCGCTTTGACCGTAGGCTGGTTCGGTTTCCGCTATCTCTACAGTAAGCGGATGTCGGATCTCTATCACAGCGCCCCCGTGACCCGCCGGACCCTCTTTCTGGTCTCCTGGCTGAACGGCCTGCTGATCTGGCTCGTGCCTTTCCTGATCTTTCAGTGTGTCGACTGCCTCGCCTGCGCGCTTTATATCGGGGATCCGTCCTGCCTGGGCACTCTCGTCTGGCTGACGGTGCGGAGCACTTTGTTTCTGATCCTGTGCTTCCTGATCGTCTACCACACCTGTCTCGTGGCAGTGATGCTCAGCGGCAACGTCCCCAACGCCATCGTAAACACTTTGATCTACGGCCTTTTCTTCATCGCCGCATACGGACTGTGGGCGTCGTTCATGAGCTGCTTCACGGACTCTTTCTACCTGCCGGACAGCGTGGTGCAGGACAGCCTGTTCTTCGTCCTCTCCCCGCTCAGCACGCCGGTGGCCATGATGGTCCATCTCATTAACGAAACGCCCTTCCGGGAATGGACGCTGCTGCCCGTCCTCGGCGCGGTGTTCATGCTCCTGAACTGGGTGCTGGCTTTCCTCTTTTACCAGAAGCGCCCCAGCGAGCTGGCGGAACGGGGCCTGGACAACAAAGTCGTCCGCATCTTTTTCCGGGCGGGAGCGTCCGTCCTTTCCGGGATGGCCTTTTCCCTGTTCTTTTTTGCCGTCACCGACCCGCAGGGACGCCGCTACTGGATGATCTTCGGCGCACTGTTTGGAAGCGCCCTGGCCTTTTGTGTCCTGAACATCATCTACCACACGACCTTTAAGAAACTGCTGGCACATAAGCAGCAGTATGCGGTGACCCTGGCAGTCACCTGCGCCCTGATCTTCGTGCTTGCCAAGGACATCTTCGGCTACGACCGGTATGTGCCGAAAAAAGAGAATATCACCGGCATCTCCCTCCGCAGCGTTTCTTTTACCGGCGAGGACAGCACCTACAAGCTGGAGACATACGGTCTTGAAACCAAGGATCACGCCTGGGAGCCTTCGGAAGATCTCGTCCTGACCGATCAGGAGGCGATCTATGACCTGCTGACCTGCGCCGCCGGGAACAAACCGAACTCCAACTATCTCCCGGTCCAGGTAAAGGTCTACACCCGGTTCGGCTCCTACTACCGCCAGTACCGTATCGCCTACGAAGATATGGACTGTCTGCGCCCCTTTATAGAGTCGGAGGAATATCTGAACGAATACTACGGCGGGATACAGATGCAGTTCGGCATGCCGGTGTCCGCGGTCCTGCAGCCGTCGGAGACAAGAGACCCGGAGATTACGGATCCGGAGCGGCTCCAGACCCTTTTGGAAACGCTGCACCAGGATTTCCAGGAACACTCCTCCATGGAAGATCTCATTCGGACCAACAGGATGTGCAACATTATTTTCCGATACGCCGGCAGGGAAAGAACTGTCGCCATCCACTATGAAATTCCCTCCTGGTATGAGCACACCCTGGCGCTGCTGAAGGAATGGTACCCCACGCTGACCTGGGATTACAGGGATCTGGAATACGAAAGCATCCACTTCTCCCTGGCCCATGAGGCGGATCCGAAACAGACCACGCCCCTGGAATGTCTGTACGAGTATTTTGGTTACAGTCAGGACGGACGCCCCCTGGAACCCACGATCCGCAAGTCTGATTTTGCTCTGGCTCTGTCGGAAGACTCTTACGGCTCATACTACACGAGCGAGACTGACACGGACTACGGCATCCTCCCTGAAGCTGTTCCCGAGGGATCCGCAAATGATATCTCGGAGATGGCGATATATGACTGGGAACTGGACATCGACTCCCCGGAAATGCTGCAGAAGCTTAAGCCCTACCTCCTCATGCGCAATTATAGCAACCCTCTGCGCAATGATTACGTGGAGCTGGGAAGGGCAATGCTGCCGGACGAGACCGGTTACCGCTGCTACATTCCTTACGGCAAACTGCCCCTGGATCTGATCCAATGGCTGGCCGACAACGTCACCGTGACGCCGCTGCAGGTCCAAGACAGCACTTACATGGATGAGGATTACCCTTATGTTTATCCTCAGTATTAGAAGATGTGGGGGGCGTGGGGAATGGAACACCCTATGAAAAAAGGACTGCTGCAAAATAGATGGGTCATCTATGGAACAGCAGTTCCTTTTTATAAGAACGGCGTTAGCTCTGCCCGATATTGGATATGCTCCCGCCCCCGCAGAAGTTCCTTCCCGGCCGGTGTAAAGCCCAGCCGCTCCAGAAGCCGCAGGGAGATCTGGTTTTCCGGCTCTGCAAAGGCGATGACCGTCTCGAATCCCAGCTCTTTCCTGCCGAAGGAGAGCACCGCCCGGCAGACTTCCTCGCCGATCCCCCGGCGCTGCCAGGGCAGGCCGATCACAAATCCCAGCTCCGGCTCGTCGAACCCCTCCCTGTAGGAAAGGCCCGCCCGGCCGATCACCTCCCCCGTCTCCTTTAACCTGACGGTCCAGATCCCGAAGCCGTAAAATTCATACACATTCTCCCTGTACTCCCTGGTATAGGCGATCTCCTGATCCCGGTCCGGGAACAGATCTTCCATGTAACGGGTGATCGAAGGTTCCCGATAGATCCCGTAAAAGGCGTCCACATCCTCCTCCACCGTCTCCCGCAAAGCACAGCGCTCCGTCTCCAGAATGTCCCAGGGAATCCCCGCATACCGACGATAGACCCGGTCCAGATACACCGCGTCCAGCTCCTCTAAGTTTTCGCAGAGATACTTCACCCCGGAGAAATCTCCCGCTCCGATCTCCGCGGGACTGCCTTCGGACCCTTCGGGTCTCCCGGCGGCCGGATCCGGTTCCCACCCTTCCCCGGGCAGCACGGCCAGCACCGCCTTCTTTTCCATGACAAGGGCACGGGCCAGCGCCGGGTCATCCGTGATCCACAGGGCGGGAGAACCTGCCGTTTCCGTCGCTTCCGCTCTTTGAGCCACCGCCTCACAGACCTCTATCCCCGCCTGCCGGAGCGCCGCGATCCAGCCGGGCGGCATCCGGCGGGAGGTTTTCAAGATCACGCTCTTTAAAAACAATCCGCTCATTTCTGCTTCTTCCATGAATTTACCTGACAATTTCATTCTCTATAAATGACTTCCGGCCTGACGCTTCCACGAGCATAAAGTTTTACCCGATTTTTTCCAAATCCTTAATTGTCACTTCCGAACAGTAAAATTCTATATTCTGTTCTTCATAATCGCCAACTTCATATTTTGAATGGTTTTCAAAGCCTCTTGCAGTCATATTTAGATGTTATTTATTTGTTCCAACAAGCTCTGATACAACTTATCACTTATCCGTATCTCATTTTCCTTTAGCCGCTTGATACATTCTTCCACATCCTCCTTCGTCATCATTCCCTCATCAAAAGCCTGTATCAGGATTCCAATCGTACCAGTAATTGTTATCCCCATTTTTTTAGCGACCTGTCTGCCCTTATGCTCGTCCATCAATAGTACATCTGCCTGCTTTTCATCCGCCAAAATGATCGCTTCACTTTCTCCAGCATCCAATCCGGTGAAGTTTCTCAAAATAATAACTGATTTCTCATTCAACACTTCTTCCACACAAATAAATTCACAATCCCGAACTATTTTTGCTTCTTCAGAAAAGTTCTCATTCTCTGTCAATTCTCGATATACTGCCTTGGGAACACAAACAATACCAAACAGTTTCCGCAACAATTCCAACTGTCCTGCTTTCATAAGTGAAATAATCGGGGTGGTATCTGAAACAACAATCATACTGTCGCACCTCGTAATTTCTTCAATGCCGCCAAATCTTCTGCAAACTCTTCTTCTGTTTCATCAAAATATGGCAGACCTAATTTCCCATACAATTTAATCAAGTCAATCTTATGAAGCCCTAACATTTCTGCCGCTTTTCCATGAGATACAACACCGCTTTTGATATAAGGGTAGACCAGCATTGCATTTCTCGTTATTTGTGCATCCTTATCTTTTAGCACTGTATATGGTACAATTTCCTCCGGTACATCAATTTCTACCTTTGTCATTGTCATATCAATCATCTCCTTCCCTTTCGGTCTCTCCTAATCATATTATAAACATTTCATTTCTGCATTACAATAAAAATATCGCTGCGACTGCGCAAAGTTACTGTCAAGTATTCGTTGGCAACTTTTTTCCCATACGGTCTCCCATGCCTTGTCATTCGTTTTTAATATCCTGCCATCGCAAACAGTTTCCGGATATCTCCGCGGGCTTTTCCGTCCAATCCCACTACATGTCCAGCCATCGGGTATTCATACCCTTTCCCGTCTTTCCAGGGCGCCTTTGCCGAAGAAAAGATCTCTTCATACAGTTCTTCGACCTTCGCTTCCTCAAATACCGGTAGTTCCAGTGCCTTTGTTACTTCTTCCAGTTTCCCGCTGCATTTCTTTGCCAAGATCTTGGCTAAATGGTTCCCGCCTCTTACGCTCCAGCTCGTATGGTTATGTTTCATCCGCCGCGCGATCACGCTCCACACATGGTTCTCCATGGTCCCCATGTTCCGGTATTCCAGTCCTTCCGGCGGCTCCGGCAAATTAAGCCCCTGGGACTGGTATGGCAGCAATCCCTCCCGGTTGTTCTCATAATACCTGAGCAGATCTTCCGCATCCGCGATCTCTTTCTCTTCCCCCAGGCTGTCTTTATAGATCTCCAGGTACTGGAACATTTCCTCTATCTTTTCTTCCTCCAGCAGTTCCAGCACGGCCTCCTGGGCCCTCCTGTCATGCAGTTTCTCCCTCGCCGCCTTGTTCCGGTGGAACGGATCCAGCTGGAAACTTGTACTCTTGTCTTTCACTTTCTTTGTCCAGGATGCCCCGTCCGCGTTCAGGATCCGCTGCTCCACTTCATCCAGGTTGTATCTCTGTGCGATCGCCGCCTCCCGCTGCTCCTGGAACTCCTTCGCTTTCTCGCCTCTCTTTCCCTCTTTACGTTTCCCCAAAAATAAGTTAGAATAAGGATAACTGTTCCCGGCGGGAAGCTGATCCCCGGGGAACAAATTCAAGATAAGAGAGAAAAAAACATGACAAATCCTATTGTTACTTTTACCATGAAAAACGGCGATACCTTCAAGGCGGAGCTCTATCCGGAGATCGCGCCCAACACGGTGAACAACTTCATCAGTCTGGTGAACAAAGGCTTTTACAACGGCCTGATCTTCCACAGGGTGATAAAGGGCTTTATGATCCAGGGAGGGTGCCCCGAGGGAACCGGCATGGGCGGCCCCGGCTATCAGATCAAAGGCGAGTTCTCCCACAACGGTTTCAAAAACGACTTAAAGCACACTCCCGGCGTGCTCTCCATGGCCCGCTCCATGATGCCGAACTCCGCGGGGAGCCAGTTCTTTGTGATGCACAAGACCAGCCCCCATCTGGACGGCGAGTATGCCGCCTTCGGCAAAGTGACGGAAGGGATGGAGGTCGTAAACAAGATCGCCGAGACTCCAACCGATTATAACGACCGTCCCCTGGAGGATCAGGTGATGGCAAGCGTTACTGTAGAGACTTTCGGAGAGACCTATCCGGAACCGGAAAAGAGATAAACCATGGCCAAAAACAAGAAAAACTTAAACAAAACTGAAAACAAGGCAAGTCAGGACGCCGCTGAGAAGAAGACGCCTGAAAACGCGGGAGCTGACGCCGCAGGCGCAGATCCGACACCAGGGAACGACACCGCCGCATCTAACGGTACCGACAGCGCTGAAGCGAAGGACACAGGGACAACCGACACCGCTGACGCAGGCCAAGCAGCTGGAACTGCGACTGCCGGCGCTTCAAAATCCAAGGAAAAGGACGTGGCGAAACAGCTCCTTGGCCTGAAAATCGCAGTGGGCGTACTTGCGGTGGCCCTGGTGATCCTGGGCGTAAAAATTTTCTGGCCCGCAAGTTCAACCGCTCCTTCCGGCTCTTCCCAGATCGAATCGGAAAGCGGGGACGGAGAAGAGGACGGGGAAGGGAGACACCTCTTTGGAAAGAAAGATGACCCGGACTCCGACCAGGAGGATGCATCCAGCCAGAACTCCGAGGAGCAAAATGACGACGCTTCCGCGGGCCTTCAGGATTCCGACACTAACGATTCCGACATGGGCTCTTCTGAGGCAAGCGATTCCAATAAGGGCTCTTCTAATGCAAACGATTCCGACAAGGATTCTTCCGGCAAGAACGATTCCGGCAAGGATTCTTCTGACAAGAACTCGGGGGACAAGGACAGCTCTGGAAAAGATTCTTCCGATAAGAGCGGTTCCGACAAGACCGCCCAGGGATATGAACTCATCTATTCCGCCGGGAACTCCTGGGAGGACAGCGGTACAAAAATGTGCACCCTGGACCTGTCCCTCACGAACCACACCGGGGATAGCGCGAAGAACTGGACCCTGACGCTGGATGTGGAGGGTCTGGTCAGCGTCACCGGCTGGAACGGGACATACAGTATCGAGGGGGATACCCTGACCATAACCCCCGCGGACTATAACAGCGAGATCTTTGCGGGCGGGACGATCTACCTGGGCTGCAATATCGGAACGGCAGGGGGACTGAAGATCAAATCCGCCTTTCTTGACGGCACGGCATGTGCGCTGACCAGCGGGTCCGTGGACCAGAACGCCCAGAACTCCGGCAGCGGCAATTCTGGAAATTCCGGCAACTCCGGGAACGGCAGCAGCGGGAACTCTGGAAACGACAAAGTAGATAATTCCGTCGACGTGTCCGCCATGCTGAAGCGGGCGGAGGACGCGAAGCAGGGGGACGACTGGCTGCACACCGACGGTCGCCGGATCCTGGACAAGGATGGCAAGGAAGTGTGGCTCACCGGCGTGAACTGGTTTGGCTACAACACCGGCACAAACACCTTCGACGGCCTCTGGAACTCCAAGATGGAGCCCACGGTAAAGGCCATCGCCGACCACGGGTTTAACCTGATCCGCGTGCCCTTCAGCGCCCAGCTCATCAACCAGTGGGCCGCAGGGGAATATCCCCAGGCAAACTTTAACCAGGCCTACAACTCCGCCATGACCTCCATGAACTCCCTGGAGATCTTCGACTACTTCCTGACCCTGGCGGAGGCCAACGGCATCAAGGTACTGATCGACATCCACAGCGCGGAAACCAACGCCAGCGGGCACAACGTGAATCTCTGGTACACCAACAACGTCTCCACGGAGAATTATTATGCGGCTTTGGAATGGATGGCGGACCGCTATAAGGACAACGACACCATCATCGCTTACGACTTAAAGAACGAACCCCACGGAAAACCCAACGAGGGAAATGCCGCAGCGATCTGGAACGATTCCAAGCAGAGCAACAACTGGAAATACGTTGCGGAGACCGCCGCTGCAAAGGTTCTGGCAAAGAACCCCAACGTGCTGATCCTTGTGGAAGGCACGGAGATCTATCCCAAGAACAACCGGGGAGACTATTCCTCCACCGATTCCGGCGACTACTACTTTAACTGGTGGGGCGGCAATCTCCGGGCTGTGGCGGACTACCCCATCGACCTGGGGGACTATCAGGATAAGCTGGTGTACTCCCCTCACGACTACGGTCCCACGGTTTATCAGCAGCCCTGGTTCAGCGGCAATTATACCTACGACTCCCTGATGAAGGACTGCTGGCATGACAACTGGTTTTACATCTACGAGGACGACACCGCGCCGCTTCTCATCGGCGAGTGGGGCGGCTTCATGCGGGAGCCCAACCTGACCTGGATGACCTACATGCGTCAGCTCATCGGCACCTATCACTTGAACCACACTTTCTGGTGTCTGAACGCCAACTCCGGGGATACCGGCGGACTGCTGCTGGACGACTTTACGACCTGGGACAGCGAGAAGTATGAGTTTGTGAAGCAGGTGCTCTGGCAGGAGAACGGAAAGTTCGTGGGACTGGACCACGAGATCCCTCTGGGGGACAACGGAATTACTTTAAAAGACGCGAAGGGGCTGTAACAGCCCCTTCTTTTTTGTCCGCGTGAGATACCGATGTTTTCCAGCGCGGACGTTTTCGGTTCCGGCAATGCCTTCTGCCGTTCACTTTGACAGAAATTCCCCGTCCAGAATAAACGCCCCGCTCGAAGTCCAGGTATAGACCCTGTCGCAAGGTTCTTCTCCTGTCCCGGCATTACCATTCCCGGCAAAGCCGTTCTTCTGGCAGAAATCCGGGAACCTTGCAGCCGTATCTCTGATTGCTTTTAGTCTCTGATCAGTCTCCGCTTTCCGCGCCGGGAAGCAGGAGTTCCCGCATATCTCCCAGGATCGCCTCCGTCATGTCCAGAAGCCCCTCCCCGCCGGATCCCGCGAGCCCGGAATTTTCGCAGCGGTAGGTCAGGAAAGGCACTCCGTAGGCCGTGAATTTCATGCGGTTCCCATAGCGCCGGACAAGCTCCGGGATCCCCAGGGGGTCGATCCCCGCATTGGGCCGGAAGGTAAACGTGATCTGGCCGCCCCGGCCCTTGACGTCCGTGAGATCCAGCCGGTGGGCCTCCACCCGGATCAGGGCGATCCGCAGGAGGTTTTCCGCACATTCCGGGATAGCGCCGAAGCGGTCCAGCAGTTCGTCCCGCATGTCCTCCCGCTCCCTCTCGTTCTCGATGGATGCGATCCTCTTATAGATCTCCAGCTTTTGCGTCTCATTGACGATGTAATCCGGCGGCAGGAAGGCGTCCACGTCCAGCTCCACCTGGGTCCCGAACTCCTCTTCCGGTCCCGCGGGATCCTGCCCCTTCAGCTTTTTCACCGCGTCGTTCAGCATCTTGCAGTACAGATCATACCCCACGGCCTCCATGTGGCCGTGCTGGCTTGCTCCCAGGATGTTCCCCGCTCCCCGGATCTCCAGATCCCGCATGGCGATCTTGAAACCGCTGCCCAGCTCCGTAAACTCCCGGATGGCGGACAGCCTCTTTTCCGCCACCTCCGTGAGCAGCTTATCCCGCTTATACATCAGGAAAGCGTACGCCATGCGGTTGGACCGGCCCACGCGCCCCCGGAGCTGGTAGAGCTGGGAGAGCCCGAAGCGGTCCGCGTCCTGGACGATCATGGTGTTCACATTGGAGATGTCCAGCCCGGTCTCGATGATGGTAGTGCTGACCAGGACGTCGATCTCCCCGGAGATAAAATCGTACATGATCCGCTCCAGCTCCGTCTCCTTCATCTGGCCGTGGGCGAATGCCACGTTCAGCTCCGGCATCATCGCCTGGATCCGGGCAGCCATGTCCGCGATGCCGTTTACGCGGTTGTAGACGTAAAACACCTGGCCGCCCCGGGCCGCCTCCCTGGCGATGGCCTCCCGGACCATCTCTTCGTTATATTCGCACACAAAGGTCTGAATGGGCAGCCGGTCCTCCGGGGCTTCCTCCAAAACGCTCATGTCCCGGATCCCCACAAGGCTCATGTGCAGGGTCCTGGGGATGGGCGTGGCCGTGAGGGTCAGCACGTCCACGTTTTCCTTCAGCTTCTTGATCTTCTCCTTGTGGGCCACGCCGAAGCGCTGCTCCTCGTCGATCACCAAAAGTCCCAGATCCTTGTAGGCCACGTCCTGGGACAGGAGCCTGTGGGTCCCGATCACAATGTCCACCATGCCTTTTTTCAGGTCCGCGACGGTCTTTTTCTGCTCCGCCGCCGTGCGGAACCGGCTGAGCAGCTCGATCCGCACCGGAAAATCCTTCATGCGCTGGGTGAACGTATTGTAGTGCTGCTGGGCCAGGATCGTAGTGGGCACCAGATAGGCCACCTGTTTGCCCTCCTGCACCGCCTTAAAGGCCGCGCGGATGGCGATCTCCGTCTTTCCGTAGCCCACGTCACCGCAGATCAGCCGGTCCATGACCTTGCCGCTCTCCATGTCCGCCTTGGTGTCCGCGATGGCGTTCCTCTGATCCTCCGTCTCCTCAAAGGGAAACATTTCCTCGAACTCCTTCTGCCAGACCGTGTCCGGTCCGTAGCGGAAGCCCTCGGCGTTCTGTCTCGCCGCATAGAGCTCCACCAAATCCTTCGCCACGTCCTGGACGGCACCGCGGACTCTCGCCTTGGTCTTCTCCCACTCTTTGCCGCCCAGCTTGTTCAGCTTCGGGATCTTCGCCCCCTCGGCGGAAGCGTACTTCTGGATCACGTCGAGATCCGTGGCCGCGATGTAGAGATGCCCCCCGTCCCGGTACTCGATCTTCATATAATCCTTGGCGACGCCCTCGATCTCGATCTTCTCGATCCCCTGATAGATGCCGAGGCCGTAGCTCTCATGCACCACGTAATCCCCGACCTTCAGATCCTCAAAATTGCCGATCTTCTGGCCCTGGTACATCCTGCGCCGTTTTCGCTCCTTCTTCCCGGCACCGAAGATATCCGTCTCCGAAAGAACCACGAATTTCAGCAGCGGATATTCAAACCCGCGGTTCACATGCCCGTAGGCCGTCAACGCTTCCCCGGGCTGCACTTCCCGCATGGAGTTCTCGCTGTAGACGCTGGTCAGCTCCTGGTCCCAGAGATCCTGGGCAAGCCGGGCCGCCCGGGTACGGGAGCCGGAGAGCAGGAGCACCCGATAGCCTTTTTTCTTATACAGCTTCAAGTCCTTCACCAGCGCGTCAAAGCTCCCGTTGTAGGGGGCCACGTTCCGCACGTTCATGTCCGCCTTAAATTTCGGGGTGAAATACCCGCCCTTCGCGTCCATGGTGGACAGCGTCACAACCCGCCCCTGGGGCAGCTTTGCCGCCGTCTCCGCCCCGCTGCAGAGCAGTTTCATCTGTGACGGCAGGAGGTACCCTTTCATCACCCTCTGGCTCATGCTCTCCTGAAATTCCGCCTCCACTGCCTCCGCCTGTTCCCGGATGCGCAGCGGTTCCTCCAGGAAATAGACCGGTCCCTCCATGTCCCCGTCCCCGGCGCAGCGCTCCAGAAGCTCCGATAAGAGATAAGTCTCGTCATAAAAATAATGCAGGTAACTCTCTAAATTGACGCCGCCCCTGAGCTCCAGCATCTCCCCGAACTCTCTCACAGTAGTCCGGATCCGGTGGGCCTCCTCGGTCTGAAAAGCGTCCCGAAAGACCTTTTCCTGCTTTTCCGCCTCCCGGGAGAGCTTCTTTAAGCCCTCCTGGATCTTCTCCTGGGTGAGGACGAATTCCGTGGCCGGATAGACGCGGATGCTCTCCAGAGTTTCGATGGAGCGCTGGCTCAATACGTCAAAGCTGCGGATGGAGTCCACGTCGTCCCCCCAGAGCTCTATCCGGTATGGGTTTTCCTCCGTGAGGTCAAAGATATCCACGATCCCCCCTCGGATGGAAAACTGCCCCGGGGCCTCCACCTGATAGACCTTCTCATATCCCAGCTCCACCAGCCGGACCGCCAGTGCGCTCTCTTCAACGCTCCCTCCCCGGGACAGCCGGATCACGTCCTTTTCGGGATCGATCAACGCCTGAGGCGCCATCAGCGCGGCATAGGTGGTCACGATGGTGACCGGCTTATCCTCCATCAGGCGGCGGAGCGTGCGGATCCTCTCCCGCACCAACTGGTTTCCGTGGATATTTGCCTGGAAAAAGATCAGGTCCTTTGCGGGGTACAACATGACATACTTGTCATAAAATTGATATTCCTCGTATAATTCCCTGGCTTTTAAGTCATTGTAAGTGACGATGACCTTGATCTTCCAGCCATCGGCAAGTCCATAGATCATATGCAGTTTTTGGGAGTCCACACAGCCCGTCAGGGCCGCCGGCCCCCTCCCTTTCCGCATCGCCTCCCGGACCTGGTCGTACTCCGCCAGCTCCTTCAGGGGCGCCAACATTGCATACATTGAATACCCTCCGCCGTCAAATTTTCTTGTTATATTCGTTCATGGCGGCGTCCGGTCCCTGAGCCATGATCAGGCGTATGGCGTCCGCCCCTCTCTTTGCCGCATCTTCCATGAGCTTTTTCTCGTCCGCGGTGAACCGTCCCAGGACGTAATCCTTCAGATCATAGCCGGCAGGCTTCTCCCCCACGCCCATCTTCAGGCGGATGAACCCATCGTGCCCGAGACACAAAATAATGTTTTTCAACCCATTGTGTCCTCCGGCGCTGCCTTTCTTCCGGATCCGAAGCTGGCCCGGCGGAAGGTTGATGTCGTCGGATATGACGATCAGCTCCGAGGTCTCGTCGATCTTGTAATAGGACGTCAGCTCCTGAACGCTCTCCCCGCTGAGATTCATGTAAGTCTGGGGCTTTGCCAGGATCACCTTCTGTCCGTCGATCACGCCCTTGCCGATCAGCGCCTTGTGCTTTTTTTCCAGCACGTCTATCCCGCCGGCCTCCGCCAGCTTATCCAGGGTCCAAAACCCGATGTTATGTCTGGTATTCTCATATTCTCTGCCTGGATTTCCCAAGCCCACGATCAGATACATATCTCCTCCCGGCTCCCTTCCCCGTCGGCGTCCGCCGCCGTTCCCTTTCGCGGACCTGCGCCCGCGTCGCTTTCCCTACCCATGATAATTCCCCGCCGAAATTCTGTCAACTCCAAACGCACAAGAGGAGGGGCCGTCTCTGCGGTCCCTCCTCTCGCTGCACTTCGTAACCCCTTTGCATTCATCAGGCTTCATCCGGTTCGTTCAGCGCCATCTCATATTTCTCCATGATGATCTTCTGAATCGCTTCTCTGGTAGCAGAATTGATGGGATGTGCGATATCCCTGTACTCCCCGTCCGTAGCCTTCTTGCTGGGCATTGCGATGAACAGGCCCTTTTCCCCCTCGATCACCTTGATGTCGTGAATCACAAAGACATCATCGATGGTGATCGACACAATGGCCTTCATCTTGCCCTCCTTCGCCAGCTTGCGCACGCGTACGTCTGTTATCTGCATTTTACCGCCCCCTTATCCAAAGTATTGCCTTAAAGCATAAACCTTTCATTTTTCTCCAGGATGATCTCGATGCCGTTCTCACCCACATAGTTGGAGTTCGCCTTGATCGTTCCATGGCTCTCCACGATGCAGTTCTCGATATGGGTGTTGTCCCCGATGTACACATCGTTCATGATGATGGAGTTTTTGATCACGCAGTTGTTCCCGATGTAGCTCTTCTTAAAGAGAACGGAGTCCTCCACGGTGCCGTTGATGATGCATCCGCTGGAGATCAGGCTGTTCTTGATGTTGGAGCCCACATTGTACTTCGCGGGGGGAAGATCGTCCACCTTGGAGTAAATGTCGGGGTACTGCCGGAAGAAATAGTTCCTGACCTCGGGCTTCAGGAAGTCCATATTGGTGGAGAAATAATCCTCCACCGAAGCGATGTTCCTCCAGTAGTCCTTCATCTTATAACCCACAATTCTCTTGATGCCCCGGTAGCGCACCAGGATATCCCGCACGAAATCGTAATTGCCCTCTTCCACGCACTTCTCGATCAGCTCGATGAGCAGACGGCGGCGGATGATGTAAATGCCGCAGGAAATGGTGTGGCTCTTCGCCTGCAGGGGCTTTTCCTCAAATTCCTCGATCACGAAATCCTCGTTCATGCGGACCGTGCCGTAGCGCTCCACGTTCTCGTCGGGAGCCATGTCCTTGCAGACGACGGTGATATCCGCCTTCTTGTCGATGTGATACTCCAGCGCCTTTCCGAAGTCCATCTTGTAGATACAGTCGCCGGAGGCGATCACCACGTACGGCTCGTGACTGTTCTTCAGGAAGTTGATGTTCTGATAGATGGCGTCCGCCGTTCCCCTGTACCAGTTGCTGTTGGAGGCCGTCACCACGGGAGTGCGTACTTCCAGGCCGCCCTGCTTGCGTCCAAAATCCCACCACTTGGAGGAGTTCAGGTGCTCGTTCAGGCTTCTCGCGTTATACTGCGTCAGCACGGCCACCTTCTGGATATGGGAGTTGGACATATTGCTCAGCGTAAAGTCGATACTTCTGTAACTGCCCGCCATGGGCATTGCGCAGATCGCGCGCTTCTGGGACAGTTCCTTCATCCTGTGATTGTTGCCGCCCGCTAAAATGATTCCGATTGCTCTCACTGTTATTCACCTGCCTTAATCAAAGTTTTTCCGCTCGCAAGATAGAGGTTGTCATAGTCGGCGGCGGTGGTCGTGCCGAATACTACGGAGTTCTTTCCCACGGTGACGCCGTCGGGGATCACGCTCTTCTCGCCCACGGTGACGATGCCCTGATTATAGATATGAGGCGCGGTATCGTTCGGCGCTTCCTCTCCAATACCCAGTCTCACGTTTTTCCCGATCTCCACGTTCTCGGCCACGATCGCCTTGTTCAGCTCGCAGTTTTCTCCGATCACGGTCTGATTCATGATGATGGAATCCCGGACCACGGTTCCAGCGCCGATGGTCACGCCGCAGCCAATGACTGAATTATATACCTTGCCGTAAATCTCCGTCCCCTCACCGATAATGCTTCTCTCCACCACGCTGTCGGAGGCGATGTACTGGGGCGGCTGGATCTCGCTCTTTGTGTAGATCTTCCAGTACTCCTCATACAGGTTGAACTCCGGAACGATGTCGATCAGCTCCATGTTGGCCTCCCAGTAGGAGCTCAGGGTTCCGACGTCCTTCCAGTAGCCGGTAAACTCATAAGCGTACAGGGGCGACCCGTTGGCATGACAATAGGGAATGACATGCTTACCGAAGTCCAGCGCCGGCTGATCCGCGTTCTTGATCAGGGCCTCCTTTAAGGTCTTCCAGTTAAAGATGTAGATACCCATGCTGGCCAGGTTGCTCCTGGGATTCGCGGGCTTCTCCTCAAAGTCCGTGATCCGCTTCTGGTCGTCCGTGATCATGATGCCGAAACGGCTTGCCTCCTCCCAGGGAACGGGCATAACGGCGATGGTCACCTCCGCGTTGTTCGCCTTGTGGAAATCCAGCATCACTTCATAGTCCATCTTGTAAATGTGGTCGCCGGACAGGATCAACACATAGTCCGGGTTGAAGCTGTCCATATATTCCAGGTTCTGATAGATCGCGTTTGCCGTTCCGGTGTACCACTCGCTGTTGTCGCTCTTTTCATAAGGCGGAAGCACTGTCACGCCGCCGATATTGCGGTCCAGGTCCCAGGGAATACCGATCCCGATATGGGTGTTCAGACGGAGGGGCTGATACTGGGTCAGCACGCCCACGGTGTCCACGCCCGAATTGATACAGTTCGACAGAGGGAAATCGATAATGCGGTATTTTCCTCCGAATGCAACGGCAGGCTTCGCCACCTTGGACGTCAGTACCCCCAGACGGCTCCCCTGTCCTCCAGCCAATAGCATGGCTATCATCTCTTTCTTGATCATGTCATCACCTCTTCCAGCCTATTGAGCAGCTCTCTGCCCTCATGAACAGGAGCGAATCCTGTCCTTTTGTCCATTATATCATAGAGTTATCCGAAAGTGAATAAGAAAGTCCAAAAATTTTCCACTTTTTGTCTCCTTTTATAGCAATTTTTTATAATTTTTACAATTTTTCTACATACTATTTGTGTATTTTTGCTATATTCTGAATATTTCAAAGCGTTTTCACTTGTGATTTTTACCAAATGCTTAAAATCATTTGTTTTTTTAGAGCGTCTTGTATATAATGTATGTGAGGTTTTGGATCGGAATCTTCCGCCTCCATTTTAATATGACCCGAAAGGAACGCTTTATGTACCAGATAGATTTAGCAAAACCTGTCTCCGTTTACTTTGTCGGCATCGGCGGCGTCAGCATGAGCGGGCTCGCCGAACTCCTGAAGAGCGAGGGCTTTCCCGTGTCCGGGTCGGACCGGTCAAAGAGCGACATCTGTACCCATCTGGAATCCCTGGGGATCCGGATTTTTTACGGACAGCGTGCCTCCAATATCACGGAGGATCTGGACTGCGCGGTGCTCACCGCGGCAATCCGGAAAGACAACCCGGAATACATTGCGCTGAAGGAAAAGGGGATCCCCATGCTGACCAGGGCCCAGCTCCTGGGGCAGCTCATGAGAAATTACCAAACTCCCATCGCCGTCAGCGGCACCCACGGAAAGACCACGACGACCTCCATGGTCAGCGAGATCCTGCTGCAGGCGAACTTGGATCCCACGCTCTCCATCGGCGGGATCTACAAGAGCATCGGCGGCAACACCCGGGTGGGCGGCAAGGACTATTTCGTACTGGAGGCCTGCGAGTACACCAATAGTTTTCTCAACTTTTTCCCAAAGATCGCCCTTATATTAAATATAGAAGAAGATCACCTGGATTTCTTTAAGGATCTTGCGGATATCCGGAACTCTTTCCATCAGTTCGCCCGGCTGCTGCCGGCGGACGGCTGCCTCATTATCAACAGCGAGATTGACGATCTGGAAGAGTTGACCGCGGATCTCCCCTGCCGGGTAGTCACCTACTGCGGCTGTCGGAAAGAGATCCCCTCCGGCGATTACCGCCCGGCGGACGTCACCTTCGACGAAAACGACTGCGCCAGCTTTACCGCCTGCCGTCCTGGGAGGCCGGATCTGCGCATTTCCCTAAAGGTCCCCGGGATCCACAATGTGGGCAACGCCCTGGCGGCACTGGCCGCCGCGGACCTTTTAAATATAGAAGATACCGTCTCAGCTGCAGCCCTGGGGAGCTTTGGCGGGACCAACCGGCGCTTTGAGCACAAGGGAACCGTCGGCGGGGTGGCCGTGATCGACGACTACGCCCACCATCCGACGGAGATCCGGACGACTCTCACCGCCGCGGCCGCGACGAAGCACAAGGACCTCTGGGTGGTCTTTCAGCCCCATACCTACACCCGTACCAAGCGGTTTCTGAAGGAATTTGCTGCGGCGCTCTCCCTGGCGGACCATGTGGTCCTGGCGGATATCTATGCCGCCCGGGAGACGGACACCCTGGGGATCAGCTCCGAGACGCTCCGGAAGGAGATCGCGGCGCTGGGAACCGACTGCCACTACTTCCCCAGCTTTGACGAGATCGAAAATTTTCTTCTGGAAAATTGCACAAAGGGCGACATGTTGATAACTATGGGGGCGGGAGACGTCTATAAAATCGGGGATTTTCTCCTCGGAAAATAGTTTTCCACAATATCCACAGTTCCGGGCGGACTCCAAAGTCCAGGAAGCTGTGGATATTTTTTCCCAAAATGTGGATGACCCGCCCCTCATAACATTCCGATTTGAGGCCAAAAAACCGGGGTTTTCGACATTTTCAGAATTGAGTTATCCACTTTTTCCACCGTATCCACATTTTATCGGAGGAAGGGACGACGGCGGTTCATTCCGGCATTTTTACTATTTCTTTTTCCGGATCCCTATGCTATACTTTTCATTGTTCGGGAGGTTCTTCCCGACCAGAAAAGGCCGAAGGGCAGCGGCCGGAAGGTAGTGTGGCAGAATGGCAGAAATCACTTTATACAGGGAACAGTCCGCGGACTCCACCGTGATCCCCAATCTCTTTATCGACCAGTATATGAAGGACGCAAACGACGCCCAGCTGAAGGTGTATCTGTATCTGATCCGCATGCTGGGCGCCGGACTGTCTACCAGTATATCCGACATTGCGGACAAGTTCAACCACACGGAGACGGAAGTCCTGCGCTCCCTGAAATACTGGGAAAAATGGGGCCTTCTCTCCCTGGAGTACGATTCCTCCAAGGCGCTGACCGGGATCCGTGTGAACAGTCTGCGCTCCAATACCGACCTTACCGTTTCCCAGGAGAAGGAACCCGTTAAATCTTCTGTCCTGCGGGCGGAATCCGCCCTGCGCCCTTCCGCGGAGATCCGGCTGCAGGAACCCATGACGCCGCCGGAGACGCCGAAGCGGTCCCCCGAGGCGGAGAAACCCGTCCAGAGGGAGAATCCCCCTTTCACAAAACCTGTCTACTCCACGGATCAGCTCCGTGAATTTAAGAACCGGGCGAATACCGCCCAGCTGCTCTTTATCGCGGAGCAGTACATCGGAAGGCCCCTGACCCCCTCGGAGATGAAGACCATCCTCTTCTTTACGGATGAGCTCCACTTTTCGGACGACCTCATCGACTACCTCCTGCAGTACTGTGTGGACCGGGGCAAAAAAGACTTTAAGTATATCGAAAAGGTGGCCGTCAACTGGGCCCAGGAGGGCATCACCACTCCCAAGGAGGCACAGCGCACCGCCGGGAAATATGACAAGGACGTCTATACGGTCATGCGGGAACTGGGGAAGGACGGCTCCCCCACCAATACAGAAGTGGAATTTATCAACCGCTGGATCCGGGAATACGCCTTCCCTCTGGACATCATTCTTCTGGCGTGCCGGCGCACCGTCCTCGGCACGGACAAGAACCGTTTCCCTTACGCGGAGGGGATCCTGAAGTCCTGGAAGGAGTCCGGCGTGCGCTCTGAGGCCGATATCCGGAAGCTGGACGAGCAGCACCAGAAAGACCCTCTCGCCAAAAAGAAGACAGGCGCAAAATCCGGCGGAAACAACAGCTTTAACCAGTTCAAACAAAACAACTATGATTTTTCAGAGCTGGAAAAAATACTGATCAGCAACAAATAAACTGCCGCGCACAGAAACCTCAAAGAAAGGGATATCCGTATGGCTTTGTCCGACTCCCAGTATCAGGAAATCATGAGAGACTATGAAAGGACCCGCGATGAGAACCGCCGCCTCTCTGAAGAGCGCAGAGCGAAGATCTACCGCGAGATCCCGGAGATCAAAGAGCTGAACGATTCCGTCGGCAGCATCGCCAGAGAACGCCTTCAGCTGCTTCTGGACCAGGGCGAAAGCGCCGGGAATGGAACATCCTCCTCTCTCCCGGAAAGCCCTTATCAGGCGATCTCCGCCCGGAGAAAAGCCCTTCTGCACGCCGCCGGCTACCCGGAAGACTACCTGGAACCCATCTATGACTGTCCTGACTGCCGGGATACAGGTTATGTCACGCTTCCAAACGGCCTGAAAGAAAAGTGCGAATGTCTGCGCCGGAAAGAAGCCGCCTACACCCAGCAGATGGCAAACTTCAACGGGATCTCCCCGGAAGACCGTTTCTCCCGTCTGACTTACCGCTACGTCCAGGGAGAGGACCTGGACATGCTGCAGAAGACCGTAGGGACCTGCCTGGATTTCGTCCGGAATTTTCATACGGATCCCGGACAAAACCTTCTGTTTTTCGGAACGGTGGGAACCGGAAAGAGCTTTATCTCCGGCTGCATCGCCAACGAACTGCTGGAGAAAGGCTGCTCCGTCGTCTATTTCAGTGCCGTGAGCTTTTTCGACACTCTCTCCCGCTATGTTTTTTCCTCTGCCGACAAAGAAAGTCTTTACAATTACTGTCAAAACTTATATAATTATGACTTGGTGATAGTGGACGATCTCGGCACGGAAGTGCTCAGCAGCTTCGTGACTTCACAGTTCTTCGCCTTTCTGAACGAGCGGGAAGTCCGCAAAAAATCCGTTATCATCTCAACAAACTTAAATCTGTCGGAACTTCGGGACCGATACTCCGACAGAGTTTTTTCCCGGCTATCAAAAAACTTTGACATCTGCGAGTTTTCCGGGCCGGACGTAAGGATGTGCCAAAAGTTGGGCGAGTAAGCTCCTGCCCGGGGCTGTAAAGCGAATAAGAAAGCGAGGATTTTTCATGCCTGACCGTGAGGAAAAAAGAAACCTGGAAACCATACCCGTTGGCTCCCTCGGGATCATTGCCCTGGAGGGCTGCCGCAGCCTTGGCGAAAAGGTGGACAAGTATCTGGTAAAATGGCGCGTGGAGAGGGAGAATGAGCACAAGGATTCCCTCGCCTTCTCAGGCTATCAGCGCGACACCTATCTGCTCAGCGCGAAGGTTCCCCGCTTCGGTTCCGGCGAGGCAAAGGGAATGATCCTGGAATCCGTCCGCGGCACGGACCTCTATCTCCTGGTGGACGTCTGCAACTACTCCATGACCTATTCCCTTTGCGGACATGAGAACCACATGTCCCCTGACGATCACTACCAGGATCTGAAGCGCATCATCGCCGCCGTGGGCGGAAAGGCAAGGCGCATCACCGTCATCATGCCCTACCTCTACGAAAGCCGGCAGCACAACCGCACCGCCCGGGAATCCCTGGACTGCGCCATCGCCCTTCAGGAACTGGTCCGCATGGGCGTGGACAATATCATCACCTTTGACGCCCACGATCCCAGGGTACAGAACGCGATCCCCCTTCACGGTTTCGAGACCGTGCAGCCCGCCTACCAGTTTATCAAGGGACTCCTCAAAAACGTAAAGGATCTCCAGCTGGATTCCGGCCATATGATGGTGATCAGCCCCGACGAGGGCGGCATGAAGCGCGCCATCTACATCGCGAACGTTCTTGGCCTGGACATGGGCATGTTCTATAAGCGCCGGGATTACACAAAGATCGTGGACGGACGCAACCCCATCATTGCCCATGAATTCCTCGGCACCAGCGTGGAGGGAAAGGACATGATCATCATCGACGACATGATCTCCTCCGGCGACAGCGTCCTGGAAGTAGCCGCGCTCTTAAAGGAGAGAAAGGCGAGAAACATCTTCGTCTTTTCCACTTTCGGCCTCTTCACCAACGGCCTGGACAAGTTTGACAAGGCCTATGAAAAGGGGATCATCCACCGCATCCTCACCACCAACCTGATCTACCAGACCCCGGAGCTTCTCCATCGGGAGTGGTACATCAGCTGCGACATGAGCAAATACATCGCCTATATCATTGATACCCTGAACCACGATTCCTCCATCAGCGACCTGCTGAATCCCAACGAGAGGATCCAGAGCATCGTCGCAAAATACCGCGCCGGGGAGCTTGTCTGACAGTCCCGGCGCGACGGCTCATTCTTTATGCTGCAGAAGGCGCTTTTTCTTCCAATCCGTCCTACCAGGCTTTTTAGCCATTGACTTTCCCCCAATCTATAATTCTCTGTAAATATGGGTCGGCGCCATATTTTCCTTCCAGATATTGTTTATCATATTTTGCATCCTTGCGGACAGACGCGCCGTTATCATCCTTAAACTCTGCCAGTGAGTATAATCCGGTATTCTGATCCCTCCCTTTTGCCGCAAACCATATTTCATCCCTTCTGTAAACATCATTGTTCATAGTAGTTAAGTCGTGAGAGGTAAAGATCAACTGGCCCCCTCTCCTGTTAATACTCATATCCGTATACATTGCAATAATATGTTTCAGCAGCAAAGGATGTATTTTTGCATCCAGTTCATCGATCACTAAAGTTGTGCCATAATACAGACTGTTTACAATATACGGCAAAAGTCCGAACAGTTTCCTTGTACCGCTGGACTCCTCGGATAATGTCAGTTCCGTACTCCTTCCATTCACAATATGTTCTGTATAAACCTCTATTGTATCCTCATCTTTTTCCTCGGCAATGCGGAAATTCTCTATGTCCAGATCCATTTCCTGAATCATTTTCAGCACATATTCCTTGATCTCATCAGATT
Source organism: uncultured Acetatifactor sp. (assembly GCA_947595925.1). GTDB lineage: Bacteria > Bacillota > Clostridia > Lachnospirales > Lachnospiraceae > Acetatifactor. Next base: position 978 of record CANQEV010000039.1, on the reverse strand, counting down.
TTGCTATTGCCATCCGCATTTCCTGATATGGACTTCCATAATTCAAGAAATCTATCGATTTTTCAAACCAGTTCAGGATATCATGCACAATCTCATTTTTATTATAAGTGATTCCCAGATAGGACAACAACGGCAGCGTTTCCGACAGACCCTCACTGATCTTTAATTTTGCAAAAGGACCTTTCAGATCCACCTGATCCCTTTCGCGCACAAACAAAGCGGAACGCCTTCCTGTCTCCATTTTTACCCGATCAAGACTCTCATACAGCACAGATTCTTTTTTGATATGAAGGATATAGCGGTACTCCGCTGTCACGGTCCGAAAAAACATTTCAAACTCCGTAGGCATATTTCTGCTTTCCTCTTCAAAAGCAAATGGTTCTATCGGTAATTTTTTTGGTCTGTACGCGCAATCATTTTTGCTGCAGGCTGCACAAAGGGGACTCAGGATCTTAGATGCCAGCGCGTGTATCGCCTCCAGCACATTGGACTTTCCTCCGCCATTAGGCCCATAGATAACGGATACCGGCAAAAATAATTCTCTATTTTTCTCCCTGATGATCTTATCCATATGTTCCGAAATAGCCGCCGCCTGCATGTCTAATGTAATCTCATCTCGAATACTTTTGTAATTTTTCACAGTAAATTGACTCAGCATATTACCAACCTCCGCTCTATACCTATATTATATGCCATTTTATGATTTGTAAATAGTATTTGAGGTTTTTTCTCATATTATTCCATGTAATTTCCTAATTTAGCGGACAAGTTACTATTTAAGATAAATCCTTTGCACTTTTCCTGCGCTCTTTCAGTGGTATTCGATTTCTTCATTCTCTTCTTTCCAAACAAAAAAGACGGCTGCAGCTTCACGTTCATAACCGCCTTTGCGCTGTGTTGCTATTTAATGTCTGCTTAAAACAATAAAAATGTTCAAAAATACTTGAATTTACTGCGTTTGTGTCCATTCCATGATAT
>CANQEV010000038.1 GCA_947595925.1 uncultured Acetatifactor sp. | reverse complement strand
CCGGGCATGCCTCCCATGGCCCCCATGCCGTTCATGCCGCCGGGCATGCCTCCCATGGCTCCCATGCCGTTCATGCCGCCGGGCATGCCTCCCATGGCCCCCATGTTGTTCATGTCACCGGACATGCCTCCCATGGCCCCCATGTTGTTCATGCCGCCGGGCATGCCTCCCATGGCTCCCATGTTGTTCATATTGCCGGACATGCCTCCCACGGCTCCCATGTTGTTCATGCCGCCGGACATGCCGTTCGCAGCTCCCATGTTGCCGGAAGCCGCCTCATTTCCCGAAGGTCCGGGCGCAGGTTCCGGTGCGGAAGCGGGCTCCGTCATCATTCCCAGCTGGGTACTGATAAAGGTGTCCACCAGTTTTTTCGCAAATTCCACCGGATAGAGCTGCATGATCTTGCTGTCCACCAGGTCCCCGATCTGCATCCGGAAGGAAATCCTGACGAAAACCCCTCCCAGAAAGGGGGCGATCTCCGCGCCGCTCTTAAACTTTGAGAGGTCCAAAAGGGAGGACACCGGCGGGCTGATGTCGATGGTTGTCTGGAGCATGGTGGAAAGGGACGTTGCGGCGGACCCCATCATCTGATTCATGGCTTCGGAGATCGCGCTGAGATGAAGCTCCGAAAGTTCCCCGTCGTCCGGCGTCCCGTCGCCGCCCATCATCAGGCTGGTGATCACCTTTACGTCCTGATCCTTCAATACCAGTATATTGCTGCCGTCCAGCCCTTTCGTGTACTTGATCTGGATAAACACGCAGGGCCTTTCGTAATCCTCCATCAGCTGATCCCAGGTAGTCAGGGATACCACCGGCGTAGAGATATCCACTTTGCGGTTTACCAGGGAGTACAGTGTCGTCGCGGACGATCCCATGCTGATATTGGCCACTTCCCCAATGGCGTCCTTGTCAACGTCCGTCAGCAATTCTTCCCCGCCTGTGACAGGCTCCGTTCCGGCGAGGTAATCCTCCGCCATCTGGCCATTCGCCGCGGGGAACATATCAGCCACGTTTTCCGGGGGCGTGTCTCCTGAGAGATCCATCCCGCTGAGCAGCGCGTTTATTTCGTCCTGAGACAGAATTCCTCCATCCATTCTCTATTCCTCCTCCCGCAGCACGGATGTAACGCGGACGGCGTAATTGTCCTTGTTCGCACCGGGCAGAGCGGTAAATTTCCTGATATTTCCCACATATACGTCCATATCCTGATCCACCTTGGTGTCCAGGCGGATGCAGTCGCCGACCTGCAGGTTCATGAAGTCGGACACGTTGATCACGCTCTTTCCGAGAACGGCCTTTACAGGGATCTCCACTCTGCGGATCATACTTTCAATATACGCCTCATATTCCCCGTCCCGGTTCTCCTGCATGGTGGAGAACCAGTATTTGGTGTTCAGCTTATCCATGACGTCTTCCAGCGTAAAGAAGGGAAGACAGACGTTCACCAGGCCCTCCGTGTCGCCGATTTTCATATTCAGCGTCACAATGGCCACCATTTCGTTGGGCCCGATCACCTGCGCAAACTGCGGATTTGTCTCCAACCGGCTCAGCACCGGGTTGAGTTCGATCACGTTTTTCCAAGGTTCCCGGAACAGCTGCGTCATCAAAACCAGAATCTTCTGTATGATCACCAGCTCAATCTCTGAAAATTCCCGGTTGCTCTTTATCAGAGGGTCCCCGCTGCCTCCCAGCATCCGGTCCAGCATGGCGTACCCCAGATTCGACTGCAGGTCCACGATAATGGAACCGTTCAAGGGCGTAAAACTGATGATCCCCAGAATGACCGGATTGGACAGCGCGTTTGTAAACTCGCTGAAGGTAACCGTCTCCGAGCTGGCCACTGTTATCTGCACGTTTTTCCGAAGATAGACGGGAAGATTTGTAGACAGAAGCCGCCCGTAATGCTCAAAGATGATCTCCAGGGTCCTCAGATGTTCCTTGGAAAATTTTGTGGGCCGCTCAAAATTGTAGTCTCTGACCGGTTTCTCATCTTCCCCCTTCATCTGCTCCATATCAAATTCACCGGCGTTCAGCTGCGCCAGAAGATTGTCTATCTCGCTCTGGGAAAGGACATCGCCCACAAAATCTCACCTCCTGTCTTCCAATGGCTTTTTTCTCAGCTGTATTTCACTCCGCTCAGCCCCACGTCGAATATAAATTTGGAGCCGAACAGGTTTTGGATCGCTTCCAGGATTTCCTCCTTCAGACCCTCAAAATTATTCCGGCACTCCGCCTGGGTATGGGAGGTGACCACGCTTGTGATGACGTCCTTGACAAGGCTCTCCCTCTCGGCCATGGTCTCCGAATACTTCTTATAGTCCTTGTCTTTCTTATTCATGGAAAGACTTACGTCGAATACGATATACCCCTGTTTCCCGTTCTCGTCCATGGCCAGGGGAATGGTCATGGAGCCGGTGATGTTATAGACGGCGGTATCCGCAAGGGAAATCGAGGCGTTTTCCGTGGAATCCTCCCCGGGTTCCGTCCACTCCAGATTCAGGACGGTGGCAATATTGTTCACCAGCTTTGCCGTCTTTTTATTGGTGCTCATAACGCTGAACATCATGACCGCAGTCAGTACAATGTTCACCATGACAAGTGCGAGAATCAAAACAGTCAATAAATTTTTCTTCATATCCGGCTGCGACGCCTCCTAATTATATATTCTGATCTCTACCCGGCGATTCTTGCTTCTGCCTTCCTCCGTGGAATTGTCGGCTATGGGGACACGCTCCCCCATTCCGGCATGTCTTAAATCCACAGGATCCAAAAGGCTGTTGTCCACCAGATAATAAAACACGGCCAGCGCCCTGGCGCTGCTCAGTTCCTCGTTGTCAGCATATTTTGCGCTGTGCATTGGGACGTTGTCCGTATGCCCCTCGATCTCAACGATCCCTTTCGCGTACTTTTCCAGAAGCACCGCCACCTTGTCCAGGACGCCCTTGGACGACTCCTGGAGCTCCGCGCTCCCCGAATCGAATAAAAGCGCGCCCTTCATGCTGAGCTGCACGTACTGGGAATTAAAAGTGACCTCAACCTGGTCGTCTATCCCGCTTTCCTTTACGGACTCTTCCACCCGTTCCGCCAGCTCCTCATTGTTCTGAAGGTTCTGTTCCTCTATGTGCTCCAGGAACTGATCCACCTCCTGCTGGTCCATCTCCTCAAAGCGGTCGTACTCCTGTATGTCTTCGGCGTTCACGTCGCTGTCCGCCAGCTTTCCCGTGCTCTCCAGGTACATATCCAATTCGTTGAGCTGGCTCACGCCGTTGCTGATCAGAACGCCCTCGCCGATCGTCGTCGCCCCCGAGTCAAAGATGCTGAAGGTGTTGTTCATGGAGGCGATGAAGGCGTCCCACTTATCCTGCTGCACCGTCGACATGGAAAAAAGGAGCACAAAAAAGCACAGCAGAAGGTTCATCATATCCGAGAAGGTTGCCATCCAGGCCGGGGACCCCGGCGGCGGCGTATCCTCCTTCCGCTTTGCCATTACTCCTCACCTCCCGCCGGCTCCGGGTTGACGCGCTCCCTGGGAGCGATGAAGGACTTCAGCTTTTCCTCGATCACCCGGGGGTTCTCACCCGCCTGAATCGAGAGAAGGCCCTCGATCATGATCTCCTTCTGCATCATCTCCGCCGCGTTTGCCGCCTTCAATTTATTTGATACCGGAATGCAGATCCAGTTTGCCAGCAGGGAGCCGTACAGCGTCGTAATCAGCGCCACCGCCATGGAAGGACCTATGGCGTCGGCGTCATTCAAGTTGTTCAACATGTTGATCAGGCCCACCAGGGTACCGATCATACCCCAGGCCGGTCCCATGGCCCCCAAAGTATCCCAGAAACCGATCAGATTCTTATGCCGTCCCTCCGTGGTGGTCAGCTCCGTCTCCATGATCGCCCGGACCAGTTCCGGATCCGTTCCGTCCACAATGAGGAAAATGCCTTTCTTTAAGAACGGCTCCTCCATGTCGGCCGCCGCCTCCTCCAGGCTCAAAAGCCCGCCCTTCCTGGCGACGTTGGAGAGCTCGATAATCTTGTTGATCATATCCAGCGTGTTCAGCGTGGGCATACGGAAGATCAGTGAAAAACTCTTCAGGCCCGCCAGAAATTCCTGCAGCCTGACGGACGCCAGGGTCGCCGAAAAGGATCCGCCGAAGGTGATCAGCGCCGAGGGGAAATCCATGTAACTCAAAACTCCCGCAACGGAGCCGGTAGCGTCAAAGATACCGTATACCAGCATTACGAATCCAATAATCACTCCAAGCAAAGACGCGATATCCAAAGCAAATCACCTGTATTTTGCCGCGGTATGTAAAGGCTAAGCAAAAATATCCTTTCTATACGATTTTACTAGATTCTTTAGCTCTTGTCTACTTTCTTTTACAATAATTTTTCTTCCGGTGGTCAGAGTGATCACCGTGTCCGGCGTCTCCTCCACAACCTCAAAGAGATCCGGGTTCACAAGGATCTTCACGCCGTTCAGCTTTGTAACCTCGATCATTTTTCCCGAACCTCCTCTATCTTACAGAATCGTCGTTTCTTCCGCGCCATCCGCAAAGCCATGCCCCGCGCTTTCCACAGGTTCGCTGGCCGCGTCCCGCCCCGAAAAAAAGAGAAAAGGGACGAAAAGAAGCTTTTCGTCCCTCTGCGCCGCTCTTTCCTGTCATATTATAGCACATCAAGCAAAATATGACAAGGGTTACTAACGTTTCAGATTGGTAAGTTCTTCAAGCAGGGTATCGGAAACCGTAATGATACGGCTGTTGGCCTGGAAGCCTCTCTGGGTCGTGATCATCTCGGTGAACTCCTGCGCCAGGTCCACGTTGCTCATCTCCAGCTGGCCGGTGGAGATATAGCCGCCCCCGGCGGTGACATCCACGCCGATGCCGTCGAAGTCTCCGGAGTTCAGGGTCGCCTTAAACAGGTTGTCGCCCGCCTTCTCCAGACCGGAGACGTTCGGGAAGGAAGCCGTGGCGATCTGTCCCAGCAGCTTTGTCATACCGTTGTCGTAGTTCGCGTAGATCATGCCGTTGTCCTGGGTGGAGATGCCGATCATCTTGCCCAGGGCGCGGCCGGAACCGATGCCCTTTAAGTCTCCGCTGGTGGCCCCCACGGTGGAAGTGCCGTTGTTGTTGAACATGGTCATCGTGGAGAAGTCGATCTCAATATCCGTAAAGTTTACGCCCAGGCCCCCAAGTCCCAGCACTGCCGTGGTCTGCTGCGCGCTGCCGCCGATGCCGGCGAACTTTCCGTTTTCATCGTTGAAGGCAATGTTCACGCCGTCGTAAAAGCGCCCGTCCGCCTCAAAGCTGGTCGCCTCGGTTTCCGCGTCCGGCAGCATGGGGAAGGCGTTCTCTTCTTCGCCTTGCGCGAGATTCTGAAGCATCTCCTCCACGGAGATCTTCCTGGGCTCCGCGCCCTCCTCAGGATTTGCCTCTGTCACATAAAGGTTCAAGAACTCCTCCGTGGAACCCTCGAAGCCGTGAGCCTTGGCGATGGCGTCCAGGGAATCCCGGACGGTCATGGTCGCGTCTCCCACCGTGATCTCCGCGTCCAGGTCCTTCAGCGTATCGCCTTCGAACATCTCTGTTACTCCCGCCAGGATCTGGGTGCCGTCCGCATTGGTAAGCCGCTTGGTGTTCGGGTCCCAACGGAAGGACTCGCTGTTGAAGGAGACCGTGGTCTTCTTCTCCTGGGAATTTCCCTCCGTGCCGAAGGTTAAGCCGGAGAGATCCAGCTCCTTCCCGTCGCTGCCCGTGATCTTCTCCAGCTCCAGGCTGTAGCTGTGGGGATCGTCGGATTGTTTGAAGATAAACTTTGCCGTATAGCCGTATCCCAGCTTGTCGAAGAAGTTCAAGGTCACCGCCTTGCCGCTGGCGCTGGTCACATTGGTGTCGTTCTCATCCAGGATGCCGCTCATGAAGGCCTTTGTAGTGGACTCGGGGGGATAGGTCAGGTTTGCCTCGCTCATGACGCGCAGGGGAGTCACCGTATCCTGGCGGATCGTCTGGGTCTCCTCATCCACGCCCCAGCCCATGACGTTGTAACCGGTGCTGGCCATGGCCAGGTTGCCGCTGCCGTCCACATAGAAGGAACCGTCCCTGGTAAAGAAGTTCTCAGAGCCGTTGCTCACCACGAAGAAATTGTTGCCGTTGATCATCATGTCGAAGCCGTAACCCGTGGACTGGCTGGCGCCCTGTCCCTCAACGTTAATGCTGATCGCGCCGGTCTTCACGCCCAGACCGATCTGCCGGGCGTTGGTTCCGCCCGTGCCGGTAGTAGCGTTGGCACCGCTGGCACGCTGGGTTGTCTGGCTCATCAGATCGCTGAACACCATGGAACTGGACTTATACGCCGTAGTGTTTACGTTCGCGATATTGTTGCCGATTACGTCCATCTTTGTCTGATGGGCTCTCAGTCCTGCCACACCAGAAAAAAGTGCTCTCATCATAGTTGTTTATCCTCCTTTTTCGGAGCGGGCCTCCCTCCTCTGTCGTTCGGAGGGAGATAACCTCCACATTGGGTCCGGTTTAGTTTATGACCGCTCCATTGATATTTGTAAATACGTTTTCATCCGCTTCCCGGCTGTCCATGGCCGTCACCACCATCTGATTCGGAATGTTGACGATGAATGCCAGCTCATCCACAAGCACCAGCGAATCCCTGATCCCTTTCCTCTGGGCCTTTTTCACGCCGTCGTTCAAGCGCTCCATCTGGTCATCCGAAAGCTCGATCCCCCGGTCCTTCAGCCTCACCGCAGCGTGCTTTGAGAAACGCAGCCGTTCCGCGTTCTGCCCTGCGATGCTCTTTTGTTCCAGGACCTGTCTGAAGGAGAGCTCCTGTGCCGTCCGGCTTTTTACCGGACTTCCCTGTCCGGCGTTTAAGTACCGGTCCGATAGCTGTTCGATGGAAAGGAATCCGTTTTTCTGAATATCCATATTCTCAAGCTCCCTCTCTCATGCTGCCGCCCGCTCCGTCAGGCTTCCACTGTATCCCCGTCGCTTTCGGCCTCGTCCGTTCCCTCGGTCTGATCCGTTTCCCCGGAACCTTCCGTATTCGGGGCGTCCTCCGTCTTGTCTTTCCCTTCCATTTCCGCCTGGCCTTTCAGCTCCTGGATCTTCTCGGTGTACTTCTTCAGCTGATCCAGAACTTCCTGCGCGATGAAGCTCTTCTCGTAATCGGACATCTCCTCATACTCTTTGTTTAATCCGTTCACCGTCTCCTCGTCGCTCAGCGCCAGGTTTTCCAGGCTGGGCAGCTTGTTTACCCTGCCGACGTAATCCACCGCCTTGTCAAAGGCCGCCTGATAAATCGGATCCACCACGTTCTTCAGATCATCGATGGAATAAAGGTTTCCGTTCACAGAGAGGAACGCCTTTCCGTTCTCGTATGTCACGTAATCCACTCTGCCCTGTACGGTCATCGTCTTTCCTGCGGAAGTCGTGGTCTCGATGATAACCTCCTGTCCCACCAGTCCGCTTGCCCTCTGGAGCGCCATGCTGCCCGCCATATTCTGCAGCTGCTCTACCTGGGAGAACTGGGCGTACTGGGAAATGTACTCCGTGTTGGACGTGGGCTCCAGGGGATCCTGGTATTTCATCTGCGCCACAAGCAGCTGAAGGAACGCGTCTTTGTCCATCCCGTTGTTCTTCTTGGCGTTCGTAAGCGAACTCTGTGTCGCGCTCTCCACGATCTCGCCGTCTTTTACCTGCACAACTGACATTTTCTCTCTTCTCCTTTCTTTTTTTCAGGCGTCTGCCTGCATACTGCCAAAGCTGATGCCTGTTCTCCGGTTCTCTTCAAAAACCGGTTTTTCTGCATTTTTCCGGACAGCCCCGCGCCCTACGCCATGTAGTCCACGGTTCCGCCGTTTGCAGCCATCAAATCCGCCGCCAGCCTCTCATCATCAGTGAGATCCGCTGTCTGCTCCAGCGCTGTCCGTGCGTCCAGCCGCAGCCTTCTGCCGGTCCTTGCGCGGGATGTCTGCCGCTCTTCGCCGTTTCTCTCCTGCTCTTCATAGGACTGCTCGAATCTTCCGGTCTGCACGGAAACCTCAATGGCTTCCACGCGGATGCCCTGTTCCTCGAAGTTCTCCCGAAGCTGGATCATCTGGTTTTCCAGCGCCGCCTTCACCGCTTCGTTCTCGGCGATAAACTGCGCTGTCACCGCGCCGCCCTTGCTGGCAAGCTGGATCTGCAACGTGCCGAGGCTCGCCGGATGCAGCTGCATCTCCAGGCTCGTGGTCTCCGGCCGGATCTGGACTTTCATGTAATCCAGGATCTGACGCATGATGTTCTGGGTGTCCGCGTCCATGGTCTGCGAAGCGCTCTCCGTCCGCATCTCATAGACCGTCGTATCCGGATCTGCCGGACTCATCAGAGGATTGTTTTCAAAATTTCTGAAAGGCTCTCTCTGCTCTCTCCCGGAAGTCTCCTGACGAGATCTGTTTTCCGCGTTCTCCCCGTTTTCTTCCGTCCGCTCCGCATCCTGCGAAATATCGGGAATCTGCAGTTCCTCGCCGGCCTCTTCTTCAGCTCCGGGCTCCGTTTCCGGCGTTTCCACCGCGTCTTCAGGCATCTTCGCTTCCAAAGGAATCGCCGCCGTCCCGGCTTGGAGTTCCCGAAGCAGTTCCTCAGGCTTCCTACCGGCATCTGATGCGATCTCTCCCACAAGCTGTTCCCGGGTCTCCATCAGGCCGCGGAACTTTTCATACAGTTCCCCGTCCGTCACCAGTTCAAAGGATCCTTCCGCGCCGCCAGCCTCCAGGATCAGATTGCTGAGCTGCTGCGGCAGAAGAAGTTCTGCGTCCGAGATACCCATCTCCTGCATCATGCCCCGCAGATCCTCCACCGAAATGCCGAAAGCGTCCGCCATCCGGAAAAGCAGCTGCGCCGCAGCCTCTTTCACGGCGTCCATAGTTTCCTCGGAAAGTTCCTCGGGCTCCTGGGCCGGATCTGCAGTCCCGCTCTCCGGTTCCACGTCCCCGGTGCGATTCCTGCGTAAAACCCGCTGTCTGCCATCGTCCGCCTTCTCTGCCGACGGCTTCTTGCCGTTTTCCGCGCGTCCTGGCCGCTTTGCCGGATCCGCAGGGTCCGTCTGCTTGTTCAGGATGTCCTGAAAACTGTCCGCGCCGCCTGACGCCTGCACTTTTCCGGAAGACCCCGGTGCCAAATTCACCAGCGCCGCCGCGCCCGCGTCCTTCACATTCGCTGTGATCATCCGTTTCCCTCCTTTCTCAATAAACTCATGCCGGCACCTTACAATCCGGCATCAATTTATTTATCGGCATAAATTGGGAAAGGATTAAGACTCCGGATCCATAATTTTTGTGAGTTTCGCGGCGATCTCCGGATCCATGGCTCCCAGGATGTTCCCCCTGCTCTCCGCGTTCATGGTCTTCAGGATCCTGGCCACCAGCTGGAGATTGTCCTCCATGTCCTCAAAAATGGCTGCGGCCTGCTTGGGTTTCATCTGGGAATATGCCGAGGCATAATCCTGGATTTCCTGGGATTCCTGAAGCTGGAGGATCACCTGCCTATACAAAAACTCCGCCGATGCGGGGTCCATCTCTTCATAATATTTCCGGTACTCTTCGGCTCCGGGACCGTTGGCGGCATACACCACTTCCTCGTAAAATTCCGTGCGGATCCTCTGGAATTCCACCTGTTTGTCCTCGAATTCTTTCAGGCGCTGCACCTCCGCCGAGAGAAGCTCGATCTGCTCGTCCTTGGTCTGGTTCACCGTCTGCAGACGGTCAATTTCCAGTTCCAGATTTTTCAGCTGTTCCACCGCGTCCCGCAGGCTGGTATAGCCCCCGTAGCTCTCCGGGTCATTGGTCTCCGTCAGGGGGACCCCCGGCAGAATCTTATTGATCACAGGAACGTCCTCCAGGATCGGCTTCAGGACGGTGCTGCCGAATCCGCCGATATCCAGCTTTACAATGACGCAGACCACGGCGATCCAGAGAATGACGATAAACAGGGTGGCAAGGAATGTAACCATTCCGTTGCTCTCCCTTTCTTCCTCCAGCTCATTCTCCTTGCGGGCGATCTCCTTTGCCCGGCGTTTCGCCTCCCTCCGCTGCTCCTTCTGCTCCGCCTTCAGCTTTTGCTTTTCTTCTGTAATTTTCTTTTTTTCTTCTGCCGCAGCCGTCTCTTCGGGGCTCTTATTTTTTGCCATCTTCCCTTTTCCTCGCCTTTCCCGGGTCCGGTATCCTTACTCAAGTCTCCGTCTTTTTGTTTTCCGCCTGTTTCTTCTGCCCGTAAGTGTAGCTGACCAGTTCATCCACCGTCTTGCCCTCCGCCCGGTTTTCCTCGGCCAGAAATTCCTGAAAAGCGTTTTCCCGCAGGGTTTCGTAGGTCTTCCTCTCACGCATGGCCTCCGCCATGTCCTCCCGGCGTCTCTCCACTTTCCTCCGGGCAAGTTCCACTTCCCTGGTCTGTTCGGCTATATAACCGTCCATCACGATGATGGCCGTCTTATTCTCTTCGATATCCATTACGTTCAGACTGCCGGAGAGAAGGCTTCTGGCCTTTTCCTCATATCCCGCCTTCCGTTCGCGGAGGTTCTCCAGCTTCTCCTCCTCCGCCAGCAGCGCCGCCTGAGCGGCCGCAAAAGACTGTTTTGCCTGGGTTTCCAGCTTATACTTGACATCCAGGATGCTCTGCATGGGGAATCGGAATCTCGCCATCTTTTACCCCTTTCCCGCCCGGGGAACCTTTTCCCGGCTTACGCGCCCTCCGGCCCGCCCTCCGTGTCAAAAGAGCCCGGCCAGCAGGTCCTCGCTCTCTTCGAAAGTAAATTTCTCGTCGGTCTCCTGACACAGGAACTCATTTACCGCCTGGATCTTCGATACCGCGTAGTCGATCTCCGGATTGCTGCCGGCCTTATATGCGCCGATATTGATCAGGTCCTCCGCCTCATTGTACGTGGCCAGCACGCTGCGCAGTTTCCCCGCGGCCTGCTTGTGCTCCTTTGTGGCGATGGTGCTCATGCACCTTGAAATGCTCTGCAGCACGTCCACAGCAGGGTAATGGTTCTTGTGGGCCAGCTTTCTGTCCAGAACGATATGCCCGTCCAGAATGCTTCTCGCCGTATCGGCTATGGGCTCGTTGAAGTCGTCGCCGTCCACCAGGACCGTGTAAAGACCCGTGATGGAGCCCTTGTCATTCCTGCCCGCGCGCTCCAGGAGCTTTGGCATCTCGGAGTACACGCTGGGGGGATACCCCCTCGTCACGGGGGGCTCCCCCGTCGCCAGTCCGATCTCCCTCTGGGCCATGGAAAAACGGGTCAGGGAATCCATCATCAGAAGCACGTCCTTTCCCTGATCCCGAAAAAATTCCGCGATGGCGGTTGCCGTCTTCGCGGCCTTGTTCCTCTCCAGCGCCGGCCGGTCGGACGTGGCCACCACCACCACGCTGCGCCGCATGCCTTCTTCTCCGAGGTCCCTCTCTATAAATTCCCGCACCTCACGACCCCGCTCCCCGATCAGCGCGATCACGTTAATATCCGCCTTGGTGTTTCTTGCAAACATTCCCATCAGGGTGGATTTTCCCACGCCGGAGCCGGCAAACACGCCGATCCTCTGTCCCTTTCCCAGGGTGATCAGGCCGTCCACCGCTTTCACCCCCAGGGGAAGCACCGCGTCGATAATGGTTCTGCTCATGGGATCCGGGGCCTTGGCTTCCACGGGATAACGCTTTCCCTTTATCTCGGAGCCATCCATGGGGATTCCCAGGCCGTTCAGGGTTTTTCCCAGCAGTTTTTCGCTGACTGTTACGGTCAACGGGTTTTCCGTATTCTCCACTGCGCTTCCCGCGCCGATGCCGTCCACGGTGTCAAAGGGCATCAAAAGCGTCCTTCCGTCCTTGAAGCCCACAACCTCGGCGGGGACGGGCTTTGCCCCCTCCACGCCCGGCCAGATCTCGCATACGTCCCCAAGCTTTGCCTCCGGACCGGCGGATTCAATGGTGAGTCCCACAACGTTCATCACCCTCCCGAACTTCCGGTAATAGCTTCCTTCCTCCAGGGACGCATATTTTTCAAAGTCAATCGCCGGAATTTTCACTGCCGGTCCCTCATTTCTTCTCGTAGGCCAAAAGCCTCAGTTTTCTGTTCAGCTCTTCCAGCTGAGTCTCCAGACTGCAGTCCATGATCCCATTTTCCGTCCGGATCACGCATCCGTTTTTAGGAAGGGCAGGATCCTCCAGGATCTCCAGCTGTGCCTCCCCCGCTCCCGCGGCCTCCAGCAGACCGGCTTTCTTTGCGCTGATATAGGTATAATCCTCCTTGGAGACGCGGATCTGGAAACTCTTGCTTCCCTCCGCTCCCCGCATGCAGTCTCCGATCAGGTACAACAGGATGTCCCGATGGCTTCCCAGTTCCACGTGAAATAAATGCTCATAGATTCCTGACAGGGTATCTACAAATTTAGGTTCCAGTTCTTCTACCAGGGAGTCATACTGCTTTTCCAGTTCCCTCTCCCTGTTTTTCAAGTCCTTCTCCTTCTTATGAAATTCACTTTCCGCTTTTTGAAAGCCCTCCTGGTAGCCCTCCTCCCGGGCCTTCTGGCGGATGGTTTCCGCCTCCGCCTCCGACTGGGCGATGGCGTCCTGCAAAATCTTCGAGGCCGCGTCCTTCGCCTCCTGAACGATCGTCCTGGCGCGTTCCTGGGCTTCCTCGGCGCTGAGTTCCTCCGGCAGCTCCTCTTCCTGCGTCGCCTCCTGATCCGCAAGCAGGGCAGAGATATCCGCCTCCTCCGCCTTCAGTCCCTCCGTAAAGCCCTCGTTCTCCGCCTCCTGCAGCTCCTGCGCAAGCATGCCGATGCGCTGGGCGATAAGGGAGTTCGCGTCGATGATCCTGCTCTCTTCTTTGGTGAGATTCACCATTCCGCCCTTTAGAAGATTCTTAGACAACGATCTCGTCACCTCCGCCTCTGGAGATCACGATCTCACCGGCATCCTCCAGCCGCCGGATGATATTCACAATCTTCTGCTGGGCTTCCTCCACGTCCTTCATACGCACAGGCCCCATAAATTCCATATCTTCCTTGATCATTGTGGCAAGACGTTTCGACAGGTTGTTAAATATGGTGTTCTGAACGTCTTCCGTGGCACTCTTAAGCGCGATGGCAAGATCGTTGTTGTCCACTTCACGCAGCACGCGCTGGATCGCCCGGTCGTCCAGAAGCAGGATATCCTCGAACACGAACATCTTCTTCCGGATCTCGTCCGCCAGTTCCGGCTCCTCGATCTCCAGCATCTCCATAATGTTCTTCTCGGTACTCCGGTCCACCGTGTTCAGGATCTCCACCACCGCGTCCACGCCGCCGATGATCGTGTAGTCCTGGTTCACAAGATTTGCCAGCTTGGACTCCAGCACCCTCTCCACTTCCTTGATCACGTCCGGGCTGGTGCGGTCCATCGTGGCGATCCTGCGGGCCACGTCCGCCTGGGACTCCTGGGGCAGCGCGGAGATGATCAGGGCCGCCTGACTGGGCGACAGATAGGACAGGATCAGCGCGATGGTCTGGGGATGTTCGTCCTGGATAAAGTTCAGAAGCTGGGAAGCGTCCGTCTTTCGCACAAACTCAAAGGGCTTCACCTGCAGGGAAGCCGTAAGCCTGCCGATGACGTCCATGGCCTTTTCCGTACCCAGCGCCCTCTCCAAAAGTTCTTTTGCGTAGCCGATGCCACCCTCCGCGATATACTGCTGCGCAAGACATACCTCATAAAATTCGTTGATGACGTCCTCTTTGATCTGCGGGGTGACGCTCCTGGTATTGGCGATCTCCAGAGTCAGTTCCTCGATCTCCTCTTCCTTCAAATGCTTAAACACGTTTGCGGAGCGCTCCGGTCCCAGGGAGATCAATAAAATAGCCGCTTTCTGCAGGCCCGATATGGTCGTGTCATGTCCTCTTGCCATTTACCCATACATCCTTTCCAAAACGGTCATGCCCAGTCCGAATTCAGCCAGTTGCGCAGAAGCGCGGCGGCGGACTCCGGATTTTCGTCCACAAATTTTTCGATCATCTTCCTGGTCTCTGACTTGTTCTCCACGTCGATGTCTTCCAGCTCGCTGACAGGCGTGGACTGCAGCAGACTCTCCACGGAAAGCTCCTCCTCGGGCTCCACCACCTGTTTTACACGCATGCTCCTCAGGATCACGAATGCCAGAAGGCCCAGGATCGCCAGGAGCATCACCACGCTGAGCACATTGGTCCACTCCACCTGAAGGCCTTCCCTGTCATGAAACAGAGGGGTCTCATAGGCGACGATGGTGATGCGCTCCGGCGCGATCCCCGTCGCGTTAGATGCCACCAGATACAGGTCCGGATCCACCTCCAGCTTGGTATCCGCCCTGTTGGCGAACTTATAATCCTCCCAGGACTCCTCCGCCAGAAGTCCCTGGCTCCGGATATCCTCTTCATAGATATCCTTATAGCGGATCATGGCGATGGACATGGAGGAATTTTCATATCTTATGCTGCCCGCCGGGCTGATGGAATGTTCGCTCAGCTCGTTGGGCAGAAAATGGATCTGGCTCTCGGAGGAACTGGAAGAAGTGTTGGAGCCGTCCGGCGACACGTAAACCGTGCCGTCATTGGAGGAAGTGCCCGGGACGCCCGCCACGTCCGAATTGTTCTCGGATTCATATGTCGTCTGGTCGGCGTACATGCCCTCGTCCCTGCCCTCATTGGCGTAATATTCCTTCTTTGTCTGCTCGTACTCCGCGTAGTCGATATCCAGGTGGCTGCTGACCTCGATGGTATAAAACTGATTCGTCCCGATCAGCACTCGCTTCAGCTGGCTTTCCAGCATCTTCTCCGCCTGGCTCTGCAGCTCCTGCATGGAATTGGCGATCCCCGAAGCGCTGTAATCGTCCCCTCCGGCGAACAGAAGGTTCGTGTCCTGATCCATGATGGTGATGTTGGAAGTGTCCTTATTGCCCAGCATGGTGGCCGCCGCCCTCGCCATGGTCTGAGCGTTCGCGGAGGTAAAGGTCCCGTCCAGCTCCAGCTGGATCAGGGCGGATGACTCCTGGGCCTCCGCCGCGAGAGTCCCTTTCTGCTCTGGAATATGCAGGGTGACCCGGGCACTCTTTACATTGGACAGCGCCGCAAAATCGCTCTCCATCTTCTTCTGAAGCCCCGCGTTCCATAATTTCGCCTTGTCGGAGGCAGTGGCGGAAAGGCTGCTGTCGATATAATCCTTCGCGTCATACTCGTCCGACACGTAGCCGCCGGCCGCCAGCGCCAGGGTGGCGGTGGACTTATCCTTCTCCAGCACCGATATGGTCAGCGCGTTGGCGTCCGTCTTATATTCGATATTATTCGATTCCAGGATCGCGACGACCTCCGAGGACTCCTTGGCGTTGTCGCACCTCATAAGCGTTATGTAATCCGGCCGTGTCAGCACATAGATCAGAATGCCAAAGGTGAAGACCACCGCTGCGGAGATGGTCACGATCAGCGTCTTCTGACGCGACGTGAACCGGTTCCACCAGTCCCTGACCCTGGCCAGGATTTCTTTTAATCTCTCAGGCATAAGATATCACTCCCCGTCGTATGAAAATCAGCCGCATCCGGCCTCAGATCTGCATCTGCATGATCTCCCGGTAGGCTTCCAGGAACCTGTCCCTGACCGCAACCGTATATTGCAGCGCCGTAGACGCCTTCTGTATGGCGATTCCCAGATCATGGGCATTGTCCACCTCGCCCAGGGCAAACTTAATCTTCTCGTTCTCCATGTCCGACAGGAGGCTGTTGGTGGTGTTGATGCCGTTGATGGCGGAATTCAGGAAGGCGTCAAAGACCGTCCCCTCCGCTTTCTGGCTCTTCTGGGACAGCGTCCCGGTAAGCGTTCCTTCCGTGACCGCCGTACCGCCCTTTATTCCGATGGAGCTGATCGCTCCGATAGGTGTCAGATCCATTTCCTTACCTCTCGCCCGCTTTCATGGGCCTTTCTTTTTTCAATTTCCAGGAGGTTTCTCCTGATCCCCTGCGGTTATATTAACTTCTTTTCAAGCAGAAGTCCGTCTCCCGTCCGGGGCTTACCTCGCTCCGACAGCCGACTGTCCCTTCCGTCCGGGGCTTACATCACTACGACTGCCGACTGTCCCTTCCGCCCGGGGCTTACATCGCTCCAACTGCCGTACGCTTCTCCCGCCCGGGGCTTACCTCTCCCGGCCGCCCCTGCGCTCCTTTTACTGCGTGATCAGCTGCAGCCCCTGCTGGACGATATTTTTGCTGGCGCTGAATGCCGTGGCGTTTGCCTCATAGGCGCGGCTGGCGTCGATCAGGTCCGTCATCTCGGAGACAATGTTCACATTGGGATAGGTCACATACCCGTTCTCGTCCGCATCCGGATGGGAGGGATCGTACACCAGCCGCTCATCGGTCTCATTGTCCTCAAAAACGCCGACAACCTTCACGCCCTGTCCGCTGTAACCGTGGGCCATGGCCTTGTTCAGCACCTTCGAAAACTGGGTGTTGTCACCCTTCTGGGCGAAGGTCACGACCTTCCTCCGATAAGGCGTGCCATCCGACGTGCGGGTGGTGTTGGCATTCGCCACATTCTCCGAAATCACGTCCATGCGGTAGCGCTGGGCCGTCAGCCCGGATGCGTTGATGTCGAAAGACGCGAACATACTCATAAAAACTTCCTCCTTTACACAACTCTGCTTTCACCCCGCGGGACGCCTTCCAGAACTCTTCCCGCCCCTGATTTCAGACCGCGCCGGACGCCCTCCAGGGCCTTTCCCGCTCCTGATTTCAGGCCGCGCCAGACGCCCTCCAGGGCCTTACCCGCCCCTGATTTCAGACCGCGCCGGACGCCCTCCAGGGCCTTGGCCTTTCCCGGGAGTCTTCCCGGCCTTATTTCCGCCGGGGCCATCCAGCTCCCTTGCCGAAGGGGCCTCCCTTATTTTATCACTGCCTGCAGATTCTGGAACTCCGACTGGATGCTAGCCATGAGCCCCTGATACCTCAGCTGGTTTTCCGCCAGGTACACGTTCTCCTGATCAACATCCACGTTGTTCCCGTCCAGGCGGTAAGAATAACCTGCATAGTCGGTGAAAGGCCGGGGATTCAGCTTTGCCAGCTCCACGTTCTTCACCTTCTCGTCCATGCTGATATACCTACTGTTGGAAAGCGCTTTCTCCAATTCTGTCTCGAAAGAGACATCCTGCCGTTTATAGCCCGGCGTATCCACGTTCGACAAGTTATTAGCAATGGCCTCATTCCGAAGCCAGCTCGCGTCCGCGGCCTTGTCCAATACATTTATGTAGTCGAAAGCATTGGTGTTAATCATGGTCCCTCTCCTTTCCCACGCAAAAAACAGGGCGGAATCCACCCACTCTATTTTATTATAATAAATTACCCGAAAAACTCAATCCTTTTTTGCGTTTCTCCGCAAAATCGTTTTTTGCAAAGTCCCGCCGCGTCATTTGGGAAGCCTCTCCGAAGCATTTGAGAAGCCTGCCTGGAGGTGTACGCTCTCCCCCCGCTCATAAAATAAAGGGATTTATTGGCGCACAATAAATCCCTTTCCCTCAAACGGTGTTCCTTCACCATCCATCACTTTTTATTTTAACACATGTTCCACCGGATTTCAACAAAATTTCAGTGAAATTTTGCTGTCCGGAATTTGCAGCCCGCCTGTCCGCGCCCTCCAAAAGACTCCCGTTTCCCTGTCAGCGCTGCTTATTTTTCTTCTTTAATTCCTCCACCTCGTCAAACACCACGTCGTTCAGCACCTTGATGTAAGTCCCCTTCATGCCGGACGATCTGGATTCGATCACTCCCGCGCTCTCAAACTTGCGAAGCGCGTTCACGATCACGGAGCGGGTGATCCCCACCCGGTCGGCAATCTTGGAAGCCACCAGGATTCCCTCCATGCCGTCCAGCTCGTCAAAGATGTGCGTGATGGCCTCCATCTCCGAAAAGCTTAAAGTGCTGATAGCGGACCGCACCACCGCAACCTTTCTGGCCTCCTCGGAATTTTCCTCATTCACCGCCCGGAGCATTTCCAGGCCAACCACCGTGGTCCCGTACTCACAGAGAATGATGTCGTCGATATCGTACTGAGAGTCGCACTTATAAATGAAAAGGGTTCCCAGCCTCTCCCCCGCGATCTCGATGGGCGTCACTATGGCCTGATATTTCAGCGTATCGGTATTTTCAAAGCCCAGAGTCTCCAGATTTACGTTCTCCTTAGTAGAGAGGACTCCCAGAAACCGCTCGTTCAGCATGGGATCGATAAACTCCCCGACGCTGTCCCCCAGAAGCTCCGTGATGGGCGGCGTCCCCTCCGTCACCCCGATCCCCAGGACCTTGCCCTTCCGGCTGATCACAAGGACATTGGAATTCATGATCTCCCGCATCACCTTGCAGATATCGCTGAAGACCACCTTGCTGGAATCGTTGTTGTGTAAAAGTTTCCCGATCTTACGGGTTTTATCCAGGAGTTGAACACTGCTCATTTCCCAACCTCCGCTTTGTATGAAACTCCTTCCAGACAAAAAAGGGAGTTATCTCCTAACTCCCTTTTACTTTAGCACAAACAATTTCTGATTTCAATGACTATTTCACGAATTTAATCAATTTTTTATGCTTCTTTTTGAATTTTCAGACTACTGTATCCGCAGTTTTCATCCGCACAGGTCAGCCGGTTCCCTTTTTCCAGAAGGATCCCCCCGCATTTCGGACATTTTTCCGTGGAAGGCCGCTGCCATACCATGAAATCGCACTCCGGGTTCCCGATACACCCGTAATACCTTCTCCCCTTCTGGGTCCGCTTCATGACCAGGTCCCTGCCGCACTTCGGACAGGCCACGCCGATCTTTTCATAATAGGGTTTTGTATTCCTACACTCCGGGAAGCCGGGACAGGCCAGGAATTTCCCGTTGCTGCCGTACTTGATCACCATTCTCCGCCCGCACTTTTCGCAGACCTCCTCCGACTCCTCGTCGGCGATCTTCACCTCCGCCAGCTCCTTTTCCGCCTGTTTCACCGCCTCGTCCAGATCCGGATAGAAATTCTCAATGATGGTCTTCCACTTTACGGTTCCCTCTTCCACGCCGTCCAGGAGGGCCTCCATATTCGCCGTAAAATTCGCGTCCACGATGGTGGGGAACGCCTCCTCCATCATCTTGTTCACCACTTCGCCCAGCTCCGTGACGATCAGGTTCTTTCCCTCCTTCGCCACATATCTGCGGCCGAGGATCGTTCCGATGATCGCCGCATAGGTGCTGGGACGGCCGATCCCCATCTCCTCCAGGGTCTTCACCAGGGATGCCTCGTTATAGTGGGCGGGTGGCTGGGTAAAATGCTGCTGGGGGACATCCGCCACATGCTCCAGCTCCATCCCTTCTTCCAGCCGGCCGGAGAAGGTGTTCTCTTCCTCGTCCTCATCCTTCTGCTCATAGACGCTGGTAAAACCGTCAAATATCTTTTTGGACGCCGCCATGGTGAACAGGCTCTTTCCCGCCAAAATCTTTACGGAGGTCGTCTCATATCTGGCAGGCGCCATCTGGCTCGCCGTAAACCTCTGCCAGATCAGCTGGTACAGCCGGAACAGATCCCTGGGGAGCTGATCCTTCAGTTTTTCCGGCGTCAGGGTGATATCCGTGGGCCGGATCGCCTCGTGGGCGTCCTGAATCTTATGGTTCGTCTTTTTTTCAGCCGCCTTCTGGACGCCGTACTCCTTCCCGTATCTCTCCTCTATAAATTGGGCGGCGTTTTTCATCGCTTCCTCAGAGATGCGGACGGAATCCGTACGCAGATAGGTGATGAGACCGATGGTCCCCTCCCCCTTGACCTCCACGCCCTCATAGAGCTGCTGCGCCAGGTTCATCGTCTTTCCCGTGGAGAAATTCAGGGTCTTGCTGGCCTCCTGCTGCAATGTGGAAGTGGTAAAAGGAAGAGGCGCCTTCTTCGATCTCTCGCTCCGCTTTACCTCTTTCACAACATAGGGGGCGCCTCCCACATCCGCCAGCGCATTCTCCACATCCGCCTGACAGATGAGCTCCCTCTTGGACTTCTCCGTGCCGTAATATTTTGCAACTCCCGGTTTCTTTGCGCCGGGGATCTTCAGCTGCGCCTCCAGCGTCCAGTACTCTTCCGGCGTAAACGCCTCGATCTCCGCCTCCCGGTCGCAGATCATCCGAAGCACGGCGGACTGCACGCGCCCCGCACTGAGCCCCCTCTTGATCTTGGACCACAGAAGCGGCGAGATCCGATATCCCACCATCCGGTCCAGCATGCGCCTGGCCTGCTGGGCGTCCACCAGGTTCATGTCGATCTCGCGGGGATTCTTTAAGCTCTCCTTCACCACATTCTTCGTGATCTCGTTAAAAGTGATGCGGTAAACCTTCTTATCCTCCAGCTTCAGGGCGTGATACAGATGCCATGAGATCGCCTCTCCCTCCCGGTCGGGGTCGGTGGCCAGATAAATTTTGTCCGCCTTCTTTACCTCCTTGCGGAGATTCGCCAGGATATCCCCCTTTCCCCGGATCGTGATGTATTTCGGTTCATAACCGTCCTCCGGCGAGAAACCGAGCTGACTTTTGGGCAGATCCCTGACATGCCCGACGCTGGCTACCACCTCGTAATTGCTCCCCAGGAACTTCTTGATGGTCTTTATCTTTGACGGTGACTCCACAATGACCAGATTCTTTGCCATGCTTCCCTGTTATCCTTCCACAAAAGATTCTCAATTGCCTCGAAGCCTTTCCGGCTTCGGACTTGCCAATCGTGAACCACTATACACCATTTTTTTTCACAGTGCAAGAATTTTATGGAATTTTAATAATCAGCGCGACAGCGCGGCTTTGCGAACAGCGCGAACTGAAAATTTAGAAATTTGAAAAAAATAAAAAAAGAACTTGCTTTTTTGAAAAAGTTGTTGTATGATACAGAAGTACCGCGCGTAAGGTACAGAAAATAACGGTTATGGCTGATTGGTCAAGCGGTTAAGACGCCGCCCTCTCACGGCGGAAACAGGGGTTCGATTCCCCTATCAGCTGCTATTCGATGAAAAGCTTTGTCGAAGTAAATTGTGTCGGAATCCTTATCAAAAAGGATGTCCGGCTTTTTTATTTTTCACGGCGCTTCATCATATACCGATCCTACACTTTTCTGCGCGGACTGTGCCGCGGTTTCCGGCTATCCCGCTGGACGCTGCAAACAAAGCGAACCGAACCGCCACTCTCCTTTAAGCCTTTCGCCTACAATTTCTCCCCGAAATAACTCTTATACCCCTCCCCAAAGATCTCCATAGCGTTCGTGACGATCAGGAACGCCCCGGGATCCTCTTCCTTTACGACCTCCTCCGCCTTGGGGAAGAGGGGCTTTTTGATCACGCAGACGATCACCTGCTTCTCCTTGCCGCTGTATGCCCCCGATCCCTCCAGAAACGTCACGCCCACGTCCAGCTCCTTCAGCAGCCGGTCCGATATCTCCCTGGCATGGTCGCTGATGATATAGATCATCTTCGCCCCGTCGCGGCCGTACAGCACCAGATCCAGCACGAAGGAAGTCACCCCGATACTGATCCCCGCATACAGCGCCCTCTCCACATCCCGGAAGACCAGGGCGGACGCCGTCACCACCATGGCGTCCAACGCCAGCATCAGGGACCCCGTCTTCAGATAGGGCAGCTTTATCCGCAGATAACGAATGATGATGTCCGTCCCGCCCGTGGTAGACCCCGCGCGGAAAGTCAGACCGATCCCGACGGCGATCAGGCTTCCGCCCACCAGCGCGGCCAGAAGCGGATCCTCCGTGACGGGCCCTCTGCCGCTCATTCCATTGATGAACATAGAGGCCATAAAAGTGGAATAGATCGTCGCCACCATGAACCGCATCCCGAATTTCCAGGCTCCAAAGAGCATGATCGGTATATTCAGGAGCAGGATCAGCGTACCCGTATCCATGCCGGTGACCCTGTTTAAGATAATGGAGACGCCGGACACCCCGCCCGGCGCGAGACTGTTCGGATCCAGGAAAAGACTGATCCCCAGGGCATATATGGCGGCCGCCACCGTCATCATCACATACTGCAGGATCCTCTTTCCGATACTCTTTTTCTTCTTTTTCACAGTTTCCGTCCCCCGCTCCTTCTGTGGCGCTGGTATGCTGCCTCCTGTGCTATCCTATGCTGCCTTATACTTTCTTTTACGCCTTTTTTGCATCTTCTTTAGTGTCTTTTTTGTGCTTCCTTTTATACCTTCATGTACTTTTTACTGTACTTTTTGCTGCCCTTTGTCTTCCTATCCGGTTAGTATTTCCAGTTTTGGCCTGTTTACCCATAACTGTCAGATATTCAAAGTTTTCTAAATCTATATTCCTTTCGCAAGCTTGATTAAATCTTGTCACAAAATTCTGTGATCTCATCTTTTCCCCGTCTTCACAACGCCTTTCTATTCTACGGGACAAAAAAGCCTATCGCCGCAATCACTCTCCCCAAGTGCCCATAACAATCTGCGCTTTGCTGCCATGGTGTCCAGAAAAATTGTCCTTGGAAATCCCCCTTCAAGTATATAGTTTTGCAATTCTTCCTGACGGTCAGCCGCAATTCCCTTGTCATAAAACCTCTTAATCTCTTCATACTCCTCAAAGGAAAGCGGAAACATTTCAAATTCAATATAGCGACCGGTAAGCTTCGTCATCAGTTCACCGCTAAGAAGGTAGGAATTTGATCCCGTAATAAAGATCGACCATTCACCTGTGCCGCGAAAACCATTTAGAACCGTTTCAAATCCTTTTACATTTTGTACCTCGTCAATAAAGAGGTATTTTGTCCCCTGCATATTCGGAATACTTTCAAGAAGCTGCTCCAGTTGGTCGGCTCTTTCAATTTTGTTATAGTCTTTACTGTCAAGATCATAGAAATAAATATTTTCTTCAGGAATACCTCCCTTTTTCAGTTCATCCGCAATTGTATCCATCAGGCAGGACTTACCGCACCTTCTAACACCGGTTATCACCTTGATGATATCCGTCTCATGATAAAAATCACGAATCTTCCTTCAAATAATTATCCCTCGGAAACCATTTCATCCTTTCCACCTGCCAATCATTTTTATATTACTTACATTAACAGATATTGAGCTCAGTTTCATGTTTAACGTGTGCGTTTTTCATTTTTTGCAAAAATGCATACGTTAAATCGGCAAAAAACTTCCATTGTGATATTGCGCCATAGGCTTCTTCAACCCAACGCCACATTTCTTTCCAGCCACTTCGCTACCCCATCCTCATCATTTGAGGGAATGACAGCGGTCGCGATTTTTTTGAGGTCTTCATGCGCGTTTTGAACGGCATAGCTCTCATCAGCCAATTCAAACATATCCATATCATTTTTCCCATCACCAAACACAACTAATTTATCACATTTCAGAAGTGACCGTAACCGCTGGATCGCCCTTGCTTTTGAGACATGCAGTGGCATGATCTCAAGCCATTGCTCCTTTGTATAAAGTTCCTTCTGATATAAGCAATAATAAGAGTCCCTGTACTTCCCATACAGCGGTTCGAGCTTTTGCGCTTCATCGATGCATGTGATATAGAAGATCTTTCCTGACTTCAGATCATTTATGGCTTTTACGACATTGGTGCGGGAATCTCCCTCTCTGCTTTTAAGGAATTTGATCATCCCATCCGTACAGAACTCGGGGACGAAGGAGAATTTTTCTTTTCCGTCTATATAGGAATACACAATGGGATATACATGATTGGCAAACAGATCGTCTAACACCAAATCGATCTGGTCGTCAAAATAGTTTTCAAGCAAAATATCCTCTGTGAGGTTGTCCATTACAAAAGCGCCATTATATACGATCAGGGGAATTTTCGCATGGATCCCGCTTGTTACCTTTTTTGCAGTTATCAATGACCGAGCTGTCGCATAAGAAAAAATCATTCCCTTTTCAGTCAATCTGTTGATTACCTCATTTGTATATTCCGACATTCGGCCGTCACTCCTCAATAATGTTCCATCCAGATCCGAAACATAGAGTGTTCTCATACTTATACCCATTCCTTTCGCCTCTCCAAAGTACAAAAACTTTCTGAAAATGACTTTCCGCATGGCAGGCCCGCAGTTCACCTTTCATGGATTCCAATCCGGCCAAGCATATATTCTGCATACTTTTGCGCGGCACCGATATCGTATATGACATCATCGCCCTCTATATACTCACGCAAGGCATCTTGTATCAGAGAATGGTATTCACATGGGATATGATCCATCGCCCACTCCCTGCCCTCTTTTTTCGATAAAACCAGTTCCTTTTCTTTATACGCCAGCACTCTGGCCAAATTCAGCGTCAGGTACATCGCATCTTCCGCGATATCGTCCCTGGCGCCAGCTATATCATTCCATATAGAATCCATGTAGGCACTCTGCGGAACCTCAGTAAAAACATCTTCGACAGGCAGTCCGTACAGGCACCTGCCCCTTTTCGTGATAATCGTAAAATGCGCTGCAAGATCCTTGTCGTTTCCCTTCATCTTTGAGATATATTCCTCGGGGTTATCCCTATACCATTTCAAATGCGTTTCCGAAAAATGCAGTTCAAATGGCGTAGGATAAACAAAAGGCTTACATACATCCGCAGTCACTATGCTCATCTCAATGCCCTTTTTCGGTCCTAAAGCGTTGGCGTCCACCACCATATCCATGTATTGTTTCTTACTTGCATCCGATAACAAATTCTTCACAACAACGATCAAATCCAGATCGCTCTTTTCCGGATTGAAGCATCCCATGACAGCGGAGCCGTGTAAATAAATACCAACCAAATTGTCCCGAAGGATCTCTCTTGATCGTTCGACAAACCTGTTTAATAAGCTGTCCATCTCAGCTATACTTGACACCTGCATCTTTTCCGCAAGCTCTTCCTGGGACCAGCCGTTCTTCCTTCTTAAATTCATTAACTTGTCTGCTAAGATCATTTTTTTACCTCCACTTGGTTTTGTCGGCGGCCTTATGTGCCGTCCGCAAGGAACATCTTAGCTTGTTTTGCGGTTACATGCCACCAAAGGCCGGCTTGAAATCCGTCAACCGGAGGTTGCACCAAGCGGATTTTTCCTCCACAGGCAGGTTTATCCCACTCTTTCATCGGTTATGATATGCTCGATCCCATTATGCTCTGATTGCAGATAATCCTTCATAAACGAGGGAAATGCCTTGTATTGATCAAGTTCCCGGATGGGGACCCAGTGCATGGCCTCTTTTACTCCCATCGTGTAGCTGTCGCTGTCCAGCTCTCTCGTGCCTCTGGGCTTCATCATAAAATACATCGCTATTTCATGGCAGTCCATTCCCTTCAATGAGCCGGTGTTTTCATCAAAAAAATTTTCGTGGATCACAGCAAGATGATCTATTTCGTATGCGACGCCGGTTTCCTCTAAAACCTCTCTCTTTACAGCCTCCTCTGCCGTTTCCCCCATATGAACGGCCCCGCCGATGGAATAGAGATAGTCGTCTTTTTCATTCCCGGCAAACAGGACATATCCGTCCTCCACAATGATCGCGGCCGCCCGATATCTGAACCACCTGTTCCCGTCTGTAAAACCGCAATTATGCTCCATACTTCCTGACACTTCCTATTCCTCCTTGTTCCTTCCCATTCCTTCCTATTCCTTCCTATTCCTTCCCATTCCTTCCTATTCCTTCCCATTCCTTCGTATACCTTCTTATTTCCTCCTATCCCTTCTTATTTCTTCCTGTTCTATTCGTCCTGTCAATGCACTATCATTTTTCAAACAGCACCTGTCAAAAAGTAATTCCTCTTACAAAATTCCATGGGATGTTTGCGCCTATATCCGAAAGCCTCCAAAGTGTGTTCAAAGTTCTATCCCTTCACTATGCTCCATCTGCTCCAGCACCTTCTCGTAATACTGCCGCTGATAAAGCAAACACTCCGCGATCATACATCTGCCGGTCTCGGTGCCGGACTTCTCTCCAAGCCTCCATCGTATCCAGTCCAGCTTCTCCCGAAGCCATTTCCGCTTATCCTCTATCTTGAGGTTATAGAAATCTGCATGCTCCATGGCGTCATAAATCCGGTACGCATCAAAGCGGTCTACATCATCCGCATCACCGATACTGCAGGCAAAAGGCGTCTTCTCACCTGGAAAATCAGCCTTTCCGTCTACATGGATCGCGATGCCATAACAGATCTCCTGCACCCGTTCCTTTCCCAGACCAATCTGTTCCAGGAAAGGCCTGGCTAATCGGGCCGAAAGCCGCCCGTGTTCCTGCCAGCCATTTTCAAAGCGCAGACTGTAACCCACGTCATGCAAAAGGGCCCCTATGATCAACCCTTCCTCATCCAGTCCCTCCTTGCGGGCAATTTCTCTTGCAATGTGAGCCGCCCGGTAGGAATGTTGTACCCGGTATTCCCTATCCGCAGGATGTTCCTTATAATAATCGCATCCGTCGAACTGTTCCTTCAAAAAAGCTTCTGTTTTCTGTATATTGGTCACGGCATCATCCTCCATCCCGCAGTCGATTCTAATTTTTCCGCCGCCATCCCCCGGCGCAAAATATCATCGGCACATGGTATCCAAAGGCAGGCTTTTCAAGCCTGCAGGTCTCCGCACGAAAAGGGAAAATAAAAGCTTCGCGGATATCTACACTTTATTTTGACCAGGTTTCCACGGCGGCGGACACAACAGGGTCGTTCTGCCAATGTCAGGCAGCACGTCATAAATAGAACACCCCATTTTCTTTTCAAAATATTCCTTATTCTGAAAAGTAACCTCCCAGCCCCGTATATAGGTTTCCATAATTCCATATCTGCGGGTCACGTCCACAAATCGTTTTTCCAAGATCACAAATCCATAATCCGTTGCCAGTGCGTCACATATTTGAATCAATTTATCGTAATCATCGGCCTGGCAGTTCCATATATAATCTTTTATTACCTTTTCTTCCTCTGTCGTCGGTTCATAACCAAACTCTTCCTTCATAAGGGGATAAGAATGTGTCATGCACACTCTGGCAACTTCATCCCAGCCTTTTTCCATTGCATATCTGTATCCCTCATAGACATGCCTGGGAATATTGACAATCCCCACCCTGCGGCCAATATCATGAAGCATCCCGACAATGTATGCCTTTTCCGCGTCCATCCCCGGTACCTTCTCGGCGATATTTCTTGCAGCAATTCCCACATTGACCGAATGGGCCGTCCATGGTCCGGGATTCAACTGCCCTGCGATTTCCAATTCCTTTTTTGCTTCCTCTATCGTCGCTAACATAAAACCCTCTCTCCCTGACGATCACCGTCCGGCGATTTCGATCCGGTCCATCACGCCCTGCGCGTCGATACCGGGATGCGTAAAGTAAATCTGGCAGATCTGCTCCGTCAGCCCGCGGCTGATCCTGCGCGTCTTCACAATATGATCCACCGAACGCCCGCGGGCGAGATCCCTCACCACCGTCTCGACGATCCCCCGCAGTTCCCCACTGCCAAACTCCGGGCACAAACTATCGGGAACCTCGTCCTGTGCTTCTCCTTCCGACAGCCCGATCCGCGTCACTGTCAGACTCCCGCTCTCCTCGTCGATCTCCAGCATGGCCATCGTCGCCGGCCTCCCGAAGCGCCGCGGCCCGCCGCTGCCCGGATTCAGCCAAAGCCTGCCGTCCTCTTTCTTTTCCTCATATTTGTGCGAATGTCCGTAGATGACAAGGTCTGCGTCCTCCCTTTTCGAGGACATCTGCTTCTTATTATGAATCATGTAGATTTTTTTGCCGTACAATTCAAGGCTGATCTCCTGGGGCAGTTCTTCCGCCCACTCCTTATCGCAATTTCCCCGCACTGCGATCACGCGCGCACATTCCTTCAGCCTGTCCAAAGTTTTCTGATCCGCGATGTCGCCGCCGTGCAGGATCAGCTCCGCCGACTGAAGCAGCTCCACCGCCTTCGGCCGCAGGATCCCGTGCGTGTCCGATATCACCGCAATTTTATGGGTTGGCATACGTTTCCTCCCTCATGTTGCTCTCACCTTCATTTAGTAAAGGCACTCCATCTTTCATAAACTTGTCTGTAACATTTTTCAAAACGCCGCTTGTTGAAAATGATAATGTTGTAATTTTCCCCATTTATCATATGAAATGTTGCGACAGGCAATGGGATCCATCTCCATGTAATTTCTTTTATTTCATTCAGAGGCAAGACAAGATTTTTATATTTTTCATCCACCGTGAGTTTTTGTGTCCGATAAACGACAGCTTGATCATCAAGATATAATCCGCCGCCCAATATCCCTTCGTGACACAAACTGCACATAAAAGCTTTTCTCATGCTGTCTCCCCCCTAAATTCACAGTTCACCTTAATTTGCTTTTTGCCTTAATTTTCTTTTTGTCTTAATTTGCAATTCTCTCTAACTCTCCTTTTCTTGCATCATACCACATAAACCCGTATTACACAATGAACAATTCTAACATCACCTATGCCCCCACCTATGCCGATTTATAACATCACCTGTGCCGGTCACTGTGCAATCGAATGAATACTTTGTAAACGTCAACATGGTACAATAGACAATGGTTCGGCAGTCTGCGTCAAGCGTATCCAAAATTCTCCCCAAGTGTTGTTTTGCACTTCCCAAAAATATTTTATTGTATTTGATTCAGAAATATCGTAAAATAAATGTGATCGGTCATAAAACGCCCAAAATACAAAACGGACAAGTCTGGCAGGAGGAAAAGATGGAAAACAAAGAACTAGATCAATACATGAAGAGTCTGATGAAAAGCGCCGCTTCCGCAAAGGAGACCCATACCGAAGGGAGTCCTGCCTATTTCAAAAGCATTTTAAAAGCACTTTCCAGTGGTCCTTACCGGCAGGCGCTCTATGAGAAGATACTTGCGCAGGCTGTAAAGGAAGATGATCCTGCCGGATTGCATCGTTTTTTTTATCAGATCGCCAAGATCGGTCTTCTGCCGACAATCGGCGGCTACGACCATTGCGATCGTCTCTGGTCGTTACTGGACCTTTTAGCCTGTGCGGATGCAGATAATATCTACCGGATTCTGCCGGAAGGCCTGCCGCTTTCTTCCAACGGCTATCCGATGTACATACACGGCACCAATGTTCTGCTGTGCCTGCTGTACAATACTGGTGACAAAGCTGTCTATGCACAGGATGCCGTTACGGCCAAAGCGGAAAAATTTGCGTCATCCAAGAAACCCCTCTGGGAGCGCGCGGTGATTTCCTGCCTGCTGGCGGTCCTGTATCACGACAGCCCCCGCCTGTCGGAAAGCCTGCAGAATGTATGCGCCGGCTATAACAGAATTGATACTGCGCCGTACAGGAAAATGCAGTGTCAGCACGCTTACGGACTGCTGATGCTGGCCAGACGCTTCTGGTCAGCGGAAGAATTTGCCGCCGTTTCCCTGCCGGAATATAAGAACTTTTCCAAAAACTATGCAGAGTGGCTGCTTGCTCAGACGCATTTGCCGGACGAGTTATGCGTGACCTACGAAGCGCCGCTGACCGAAATAAACGCCATCCTGAAAAAGCCCGCCGCTGTCACTCGCATCTATCAGCAATATCTGAACTCTGACAGTCCCTATCTGTCCGCCGCCGAGAAAAAGGCATGGTATCTGGATACCGACCGTATGCTGGAAGAACTGTTAGGCGCAGCGCCCGGCACATTCCGGTAACCCAGAGAACAGGAACGCAGGGCGTTGATTCTTTACCACATGAATCTCCGTTTCATATTTCATCAGCATCCGGCATAGGCTATAAAAGCCACATCTGGAATAGGGAGCATCACTGTATCAGATTCGAATTGCTTCGCCGTCCTCCAAAAAATTGATCAGCCGCTGCAGTTCATTTACATATGCTCTTTGTATTCTTCTGTGCAGGTCATGGAAATCCCCCTTTTCTCCATAAAATTTGTGTAAACGGGAATGAACAGTTACCGTTTACTGATAATATAAATAGCGTTATGGTTTGATGGAGCGCTTAAAGAGTATCCATGTACTGAGGAAATAACAGATCAGCAACAGCACTAATATTCCTACAATCATCCCCATCTGCAACATCAAGGCTCCAAATCCGATATATGCTGAAATCTCTGCTGAAACCGTCTGGATAAAGTAGGCAATCACAACAGTGGCAACTATGACGGCCACAAGAATGGGAAGGCCAAACCATACGCTTAATTGCTTCAGCACAAGTCCGCCTATTTTTTCTTCTTCTACGCCCAACTTTCGCAGAACTCCGAAACGATATTTATATTTGCCAGCGTCCAATAGCTGCTGCAAAGACAATATCGTAAGGCAAATGACCATCAGCACAACAGCGCCGTAAAGCATAGTGGCCTGCAATACAAAATTGCTTGCTTTTGTACTGTTGACCTGCAAAGTACTCAAACGGATACCATAGCTGACGCCGGTATCTGTATCTTTCGGATACTCGTCAGAAAAAGCCTGTTCTAATTCACGGGCATTTTCATAGGAAATGCTTTCGGATGTAGTGATGTAACGGTTGCGCATTACGGAAAGCAGCTTTTCACAAATACTGTCCGGGAATACATAGAGTACATCCGTGTAGGAATTGTACACTGTCTCTCCGATCGCTTCTTCGTAATATGGCTGTCCGGAAAGTGTCAATTCTCCTGCGTCTGTCATAACACTGGTATGCTCTTTCAAAAAGCTGTCCCGTTCTTCCTCGGTGGCAATGGTCTGCCATTGTGTTGTAAATTCATTTTCCGATAAAGAAACCGGCTCATATCCCAGCATTTCCCGAATTGTGTTGTAATCGCTTAATGAAATTGCTGCGACAGGAAAATCATACTTAAACCGATTGTGAAAATCATCTTTCTTCGGAAGGCAGAGGTTAAACGTACAGTCATAATCGGTTTGAATCCCATGATCTGCGAGATAGTCCGTTACAATTCCATAATCATCGCCGGGAAGATTTTCTTCATCATATACATCATTGTATCTGGAAAAAATCTGCACATCATACATTGACCGTATATCCAGATAGCCCGAAGCCCAGCCTGTCA
>CANQEV010000037.1 GCA_947595925.1 uncultured Acetatifactor sp. | reverse complement strand
AGCTTTTTGTAATCTTCCTCGGACATAGTATTTGACATAAGTGTCATATAATCCTGCTGGGTCTTAGCGTCCATCGTACCCGCGGCCTGCTGGATCTGCACAAATGCGCTCACAGCCTCCGCCTGCCCCGTAAACTGCCTTTCCCCGCCGCCTAATTCGATCCTGACGCCGGACAGTCTTCCCGCCACGCCGGGGTCCTGGGACCGCCCGCGCTGCGCCTGCCGCGCCTCTATGGATTCCGTATTGTTATCCGTGGGATTTTGAAATGTGATCTTCATGGTACGCCCCCGCGCTTTGCTTCCTAAATCCAAAGTTTCCGCCAGTCCGTTCACATTCCTTTGCACCAGAACTGTACCTGATAA
Source organism: uncultured Acetatifactor sp. (assembly GCA_947595925.1). GTDB lineage: Bacteria > Bacillota > Clostridia > Lachnospirales > Lachnospiraceae > Acetatifactor. The sequence goes on along the minus strand of CANQEV010000037.1, from coordinate 33,352 downwards.
AAAAAGAAAAGGTGAGCTCCATCCTTGGCGCTCACCTTATATTTCGGTAGATTTCAGGAAAACTTTACCCCATCCTTAAAAGACAAAAACCAGGGCCGCGTAGGGGGGCAGGTCCACGCTGAGAGAATAGTTCTGGTAATGCCAGGGCTTCGCCTGGGCGGTGATCTCCGCGGGCACCTGGTTGCCAAAGCCTCCGAACCGCTCCTCGTCGCTGTTCAAAAGGAGTTTATACTTCTTCTTTTTCGGCACGGGAACCAGATAGCCCTCCCGCTTCATGGGGGTCATGTTCAGCACAAAGAGCAGACTGTTCTTCCCGGTGGAAGATTTCCGGATGAAGGAATAAACACTGTTTTCCTTGTCGTCCGCATTCATCCACTCAAAGCCCTGCCAGCTGTTGTCAAACTCATACAGCGCCGGGTACTTGCGATACATGGCCAGCAGTTCCCTCACATAGTCCTGCATACCCCGATTGTATTTTTCGCCCAGCAGGAACCAGTCCAGCTCCCGGGCCTCGCTCCACTCCCTCTCCTGGCCGAATTCCTGGCCCATGAAGAGCAGCTTCTTCCCACAGTGTCCGAACATATATGTATAGCCGGTGCGCAGGTTCGCGTACTTGTCCACCGTATAGCCCGGCATCTTGTTCACCATGGAACATTTCAGATGGACCACCTCGTCGTGGGAGAGGGGCAGGATATAATTCTCGCTCTCGTTGTAGCTCATGGCGAAAGTCATGGCATAATGATTTCCCTTGCGGTACAGGGGATCCAGCTTCATATACTCGCAGAAATCGTGCATCCAGCCCATGTTCCACTTTAAGGTAAAGCCCAGACTGTCCGTGCCGATGGGACCCGTCACATTGGGCCATGCCGTGGATTCCTCCGCGATGGTGAGAAATCCCGGATAAGTTCCCCGGACCACGGAATTCATGTGGCGGAAAAACTCGATGGCCTCCAGGTTTTTATTGCCGCCGTATTTATTCGGAACCCACTGTCCGTCCTTCTTGCCGTAATCCAGATACAGCATGGAGGCCACGGCGTCCACGCGGATGCCGTCCACATGGAACTCCCTCAGCCAGAACAGCACGTTCGCGATCAGGAAATTCTTGACCTCCGACTTGCCGTAGTTAAAGATCTTCGTCCCCCAGTCGGGGTGCTCGCCCAGCCGGGGATCGGGATGCTCATAGATACAGGACCCGTCAAACTCCCCAAGGCCGTGGGCATCCGTGGCGAAATGCGCCGGAACCCAGTCCAGGATCACGCCCACGCCGATCTTATGCAGCTCGTTCACCAGGTACATAAAGTCCTTGGGCGTCCCATAGCGGGCGGTAGGCGCATAGTATCCCGTCACCTGGTATCCCCAGGATCCGTCGAAGGGATGCTCCGCGATCCCCATGAGCTCAATGTGGGTGTACTTCATGTCCTTCAGATATTCCACGATACGGTCCGCAAACTCCCGGTAATTATAGAAGCCGTCCTCCGTCCCGTCCGGGTGTTTCATAAAGGACCCGATATGGCACTCGTAGATGGCCATGGGCTGTTTCATCACATCCGTGCTGTCGCGCTTTTCCATCCACTTTGTGTCTTTCCACGCAAAGCCTCCCAGATCCGTCACAATGGAAGCCGTGTCCGGGCGGAGCTGGGCGGCGTTGGCAAAGGGATCCGCCTTATAGAGTTTTCTGCCGTCCTTGGCGGTGATCAGGAACTTATACATCTCCCCCTCGCCCACTCCCGGGATGAACAGACTCCAGATACCGATCTCCCCCAGCTTTTTCATGGGATGCGCCGTTTCGTTCCACTGGCTCCAGGAACCGATCACATGGACCTCGCTGGCGTTTGGCGCCCAGACTGCAAAGAATGTGCCGTCCTCCTCGTCCTCCGTGGAAAGATGCGCTCCCAGTTTTTTATAAATGTCGTAGTGAGTGCCCTGTCCGAACAGATATTGATCCGCCTCGGAAATAAAAACTGTTTCCCTTGAACCCGACATTCCAAAAACCTCCCCCGGCATAATCCGCCGTACGCTATTTTTATTCAAAATCCTTCTCTGTTATAATGAGCATGTCTTCCTCGTCATATCTCCTGCCAAGGAGAATATCAAAGAAATGCCCCATGTTCTTTTTTGCGGCGCTGTGGATTGCCGCGTCCATGAGCTGCTCTATCTCGGCCTTGGTGACGGAATGTTTCGCGGTCTGCATTTCGTCGATCCGGGTGTGCAGCGCCAGCATCCCAAGATCGTCAATGGAATATTCCCTCTCCCGGGCGTACTGCTGCGCGTACTCCGCCAGTACATCATTGCTGAGGGGCTGCAGATCCACCCTGGCGCTGAACAGCGGAACAAATTTCTTATTCTCCTTCAGGAAGAGATTCATCTTCTTTTTTGTGTCAGTCAGGATTACCAGCAGACCATAACTGTCCTGCTGCATACACTTGTAAAGCTCCTCCAGGGTGTTCGCAGAGAGCTGGGAGGCGCTTTCGATAATGATCGCGCCGTTTTTCAGCTGCTCCAGGAATGCCGAAACATCCTTGCCACTCAGCTTCTTTCCGGAGATTTTTGCCGCCTTGCCGGAGAAATTACTGTCGGTCTGTTTGATTTCCCGGATCATATTCTTCGCCATCTCCAGCGCGGAACTGCTCTCCTCGCCGGTAATTACCAGGTTGCCCGCATACGCCGCCATGCTGATGTTGTCGATAGCCTTCACCAGCTGTTCCCTGGCGGAGCGTCCCCGAACCAGCTCCCCAAAAAGAGCTTCCTCCTCGTCCGTCAAAGGCCGCACCGAAGGAACCTCCGAAGCCGTATCCTCTCCGGCGGATTCCTCTGCTTCCCGATCGTTCAGAGCCTCTTCGCCCTGGTCCTCGTCTTCCTTCGAAGCTTCCTCCTCGTCCGGCGCTGCTTCTAATACAGCCTTTTCTTCCTCCGAAAAGTCAGGATATTCGTCGTCTTCCCAGGAGTTCCCTGTCACAGGCACATTCACTTCTTCCGTGGGCTCCTTCGTATCCTCATACCCTTCCTCTTCTTCAGCCGCACCCTGGGATTCCTCGGACTGCTCCTCCTCAGCCTGCTCTTCCTCAGCCGTCTCCTCAGATCCGCTGGATACTGCACCGGATTCTTCAAGGATTTCTTCGGAGATCTCTTTGGTTTCCTCGGGGAGCTCTTCAGATTCTTCAGGGATCTCTTCGGATTCCTCGGGGATCTCTTCGGTTTCCTCGGGGAGCTCTTCGGTTTCTTCAGGAATCTCCTCGGATTCTTCGGGAATCTCTTCGGTTTCCTCGGGAACCTCTTCGAAGCTTTCGGGAATCTCTTCGGATTCCTCGGGGATCTCTTCAGATTCTTCGGGGAGCTCTTCGGTTTCTTCAGAAGATTCCGTATGTTCGCCAGATCCTTCACCGGGCTTCTCCGGGATGATCTCCTGCTCTACTGTTTCTTCCGCATTTTCCGTTCCATCCGCATCCTTTTCAGACGTATCATCCCCGGCATTTTCCGCATATTCCTCCGATGCCATTTCCTCCGGAGCCGCAGCCTCGTCCTCCGATTCTCCGTCCTCCGGTTCTCCGGTATCCGACATCCATTCGTCCATGGCCCAGCCGCCGGTTTCCTCCTGCTCTGTTTCCTCCCCGTCCTGCTGTACTGCTTCGGGGCTTTCATACAGGGAAGGTTCTTCCTTCTGCTCCATCTGTCTCAGAATGTTATCGCGGATGGCTTCTTCAAATTCCGTAAACATTTTTCCGGTTTGACGCTGAACACGCTGCCGGACTTCCTCCTCCTGTTTTTCCCGGCTCTCCTGTTTCATCCTCTCCCACTCGGCGCGAATATCCTCAATGCTGAGCTGTCCGGTAATCTGTTTTTCCAGTGTCTTCCCCTCGGGAACCACAAGCCGGATCTGGCCGTCCGGCTCCTGGGTGAGCGCCCTGGCCATAGGTTCGGGCGGTTGCGCCGTCAGCGCCTCGTTTTCCAGCTTTTTCTGTGTCTCCAGGCTTTCCAGGCGCATCTGTTCCATCACCCTGTCGGCAATGGAAACGTTTTTCCCTGCCTCTTTCTCTGAGTCGGAATCTTTCTCCACATATCCGATGTAGCTGTCTGCATACGCCCCGTCTTCCTGCGTCCCGATGGATTCCGCCGGTTCTTCTTCCAGCACTTCCTCGTCAGGGTAATCCAAAAACACCGTGTCCTCGTCCTGCTTCGGATCCAGGAAGTCCTCTGTCACGTTGCCTCCCGGAACGGACTCTTCTCCCCCGTCTTCTATCTCTTCATTTTCCGCATACGGTTCCCTGTCAAAAGCTTCCGCGGCGTATTCTTCCGCCGCTCCATCTTCCGCATACGGTTCGCCGTCAAAAGCTTCCGCGGCGTATTCTCCCGCCGCTTCGTCTTCCGCGCCCTGGATCTCTCCCGTATTCTGCTGAATCTCGCCGGTCTCTCCGAAATACACCTCGGAGTTTTCCATATACTCCGGCTCCTCCGGATCCTGGCTCACGCTGTTTATGATCTCCGTCGTGGACCCCAGATCATAATAACCGGTTTCCGGATCGATCATCGGCTGCAGAAGCGTCCGGGTGATGGAATCCGTATCGCCTAACACCTCGTTGACTCCCGCCGCAATCTCCGCTTGCAGGTTAAGGGTATTGTACTGGCCCATGTCCATGATCTTCACCATGGGCGCAGTGTCGCCGTCCGCCGCGTAATCCCCTGCCTGCCTCCGGACTTCCTCCGTATCAAACACCCGGGTCGTCTCTGTCGGATCCGATTCCCCGCTTTCAAAATCTTCCTCCTGATCCTCATACAGGACGTCTCCAACCGATTCGCCATCCTCCGGTCCGTCTTCCTCCGGCGCGTCCTCCGTATTCTCAAAGCGACGGTCATATTTTTCCTGCTGTTCAGGGGTGAGAGGCGCGTGAAGGCGCTTTAATTCCAGCGCCTTATTCACATATTCCCCGGTCCCAAACCACAGGATCAGCTCATCGCACACCTCCACGCACTTCGTCTCCAGCTCCATCCGATGATAAAGGTATGCAAGCTCGTACAGCCACTTTTCCTGATGCGTGCGCTGTCTCAGGTTTTCCAGGACTTCCGCCCTTTCCTCCAGGCTGACATTGTTCGCCTCGTACATCTTATATTGGAGAATATACTTGCCGAAATCCTGCGGATCCTGGTTGGTCAGCCGCTCGTATTCCTTGTAAAATTCTACCGCATCCGCCATCTCCCCGGTCTTAAGAAAGAGCTCGCACAGGGAATAGCACACCTGGCTGTTCTCGGGTTTGCGGTCATACGCCATCAGCATAATGTCCCTGGCGTCCTCATAGCGCTTATTGATCCGGTACAGATCACTGATGGTCCCCAGGGTCATAATGCTTCTGACCCGCCGCCAGTCAATGGTGTCCGCAATCTCCGCGGCTTTGGCGTATTCCTGCTGATCGATCAGATATTGGATCTCGTCCATTAAATGTTTATATTCATGTTTATCCAACGTATTCCACTCCCTTTTGGCATTTCATCTCACAGTTAAATTTAGTTTACCACACTGCACCCTGTTATGTCAAAAACAAACCGCAAAAAGTTGCGTAACCGTTAGAACACTAATCATCTCAAAAATCAGGAAAGCCATGAGATCGGGACAATCTCATGGCCTATTCGTAAAAACAGAAGCTTCAGAGCAGATCCGACAGCTCCGCAAACTGCTCCAGGGTCAGGGTTTCACCCCGGACCGTGGCGGGCAGGCCCATCTTTTCCAGGGCGGCTGCCGCCTGCTCCCGGCTGACGTGAAGAGCCGGCGCATTGGAGAGACCATTGACAAGTGTCTTCCTTCTCTGGTTGAAGGAAGCCCGGATCAGCGCGAACATCCTGCCCGGGTCCTTTACGTTCACAGGCGGTTCCTGATATCTGGTCAGCCGTATCACCGCGCTCCCCACGCTGGGCCTGGGGATAAAGCAGTTCGGCGGAACGTTCGCCACGATCTCCGGCTTTGCGTAATACTGCACCGCCAGGGAGAGCGCGCCATAGTCCTTTGTGCCGGGGCCTGTCTGCATCCTCTCCGCCACCTCCTTCTGCACCATGATCGTGATGCTCTGCAGCGGAACGCCGCTCTCAAAAAGCCCCATGATGATGGGAGTGGTGATGTAATAGGGGAGGTTCGCCACGACCTTCATAGGACGCCCGCCGCCGTATTCCTCCGCCAGCTTTTGGAGATCCAGCTTCAAAATATCCCCGTGGATCACCGTCACATTCTGATACTCCGCCAGCGTCTCCTGAAGGATCGGGATCAGCGCGCCGTCGATCTCCACCGCGACCACCTGTCCCGCCGACTCCGCAAGACACTGGGTCATGGCCCCGATCCCCGGCCCGATCTCCAGAACGCAGTCTTCCTTTGTGATCTCCGCCGCGGCAATGATCCGCTCCAGCACCGAAGTATCGATCAAAAAATTCTGTCCGTACTTTTTCTGAAACCGGAACTGATATTTCTGCAGTATCTCGATCGTGTTCCGGGGTATCCCTAAATCCGCCACTTTTTCGTCCGATCCTTTCCGGTTTCCCGTTTTATGTGTCAATCCGGGGCTGCTCCTGACTGTTCCTGACTGCACTCGGTCTTTCCCTGTCAGCATGCGGGCTCCTGACTGTCTTCCGTCTTTTCCTGCCAGCATGCGTCCGCTCCTGACTTGGCTTCCGTTCTTCCCGCCCCTCATTTTCCCTGCCCAGCATTCCTCAGATACTCCTTCACCTGCAGCAGATCCTCACAGATCGCACAGCAGAGCGCCTCCATCTCCTCCGTGGGAGGCAAAAGGTCCGGCGTCATGATGGGCCGCATCCCTGCCCGGTGGGCCGAGCGGATCCCATTGTAGGAGTCCTCGATGGCGTAGGTCTCCCGGGGGTCCGTATGCAGCTCCCCGCAGGCCATAAGATAAATGTCCGGCTCCGGCTTGGAGTGCAGGATCTGATCCCCGCCTATCACCGCTGAAAACGCGCCGCGGATACCGGCCCGCTCCAGATGGTCCAAAACGGAGGCCCTGTTGGACGATGAGGCAAGTCCCACCGTCCAGTTATCCTCTTTCAGGTACTGAAGGAGTTCTTGAAGGCCCGGCTTCACCGGCAGCCCTTTCTCCTCAATCTCCCTGTGAAACCACCGGGAAGCCTCCTTTCGAAACCGCTCATAGGGAAAATCCTCCCCGTAGTGGTCAAAGATGATACGGGCCGAGTCCGTCATATTCCTGCCGATGCAAAGGGGAAAGACCTCTTCCATGTCCGGGATTCCCCGCTCCTCCGCCACCGCCAGCCAGCTGTCCATACAGAGCTTTTCCGTGTCGAACAGCACGCCGTCCATATCAAAGACAACCGCCTTACCCATGCCGAGCCCTCCCTTTCCGGCCTTTCAAAAATCCGTTTCCCTTCGCCGCCCATGCTCTGCCAGGCCACGCTTTCCCATGCTCCGCCAGGCCGCCTTACCCCATACCTCGCCCTTCCTTTTCCATGCCGCTGAAATTCCATCATCCTTCGCCGTCGGCAGTCCGCGTCCGCAAAACCACTCTCTCGTTCCCCGCCGCATTGGCCCGTCCTTATTCCGGGTGCAGAACACCCTCAGCGAAAATTCTCCAGCCATCCCGGGACACTGGACAGCACTAAGACTTCCAGATCTTCCTCCGGTCCAAATCTTTGAAGCAGTTCTTCCAGACCGCCCTCGTACAGCCCCAGGTCCGCCAGATAGATCGTCTGATAATGGGGGGCGAGAAGTGGGATCATACAATTCGCGTAAGAGTCCCGGATCACCAGAAGGGACTTTGTCCTCTCCAGTCCCGTCCGGACCTCCAGGAAACCGGTTTCCTCCCCCAGGAAATATTGATATGGGTACGCGCTCTCCAGAAGATCTTCCCGGTAATATCCCTCCCGGCTCTCTCCCGTATCATACAAGAGGGTGGGCATATGGCGCAGCGTCTCCGAAAAGATCCACATTTTTTCTCCCGGCATTTCCAGTCCCGACAGCGCATAGAGTTCTCCGCGAACATCCTCCGCCGCCGTTTCTCCCCGATTCGGATCATAGTAATAGGGCAGGAGCTTTCCCGAATCCCGCCACCAGGCCAGATATCCGTAATACGCCCCAAGGCTGGTCCAATGGGGATCCGTCCGATAATAAATCTCCTCTCCTTCATGCGCCGACAGCGCGCTCCAGGCGTCAACCCAGTTTTCCTGTCCGACCGCCTGCGCCGCCCTGTCCAGAAAACTCTTCTGATCATAGGAGTCCGCAAAGTCCGGCAGCCGGTCCCCCCAGAGGGCGTCGGAAGTGGGGACCAGCATCACCCTCGCCTCCCTGTCCTCCACGAGAGCGGCAAGAGCTTCCAGCGCCTTCTGCTCCATCTCCGGCGTAATGTCTTCCGCGGGACGCCGCATCAGATAGGTATCCTCCCGGCCTACATAGACGCCGCCCACATCTTTCCTGCCCATCCGCAGCCTGATATCCGTAAGGAGTGCCTTCCACTCCGCCTGATTGCGGAAGTTCTCCTTCAAATAAGCCTCATACTCCCGGGCGAACTCTCCGCTGGCATATTGTTCCCTGTTAAAAGCGGGGGACTTTAACCCGTTCTCTCCGTACTTTGCAGAAACGGATCCGGCCCGCGCGAAGAAATCCACGACCGCAAAGATCAGCAGAATCCCCGCTATGACGCCTATGGAAAATATATCGTTTTCCCTCTCCTTCACGCCGAGCCTCCTTTCCCGTCAGCTTTTTATTTCCAAATCTCCCCACTCCCGCATAAATGTCATATTCACCCGGCCACGATCAAAAACAGGGACGCGATGAGAAGCAGTCCCGGGATCACCTTTTCTCCAAAGCGCCAGAACGCCATGGCCGCCCCGGTCCGTCCCTCCCTCAGCTTTTTGGCCAGCGCCGCTGCAAAAGGCGCGGAGGCAATCAGGCTCAGGACAAGGATCGGAAGATACTCCAATCCCAGATAAAAGAACCGGGCGTCCACAAGCGAACCTCCATTCCCTCCGACCATAGCCAGCAGGTATGTCCGTACCTGGGTGAGATCGTCCAGGGCGAACAGAGTCCCCCCAAGCGCCATCACCACTATGGTATAGAGCCATCCCACCACCTTCGGCGCCGCTTTCAGGATCCTGCCCAAAAACAGCTTCTCCAGGAGCAGGAACGCCCCGCACCACAGCCCCCACAGGGCAAAGGTCCAGTCCGCCCCATACCAAAGTCCTGTCAATGCCCACGCCACCGCCATATTCCCCGCCTGGCGGAGCAGTCCCTTACCGCTCCCTCCCAGGGGGAGATACACATAATCCCGCACCCACTTTCCCAGGGTGATCTGCCATCTGTGCCAGAAATCCCGGACCGAAACCGCGGCGAAGGGATGGCGGAAGTTTTCCGGGAAAGAAAATCCCAGACAGGCCGCCAGCCCGATGGCAATATCCGAGTACCCCGACAAGTAAAAATAGATCCGAAAGCCAAACGCCAGCATCCCCAGCCAGGCGGTGGCCGTGCTCATCCTCTGGAAGTCAGCCCCGGCGACCTCCTGCCAGAGCCTCCCGGCGCCATCGGCAAGGATCACCTTCTTTGCCAGACCTATGCAGGCTCTCTGTGCGCCGAGACTGATCCTGTGGAGATCCGCCCCTTTTTGTTTCAACCCTTCCTCTATCTCCTGATAACGGACAATGGGACCCGCGACGCTCTGGGGAAACATCAGAAGATACGCCCCAAAATCCAGGATATTCTTACCCGCCTTTTCCTTTCCCCGATAGATGTCCGTGAGATAGGAGACCGCCTGCAGGGTATAGACCGTACACCCCACGGGCATGGAAAGACCCAGCGCCGGAAGATGCGTCTTCAGCAGAGCGTTTATCATGCCGGTCAAAAGATCCGCATAGCCGAACAAAAAGAGGGCGCCAAAATTCAGCCCGACGGAGACCGCAAGCAGAATCCTTCCCTCTTTCCTCCCCTTATAATCCTCCATAAACCGCCCAAAAAGGTAATTCACGACCGCGCTCAGCGCCGCCAGCCCCACGCACACCGGGCCGCTCCAGGCATAAAAACACAGACTCCCTAAGAGCAGGACGATATTCTTCGCCCTGCCGGGAGCCACATAATAAAACAATAGGAACAACGGTAAAAATTTCAAGAGAAAAACCAAACCGCTAAAATCCATGATCCGACCTTTCCCAAAGCCACTCTTCTCAAAAGCCTTACAAAAATCCTCCTATATCATACCAAATTTCCCGCCGCTCGTCCATCTATTTTTCTTTCCGGAGCTGTACAACGCTTTACATCTTCTTTCGACATGCTCTTTTCGACACCTTCCGATACCATACATCATCTTTCAGCATGTTCTCTTATTGGTTCCATTCGTATTCCGACTGCCAGCCGTCAGGGATAGCGGTGACATTTATTTCCCGGAGCAGCATAGCGGCGTCGTAAGGAACCGAATTTACAATCCATTCGTCAGACGAATACCCTTTTAATTCATAAACTCTGTCGTCCTTGTCCCCATCTACGATTCCGATTTGCTTTCCACGCTCACCATAACCGGCTAATGCGCCGTATGGTACATAGGTCTTGTCACCCCATACTATGGATACATACCCATCTCCTTCTCCAGTAGTCATATCCTCTAAGTCTTGCTGGGTACAAGCGCACATCCCGAAAGCAAGTAAGATGCCGAGGGCAAATAAGGAAACCATCCTTTTCATTATTGCTTTTCTGTTCACCATCACTTTACCGTTCATGATCACTTTATCCTCCTTCTCTCAAACTCCTTCTATCAAACTCTTTCTCTCAACACATTTACTGTAGTGTCTGCTAAATCAAGCTAGACCTTACACGAAACCACCATGCCGAAAAGGGACAAACACAGAGCCTTTACAAACTTTTGTCTTGCCCGCGCCGTCCCATTCCTCGATAACATTGCATCAGGATATTAGGTTCCGCGCTATTCGTACCGCCAGATATCTGGAAATGTTAAATTTTCTGACGCTCATGTCGTTTATGCAGTCCTGCAGAGATTCCAGATAGAAGTATCCAAAGCCCGCCGGGTTACCTCTTCCCTGGACCGCATCTTCGCTGCAGCGCCGCACCGCGTCCCAATAGTCTTCGGACACCGTCCTCTCACTCCCCGCTTTCCTCTCCGAAGCGCCGCCGGTACTGTTCAACACCCGAAAATCGTAACCCAGCCGCTCCATATAGGGAAGCAGCACCGGTGCCGCATCCGCGGAAAGCCCCGCCAGATATCGGTAATCCTGATAGGGTTCTGACGTCTGGAAGAAATCGTCCTCCGAGACCTCCCATTCCGCATTCTGCAGATCTCCCTGCCAGTAGCGCTGGGCCTGTTCCATGGACTGGGGCGCATTGGCCACATTGACTTTGGCGATCCAATAGTCCGGATGTGCAAAGGACAGTGCCAGATACAAAACCGACACGACAGTCACACCATAGCGGAACAACGGGAACTCCTCCCGATAGATGCTGACCACCACGCCCGCGAACAGAAGAAACAGCGTCGCCAGCGCCCAAAGCACCATGATCCGCAGGAAAGTCAGATAGTAATAGCGGATATAGATGATCATCCGCAGGGCGCTGGACGCGATCATGATGAATGTGCACAGTGACATAACTGTCAGTATTCCTTTCAGAAGACTGTTCTTTCGAAAAAATGCCATGCAGACGAGCACGATGATCAGATTGATGACGCCCACCGCCAGGAGCTGAAAGAATCCCTCCCTCGCGTATTTCGCGTAAGTATAGCCCTCCGGCAGCTGCATATTGCCCAGAAAGAGATAGACGATCTGGATCCCGCTGAAAACCAGATACATCAGGGACAACATCCCCGTAACGGTGATCGCCAGTAGCGGCTCCCCGTTCCGCCGGTCCTTTACCTCCTCCCGGACCGTCTTCTTATACAGCGCGGACAGGACCATATACACGCCAAAATACCAGAGCGCGATCCTCAACAGAACGCCGAACAGGTTTCCGGGCATGAGTACGGAGAACAGTCTGTCCGTCCACAGGCGGAACACGGCGTCCGCACTGCTCAAGAGCGCCAGCACCACCAGGAAGATCGGGGCCGTGATCAACAGTCCCAGGAACACATAGCCCACTCTGCGCCCCCCTTTGCCCTTACGCTCCTTTAAGTACGCCGCCGCGTCCAGCCAGACCTCCGGCAGCTCTCCCAGGGAATAAAAAAGCAGCGTCAGGATCGCGGAAAAATACTTCCCCAGCCTCCACTTTTCCGTGCGGAGGAACTGATTTAACAGAAAGCTTACCATCAAAAGAAAGATCCCCGTCTTATTCAGCGCGATGATCCGCCCGTCATCGGTGCAGAAAGTCGATATCGCAAGCAGCATCATAACCGCCATGTAAAAGACGCTCCCTTTTTTCAAGGTAATACCGAGTCTTTTCATAGAAGAGCAGAAATAGAAGATGCTGCCTGCCAGAAAGAAAGGGAAGGTGATACCCGACCCGTTTTTATACATACAAAATGCGTAAAACAGCGCGTACAGCGCGGTTGCCGGGCCGAAAAAACCGAAGTGATCACGGAATTTTACGGGTTTCTGGGGCGTTTCCCCGCCAGAAGTTCCGTCATTTTCCGCCTTTTCCGTCCCTTCAGATTTTTCCGTCATTTCCGTCTTTTCCGCCCCTTCAGATTTTTCCGCCTTTTCCTCAGTGTCCAGCTTCCCCTTTTCTTCCTGTTTTTCAATATCCTCCGGTTCTATCCAGATCCCTTTTTCATCCCATAAAGACTTTTCCGATTTTTCACTCATGGTTTCACTCTCCTTCGGCCACACCTGTTCTATGCTATCGCTCCTGCTGCCGTTTCTCTCCGACCATATTTTTTCTGCATTATCGCTCATGTTCCCACTCTCCTTTCGCCACGCCTGTTCTGTACGATCGCGTACATTGCCGTCTCCTCCGGCAGTGTTTTTTCGCGCTGTCGTTCCTGTTCTCTCCCTTACGACTCCCCCTTAATTTAATGACATGTATGTCATTTTTCTCCTAATTTTGGGTACAAAAAAGAAACCTATGGGTCTTTTGAGGCTTCCTCCCGGGTTTCCCCCGGCTCCGGCGGATCCACATCCTCCACATATTCCAGGATATCCCCCGGCTGGCAGTCCAACGCCTTACAGATCGCGTCCAGCGTCGTAAACCGCACCGCTTTTGCCTTATTGTTCTTTAAGATGGAGAGATTCGCCAGGGTGAGGTCCACCTCGCCCGCCAGCTCCGTCAGCCCCTTCTTTCGCTTCGCCATCATCACATCCAGATTCACAACAATACTCATAGCATCGTCCTCTTTCCCGGGAGCTCCCTCTTGCATAACAGCCGTCTCCGCCGCAAAACATCCGCCCCCGTGAAGTTTCTCCCGCTTCCGGATCTTTTTACATGTTCCGGGCGGGATACCGCTGTCTTCCTCCAAATTTTTCCTCGCTTCGGACCACTCCTGCGCTATACGGTGAGGTCGTTTTCCTCCTTGTAGCGCACCGCTTCCTCGAACACACAGGCCAACACCTTGCTGAAAAGCCCCGCGATCACAAACACCAGGATCACCACGCCCATGGCCACGGTCATATAGACCACGCTGCGCACCACGGACATCAGGGCGATAAAAAAGCTCCAGTTCCCCATCTTCCGCAGGCTCACCACGTTTTCCTGGACAAAACAATCCTCCGCCAGTACGGTCTTGAAGATCCTGCGCAGTTCCCGGATCAGCACAACCGCCGATACGCCCAGCACAAAATAGATAATCACCGTTTCCTCATAATGGCCCACCATATAGGGAAGCTGCTTCTCGATCCAGCGGATGCTCCAGGGGAGGGAGAGCGTCACCAAAATCCCCCCGTAGAACATAAAATCCAGAAGATACTTTGTCCCCATCGTCAAAATCTTTTTTTCCTTCAAAGCACTACCTCCCGCCCGCCGAAGCGGACTCCGCGGATTCCCGAACGACGTGCCGGAATACGATTTCCCGCGATCGTTCCGGGTCCGTGGTTTCTTTCGAGCCTTACGATGCTTTCCATACTCAACTTACTAATTTTTCCTAATAATTTTCAGTTATTTCCGGTTATTTCCAGTTCCTCGGTTTTTCCTCGGTTTCTTTCTTGTACCCAATATAGCATAGTGCAAATTGATTGTCAATATATTTTTATCGATTTTCGATAATATTTATTGATATTCAATAAAGGCACTATTTTATTCAGGTGGCCCTGTGCGCCGGAGGAAAGCTTGGGATTCCAAGATTTAAGACACAAAAAAGCGACAGCGATACAGAAACACGACCAGGCTGCCGCCGTCAAACAGCGCATGAATTACCGAAACCTGCGCCCTGTTTATACCATTGTTTTGTACGAATCCAGCCCTGCGGAATTTCATAAATTCCCCGGAAACTACATCCACCGTTTCCGCCAGACTTCCGACACCGGATTAGAAATGAACCTCCTGGAGGAATATGCCTTCGTGCCCCTTGACATCCTAAAGGAAATCGTTCACAATAGGAGATTTATGCGATGTGCCGGGAACTCAGTCATAGCTCTCGTTCCGTTCCTCCACCTCCTGGGCCCGCTGCTGCTCCGCTTCCAACTCTTCATCCGACATCAGGCCGCTCTGGTGCCAGATATACTCAAAATAGTTGAGATCCAGGATCTGCATGGACGCGTAATACTCGGAATTCACCAGTTCGATCATCGTATTCAGATAGGCTTCCTTCATCTCATCGCTGTACCCTTCTGCCAGATCGGACCACACGGCCTCCCCATTCTGACTGTTGTAGCGGACAAGGTCCGTGAGAAAGCTCTTATTGTAGATCACCGCCTTATGAATCGAATCGGAAAAGATATCCCGACCCATCATAAACCGTGAATCGTACTCTATCCCGAACAGGTTGAGAATCGTCGGAAGAATGTCCACATTACAGCAGTATGTGTCCGTGACAATGTTTTCTTCCATCCCGGCGTTGTAAATGATGCAGGTGGATTGATACATCTCAAAATTTCTGTCCAGTTCATGGCCGACCAGCTCATTGGCGGCATTCTGGGAAAGATTATAGGGATAGTGGTCCCCCGCGATCACGATCACGGTTTTGTCCAGTTTCCCCGCCTCTTCCAGGCGCTGCAGCAGATACTCCATCGCCTTATCCAGTTCCCGGTTCCCCGCCAGGTATCCATATACCTCCTGGCTGTGCCCCTCTCCCATTGTCTCTTTCACAAAGCCAATGTTCTTCTGGCAGATCGCATTATTGTTATAGTAGGGGCCATGACCGCTGAAGGTCATATAATAGGCGTGGAACGGTTCCTCGTCAATGTAATCGTCCACCGACTGCTCCATGAGTTCCAGATCCGATGCCGGCCAGGAACTGGTGAAATCCATGCCATCCTTGTAAAATTTACACTCATAGCCCAGGTTCGGCCAGGAGAGGATTCGGCGGTAATACTTTCCATAGTAGTTATGGAACGCGTGAGGCTCGACCCCCATTTCCGCAAAGAGATCCCCCAGCCCCATGGGCATATAGCAGGAGGCCGACTGAGAGAAGCTCCCCACATCCGTCCCCGCGTCCGCTTTTCGGGAAAAGTCGGGCCAGAGGCTCGTATCAAAAGCAAACTCCCCGTTGGTCGTAGTATTTTTAAAACTGTTGTAATAATTTTCCAGAATAATCCCGTGGTTCGCCATCTCTGCCAGGGTAGGCGTCACATTTTCGTCCATGGCATAGGTCCAGAAGGATTCCGCGCAGATATAGATCAGGTTGTATCCCTCAAACATTCCTGTGTACTCGTTGGTTTCCGAGGCCCCCCGGCTGTCCAGATACAAGGCCAGTTCCCGGAGTTCTTCATCGTCCACCTCCTGCTCCGCAATCTGTTTCAAGTCGATCTCCTCATAAATATGGGGCTTCTGCTGGGGCAAGGGCTCCTCCGGTTCATCCCCGCTGCTCTCATCACCGGAACTCTCCGGGTTTCCGGACTCCGTATCTTCCGAAGGGACGCTCTGGGACTGTGAGGGTTCACCGGATTCTTCCGGTTCCTGGCTTTCGTCCGTCTCCGTGTTTTCCATATTTGTTATAATACTGGTGTCCACGGTCTCGAGAGCTTCCACTCTTGCCGAAAAAAATCCTAAGTGAGCGGAAGTTATCTCCAGAACCGTGGAAGTCAGGGCACCCAGCCGGGACGCCGTAATATCCGTAGGGGACAACGGATCACGATAAATGCTGTAAGCGGACTGACGGCCTGTGCCGCCCAGACGGGTCGACTGTCCGCCGAGAATCCACACAAGGACTGAGAGGATCAGAAGCAAAAGCCTTGGCCGGATCGAGATCTTCCCCGGATTCCAGCGGCGCAGGCCCCCGCAGATCCCTGCCGCTAGGGCGGGAAGCAGAAGCAACAAGATACCCCAAAAACTCTTTTTGATTGCCTCCCCCAGCGTCCAGCCGAAATTTTCCACCGCCTCTGCTCCCATTCCCATCTGGGAGGCGGAGAAGAGAGAGCCGAAATTATTATAATACACCAGCTGCGCTATGTAGTACGCTCCCAAAAGAGCCAGTAAAACCGTAGATACAATGATATTTTTCCTTCCTCTGAAAAACCCGTTGAGCGCAGTCAAAAACAACGCCTGCGCCGGGACGAAACAGAGGAAGAACCAAAAGCCTCTTGTAATGCCTTCTGAGATATGACACCTCAGGACAATTTCCATATAAATAATGACCAAAGCATAAATCAAGAAATATTTTCCAGCAGTTTTAACAATACTTTTCCAGTCTTTCATCTCAAGTGTTCCTTAAATGCCGTTTGTCAGGTTACATAAAAATTCCGCCGGCCGTCCCCTGCAGACAGCAGAGGCCGTGATTTGCACGGCGCAGCAATTACCATGTCCCCCTCCCATAATTATGTCAAAAAATTCTAGCGTATGCGAATATTCTTTTCTCCGATGAGGATTTTTCCTTCCTTTAGAAGACGTCCCACCGCCCGCTTAAACTCATTTTTGCTCATGCCAGTCTCATGCGTGATCACCTCGGGCGGCGCTTTATCCGTGAATGGAAGAGATCCCTCATAGCTGTCCAAAAGCTTCAGAATCTTTTCCGCATCCTTCTCGATCTGCTGCGCCGGTTTCTCCCGAATACTGAGCTCCAGACGCCCGTCTTCCTGCAGCTTCACCACCCTTGCAGTGAGAACCTTCCCCAGTTCCACTTCCCCGTAAAGTTCTTTCTTCGGTATCAATGCGGAATATCGGTCATCAACTGCTACAAAAGCGCCAAAATTATCGCTGAGCTCATACACTCTGCCGTTGACGCGGTCGTCTTTTTTGTATGGACTGTCCGACCGGAGATTCCGATACACATTCATGGTAGCGCACAGGCGGTCACTCTTATCCACATACAGGGCCACAAGGACCTGGTCCCCGACGCTAACCTTCCCCCTCTGCTGCTTAAAAGGCAGGAAGAGATCTTTTTCCAGCCCCCAGTCCAGGAAAGCGCCAATCTTTCCCACCTGGGCCACTGTCAACAGCGCCGTCTCTCCCATCATCAGTTTGGGTTCACGCGTGGTCGCGATCAGACGGTCCTCGGAATCCCGGTACAGAAAAACCGTCAACGCATCCCCTATCTTTGCGCCCTCCGGGACCTGCTTTGCCGGAAGAAGGACTCTCTCCTCCCGTTGTTCCATGGTCTCCGCCAGATAAACGCCGAATTCCACCCGCTTCACTATGACAAGATCCTGTTTTTCTCCTAAACGCAAACTCATTCTGCCGCTCTCTTTCTTTCGTCAGCCGGATATCGTACTCTCCGGCCGGGCCGCGGTATCGAACTCCACCGCCGCATAAACTTTCCCATCTCCGTCCTGAAGTGACACAAATGTCACATCCTCGTTCTCCACAAGGTACGGGTAAAGGATGTCACCTAGAAACGCCTGTTTCTTATACTCTACCCGGAGCTGGCGCACCTGGCCATGCCCCCGGTCCAGACAGTCCTCCGCTATCGCCACATACTGCCCATTGTTCACATGGCGGTTTGCATCTAAATGATGGGGGCCTATGGTTATGCCATCCTGCTGCCTGCCCCCCGCAGGCATCACGATCTTCCTGTCCGCATATTCCATCTCAAGAGGTTCTTCCGGCCTGTACGCCTCGTACATCTCCGGAGGAACCGCCACCGGCTTCCCGCTCGTCAGATCGATCAGCGCCCAGATGCTGTTGGCTTTCGCCAGATATCGTCCCTCCGAATCCCGCATAAAAAAATTCCGGCAGCCTATAAAGCCGCGGATCCGGTACGGTATGGTCCCAATGGTCACCGTCTCCCCCAATTCCGGGTATCTATCCGCCGTGATCTGCCAGGAGCTCAGCACCCAGGCAAGCTTCCGTTCCAGCATGTAGCCAAGCCCCATTCCCACCGCTTCCGCCTGAAAGGTACTGCAGTCCTGGAAGTAATTCAAAAGGCCCAGCAGTGAAAGTTTCCTATCGCTGTCTGTCTCGCTGAACCGTATTCTGCTGTCAAATGTATACATGTCAAGCCTCCCGTTTCCCTACCGCAGTCCCAGGAGCTGCAGCACGATCATCACGATCCAGATCCCGCAGAATAAGGGGATCCCGATATTTCCAAAGATCACCGACAGCCTCTTTCCTTTTTCAATAGGCTGCTTCATGGGCCGCAGGGCGAACTTCTTATGGAAGACGATCAGGAGAATAATTCCCAGAAGCGCCAGCCCGTACTCCAGGACCATATATCCAAGGGCAAGCAGGAAAGCGCCCATATGTCCCAGCATATACCCCGTCATCGCCGAGGTATTGCCGTTTTCCATCGCCTCCAGCATCTCCGGGGTATATAGGTTTTTCAGCACGAGGGATCCCAATACGCTGCTGGTGAAATTCACGATCATGTGCAGGCCGATGGTCACCCGGATATCCCCGGTCCGAATATAGAGAAACGCCAGGAACATCCCCAGGCCAAAAGCGTACATAAACTGGTTCAGATTTCCGTGAAAGAGCCCAAACATGAATCCGGACAGGAAAATGGCCACGCCCTCCCCGTACCGCAGGGTTCTCGTCACGATCATCTTCCGGAAGATCAGTTCCTCAAAAACAGGGGCCGCAATGGAAACGATAACCAGGCTCACCATTGGATTCAGACCTGTGATCAGATCCACGGCCTGGTTCTGTACCGGTTTCCCGACTAATTGCCCGATCCCCGCCGTGAGAAGCAGGCCCACGATATTGCAGGTGATCATCACGCCGAACACGCAGGCGACAGATCCCAAAAACTGGAGCACGCTCATCCGGCGTCTGGGAATCGTCACCCCCGGCAGTTTTTTCATGAGAAAGATCGTCAAGGGCATGGCAAACAGGTAGGTGGGGATCAGCTCCACCAGGATCACGATGTTGAGATTGCCGTCGGCATCTCCCAGCGCCAGTCGATAGAGCAGCGCCGCAAGATACTGTACCCCTATAAAGAGCACCGTCCCGATCACCATGGTGAGTCCCACCGCGGACAGATCTTTCCTTGCCTTTGCGTAAAATTCCTGCTTTTCTTCTTCCATTTTTCTCCTTTTCGCCGCCAAAAGCCGGCGGCACAAACCGTTTTTTCCTTCTCCTGCCGCCCGCGGCTGCATCTTTTTTCCCGTGGCCCCCGGACGGCTCTCTTTCCTTTGCCGCCCTGCCGTTGTTTCCTCTGTCTCCGCCGGAACCGCCCGGTTCTTTCCCCAACCGTTTTCTGTCTAGGCCCCGGGAAGTCTTTTTATTCCTCTCCGATGCACCGGAAGCTTATGGTCTTTAAGTCCAGACCGCCCTGGGCAAAGTACAGGCGGACCGTAGTGTAACGGGAAAACAGGTAGGTATCTCCCGAAAAGCTGACGGGTCTGCCTCCTGTGCCGTTAAAGGTAAAGGTGCCGGATGCCGTCCCCATGCAGAACACCGTAATCGGTATCTGCGCCAGTTCCCCCGCGTCCGAGGAGGCGGTCAGGGTAAATTCGTACCGCACAAGTTTCTTCACATCCAGGATAAAGCTGTAGCTTACGCCCCTGGCTGCCTCTACGCCGCTGAGATCCACCTCCAGGCTGCCGTCCAGGACATAGCAGGGAACCTCTCCCTGGCCCTCCAGTCCGTCGTCCTCCCGGCCAATGATCTCCACTTTCTCCTCCGTTCCCAGGAGTCTTTCCATGGCATGGGTGTGGAGCAGCATATTCAGGATATTCCCTGCATTGCGCTGCAGTTCCGCCCGGTGAAGCTCTCCCTTCCGAAGGGATTCCAGCGTGTTGTCCTCGTGGTTCTGGCCGTCGGCGCACACCATGTAGACATCATTCTGGGCCATGGCCATAGCCGCAAAATCACTCTTATCCGGCTCCTGTCCCCTACGGTTGATATTCGCCCACCAGTCCGTCATGGCAAAGCCTTCAAAGCCCCACTCCCGTCTCAGGATCGTGGTCGTCAGGTCAAAACTCCCCGCCGTCCAGAGGCCGTTCACACTGCCATAAGTGGTCATGATCGTCACGGCCCGGCCTTTCTTCACGGCGATCTCAAAACCCTTTAAGTAAATTTCCCGCAGCGCCCTCTCCGAGATCACGGAATCTATGGTGTGACGCCCTGTCTCCTGATTATTGCCGCAGAAATGTTTGATCGTTCCCGTGACGCCCGCGCTGTGCAGACCTTTGAGCTGCGCCGCGGCCATCTCTCCGGTGAGGAAGGGATCCTCGGAAAAATACTCAAAGTTCCTGCCGTTCAGAGGGTGACGGTGAATATTCATACCGGGCCCCAGAAGGCAGTCCACGCGGCTGGCGCTCATCTCCAGGCCCGTATAGCCAAAGAGTTCCTGCAGGAGCTCCCGGTTCCAGGTGCAGGCCAGCATGGTGCCGCCGGGAAGGCTGAAAGCCTTGTCACCGCAGTCCAGCCGCATTCCGGAGGGACCGTCGGAACAGCACCCGCAGGGAATCCCCAGCTCCATCAGATGATCGGAAACGCCGCCGAAGGCCGCCGCGGTCCCGGCCGTCACCTTCGGGCTTCCCATGCCCTCGCCGCGAATGATGCAGGACAGATCCTCGTCCGAGAGCTGTCCGATAAATTCTTTCATGGTATGTTCTCCGGACGCCACATCCGCCAGCCGGATTCCCAGATCTCCCGTGTATGGGATCTCCTCCGGCAGGGACCGAAGCCTCCGCTCCGCCTCTCCCGGCTCCGACAGGGGCACCGGCTCATAGACCGCCGCGTCGTCCCGGTTCACCAGCCGGTCAAAGGGCTGCACGGGAGCCAGGGCGGACGAAACCTGACGCAGGACCAGCGTTTCCTCCAACTTTACGATAGCGGGAACCATGGTATCCCGCACATTCCTGCCGATATGAAAATAATAGTCCCCCGCCTCGAAAAGATATGCGTAGGGATGTCCCGTAACGCCGCTGTCGTCGTAGGAGGCAAAGCTGTCCACGGGGATCTCGATCACAAGCGTCTCCTCCTCCCCGGGCTGCAGCGTCTTCGTCTTTCCGAATCCGCAGAGCACCCGCGCCGGTTTTCCCAGCTTCCCCTGAGGGGCCTGGCAATAGACCTGCGCAGTCTCTTTTCCCGGGAAAGCGCCGCAGTTTTTCACCGTCACCTCCGCCCGACATTCTCCGGCGGCCTGATCCCAGGTTATCTTCGCGTCCCGATAGGAAAACTCCGTGTAGGACAGGCCGTAGCCGAAGGGATACCGCACTGCGTCTTTCTGAAAAGTTTCAAAATAGCGGTAACCCACATAGATATCTTCACAGTAAAACGCTTTCTTCGAATCCCCAAAATTGGAATAGGAGGGGTAATCCTTCAGGTGATAGGCTATGGTGTCCGTCAGCTTTCCGGAGGGACTGACATTGCCCAGAAGCACATCCGCCGTGCCCAGGCCGCCGGTCATGCCGCCCTGCCAGGCGTACAGCACCGCGTCGGGAGAATAGGTATCCACAAAGCCCATGTCCAGGACAGCGGCAACGTTCAGCACGACCACCTGTCTCTTAAAATACTTCCTGGTGATCCGCAGCATGTCCTCCTCTCCCGGCGTCAGCAGATAAGAGCCCGCGGTCTCGGAGTTGTCCATCTCCTCCCCGGCGGTGCGTCCGATCACCACCACCGCGGTCCCGCACCGGCCCGCAACCCGCTTTACCAGATCTTCCTCCAGGGGCATTTCCTTCTGGGACCAGGGCTCCCCGCCCCAGCTCGCCCCCTGATCGAAGGGATTCTTCTCCACCCAGCTCTTATAGGTTTCCAGGAGCTCCTGATCCAGCTTCGCTCCCCGCTCCATAAGGCCGTCGGGAATACCGATGACCCGGGATACGTTCACCATGCCCCCGGAGCCGGTGCCGCTCTTATAATAGTTCAGCTGGATCCGCCCGAACACGGCGACCTCCTGCTCCCTGTCCAGCGGCAGGACCCCGTTCCGGTTTTCTACGAGGACAACGCCCTCCGCCACGGCTTCCACAGCCTTATCCAGATATTTTTTCCAGTCCAAGATCTTGCTCATGCCATACTCCTCACTGTCTCCCTGCTTTTATCGGCTCGGGAACTTTTCGACTTTACCCTCACTTAAAATTTATGTCGTCTCTGCCGTGCCCGCGCCTTTCGGCGGCATTTCTTACCGCTTGGCCGCGGCGGCCTTCTTCGCCCGTTTCTCCTGGTACATCGCCTCGTCCGCTTCCTTCATCAATGCCTCAAAATCCAGTTCCCTGGCCTGCTTCGCGGTGAACACGCCTAAGCTGGCGGAGATATTGTAGGGCTTGTTCAGCTCCTGATTCCTCTCCTGAATGTATTGTTCAAAGCGCCGGCGGATCTCGCCCTCCTCGCATTCCTCATCCGTCACGGCGATCATCTCGTCCCCGCCGAAGCGCACGCACAGCGCGTTCTCCGGGCAGGCGGCGCGCAGGGCCCTGGCGGCGATCCGGATCGCCACGTCTCCCTCCGTATGCCCGTATTGATCGTTGATCTGTTTCAGGCCGTCCACATCCGCAAAGATGATGGTGAGCTCCGGGGAGATTCCCTCGCTCTCATATTTTTCCTTCAGCTGGTTAAAAGCCTGGTAAAAACTGTTTCGGTTGTAGAGATTCGTCAGAGCGTCCACTTTATACATATTCTCGATCCGGCGGTTCAGGTTCTGCTGATAGCGCACGTTTCGAAGGCTTCCCAGAGCGTTGTTTAAGACGCTGACGACCTGCGGGATCTTTCCCAGCCGCATTTTATCCAACCCCCAGAAATAAAAGCACACATATCCCATGGGGATCATCAGGAAGTTGATTACCGAAAAGATCAGGGGGTACGGTTTCTCCACCCTCTCCGCCAGTTTCGGAATGATTTCCTGCCTCTTCATATCGTAGGGCTTAAAATTTTCCTGGTCATCCGCGTCAAAGAACACAATCAGATTGTCGCCAAAGGGATCTCCGATCAAAGGCTCCAGGGGATTTCTTGTATCGTCCGTCATCTCCCGCCGCAGGAGAATGCACAGTTCATTCACCTGATAATGAGAGTTCAGGCAGGCGGAGGCTTCCTCCATCGTCTTGCTGGTCTGTATCCTGGCGGACAGCTCCGTCAGGGCATATTCATCATCCTGGTACAAAAAGAAACGGTTGTTGAGCTCCGTGAGCTGCTCGCAGGCGTTGGCGTGCATCCCCTTCATGCATCCGCAGGACTCCGACCGGATCAGGAAAGGCGAAATCTTGATCCGCATCTGCGGGTAGGTACTGTAATCCTGGTCCACGCACTCCGCCAGCTGGTCCGCGATATCCTCGAAGCGGCACTGGCAGGAAGTGATCGGCGGTTCGGAATACTGAATCTCGTCAATCCCGTCAAAACCCGTCACCAGAACGTCCCTTGGCACGGAATACCCAAACTTCTTTAACGTCGTGCAGGTGGTGACTGCCATGATGTCATTGCAGCAGATGATCCCCCGGGGAACTCTCTTTTCCCGCACCAGTTTTTCCACCACTTCTTTCGTCGGCCCCGACCAGAAATAGCCGTAACTCACCATGTCCTCCCGGAAGACGCCGCCGTTCTCTTCCAGCACCCGGCGAAAGACCGCGATCCGATCATCCGAAAAGCTATTGTTCGGCATACCGGCGATCAGGTGCAGATCCAGGAGTCCGTGTTCCACGATCACATGCTTTACAACTTTTTCAAAGCCCTTTTCATAGGCGAACTGGATATTGCCGCAGCCCTCGTAGGCGTTGCCCACCGTGATCACCGGCTTTCCCGCGTTCCTGGCACGGCGGATGATATCCTCCACTACGGATTTATCGTTGATCTTTTCCTCCATGATCGCGACAACGTCCACCAGGTCGTAGGGGATCAGTTCATAGACCGCCTTCTGGGCGACGTCGCTGGGCGTACGCTGGAACAGGTCGGAATTCGTGCTGTAAACAAAGAGCCTGTGCCCCCGACTGACCAGCATATTGCTCAGACGCTCTATAAATTTATAGCTGTCCTCATCATGGATCCTCGCCATGCAGAGTGCAACGATCTTATGTCCGTTGATCATGTCGAAATCCTTTCACTCACTTTTTCTCGTCTCATCCCACTTAGACTTTCTGCCTGCAGGCCGCCTGTTTTTCCTGATTTTCAGGCCCGCATTTGAGACATATTTATGATTATATCACAAGAATTCTTTCTATTCCACCGAATATTTGACAAAACCCATGCATAATTTTTTGCCCTGTACCCTTGAAGTCCAGTCCGTTTTCCTTTATCATCGCTTTGCCATACAGTTCCTTTATTTTGGGTCTTGCCAGCTTCTTTTTTGGGGTCTTGCAAACTTCTTTTTTGGGTCTTGCCAGCTTCTTATTTTGGGTCTTGCCGACTTTTTTACTTTTGCCGCTGAAGGTCATACTCAATATCAGCGGATTCCCGGCCGGGCTTTCGCCGCGCGCTCAGCAGTCCTTCACAAGCACCCTCTGAAGAACCTCGTCCTCCAGAACCAGCTTCTTTGCCGCCTCCCGGTACTGCTCCTCGTGAAGGTACACATGGCGGTGAGGCTTGATGGAGGGTGCCATATCGATGGCCTTGATGAAATCGCTCTGTTTCATCTGAAGGGTCTCCACATAGTCCCAGAAGCCCGTGTCCGTAAACACCTTGTGGATCCTCACATAGCGGTGATCCTGCACCTTGGCCATGATATAGGTGGCGATCCCAACCTGGATGCCGTGCAGCTGGGGCTCTTCTAGGAACTTATCCAGCGCGTGGGAGATCAGGTGCTCGCTGCCGCTGGTGGGCGCGCTGCTGCCGGCGATCTCATTGGCGATGCCGCTCATGGCGAGGGAATCCAGAAGTTCTTTCAGGAAGACCTCGTCCTGAATGCTCTCGTAAGGAGTCCGCACAAAGCTGTTCACCGCCTTCTTCGCCACCATCACCGCGAAATCGTTCAAAACACAGGCACCATGCTGCGCCTCAAACACCCAGTCGTAGAGGGCGGTGATCTTCGCCGCCATGTCCCCGATGCCGGAGTAGATGAATTTCACCGGCGCCGTGCGGATCACATCCGTATCCACTAAGATCCCGTAGGCCAGCCTGGCCGGCACGGAAGTCCTCTTTCCGTCCACAAGGAGGGACGCGCTGGCGCTGGAAAAACCGTCGCTGGAGCTGCTGGTGGGAACGCTGATGAAAGGAAGTCCCCGAAGGAAAGCCATATATTTTCCCGCGTCGATCACCTTTCCGCCGCCGATGGAGACCACGGCCTTGGCCTTGTTGGAGATGGAGAAGGCAAGGGAGATGATATCCTCCATCGCCACAGTGTCCAGCTCCTGGTATTCCAGGATCGTGACCCCGGCCTCTTTCATAGACGCCATCACCTGTCCGCCGAACAGGTCGATCAGCCCGTTTCCAAAAAAGAGCGCCACTTCCGAGAGCTCTTCCTCCTTTAAGATTGACCCGATACACCCCAGGACGCCCTTGCCGACCTTTAAGACCACGGGTATGGAAATACTGTCGTTTTTCTGCATAAGTTTTCCCTCTCTTTGCTCCTTCTTTGATCTTTCCTTGATCCTTCTATGTTCTTTCCCTTTTTCTGTTTTGTTCCTTCTTTGTTCCTTCTTTGCTCTTTCTTTGTTCCTTCTTTGTTCCTTCTTTTGTTTCTTCTTTGCGCCTGCTTTGTTCCTTCTGTGCCCCGCTTTGTTTCTCTTTTTTTCTTGTTCCTTCCTTTTCCCTGCCTTGTTCCTATCTCAGAACCCTTTGTTCTCTTCAGGCCTTATGCCCTCCAATTTGAAGATTCCGCTCACGCGTCGTCGCGCCTTCCGTGAGATCCGCGCCCTTCAGGACCGCGTTCCTGCCGTACTTGGACTGGATATCCAGGATTGCCTGCTGCATCTTTTTCTCCCGCTCGCGAAGCGCCTTCTCATTCTCCCGCGCCGCGCCGTCCCGATCCATACCAAAATCCCGGAAAAGCTCCAACTGTTCAAAGGCGGGCTGCTTTTCCAGTTCCTTTTCTTCTAATAAATGATTCGCCGTCACATTCAGACGGCGCACCAGAAGTTCCGGCGCGGCGATCCGGTCAAAGAGCTCCAGGGTCTTGTCCAGGATCTCCTTTGTCGAGGAAGTATGCTTCCCCAGGTTCGCCGTCCCATGGGCGTGTTTCGGCACTTCCCGGCCATAGCGGTCCACCGTGACCTCCCCGTGATAGTTCCTGCGCCTCTCCGGATCTTTCAGGTTTTCCACATCATAGCCCAGGGTCAGGACGATCTGATCCGTGACCAGCCCCTTCCCCACAAGGTCCAGAACCAGAAGCTCCGTCATCTCCCGCACCACAAGCCGGGCTTTCTGAAAGTCGTAAGGGGACTGAAGCACCTGCCCCGAGCACAGGGAATTGTTTTCCGGCTTATAGGCTCTGATGTCGGCGACGGTCACCGGCTCCCATCCCCAGGCGTGATCGATCAGAAGCTCCGCATTGATCCCGAACAGCCGGTACAAGAGGTCTTCGTTGTAAAATTCATTGTCTTTCCCCAGACTGCAGCGGGCGATATCTCCCATGGTAAACAGTCCGTTCTGCTCCAGTTTCCTCGCGTATCCCCTTCCCACCCGCCAGAAGTCCGTCAGAGGCCTGTGGTCCCAGAGCAGTTCCCGGTATGTCCTCTCGTCCAGCTCCGCAATGCGCACGCCGTCCTCATCCGCCTCCACATGCTTCGCCACGATATCCATAGCCACTTTGCACAGATAAAGGTTCGTGCCGATCCCCGCCGTGGCGGTGATCCCCGTCTCCCGGTAAACCTCCCGGATCATCTGCTTTGCCAGCTCCCGGGCGGTCATCTTATAGGTGTGCAGGTACGCCGTCGCATCCAGAAAGACCTCGTCGATAGAATAGACATGGATATCCTCCGGCGCAATATACCGCAGATAAACCCGGTAGATCCTGGCGCTGTAATCCAGGTACAGGGCCATCCGGGGCGGCGCTGTGAGAAAAGTCAGCTCCGGCTCTCCCGGCTTCCTCGCCCGGTTCACCTCCCGCACCCGCTGGATCACTTCAAAAAGCCTTGCCCTGCCGGGGATCCCATAGGCCTTTAACGAAGGGGACACCGCGAGACAGATCGTCTTCTCCGTCCGGCTGGGATCCGCCACCACCAGGTTGGTCTTCAGGGGATTTAACCCCCGCTCCACACATTCCACCGACGCATAAAAGGATTTCAGATCAATGGCAATGTAAGACCGTTCCATGCCTACCTCTTTTTCCGCTTCTTTTTCTTTTTACAACAGGCCGGCGTCAGCTCGTTCCGGATGCTCGTCACACAGACGATGGTCACCAGCGCCAGCTGCCCTGCCAGGATCAGAACATCCTTGTTTTCCAGGAGAAACGCCTTGACCTTTCGGACGGTTTCCCGCATTTTCTCCTGGCGCTGCGCCTTTTTTTCTGCCTCCAGCTCCTCCGGCGTGGGTTCCCCCAGATCCGGTGTCACATCCAGCATTGCCTCCTCTTCCATTTTGTCCGCTCCATCGTTTATCCGATCTTCTTCCATAAGTCCCTCCTGTTCCTTTCGCTCCTGGCCCTGAATCCGTTCTTTTCGCTCCTTGACCTGAATCCGTTCCGCCGCTCCTTGCCCTGAATCCGTTTCAGGCTCCCTAATCCTGTTCCAGACCCTCAAACAGCTCCGATTGAATATCCCATATCCCTTCTATATAAATCGCAGTCCCGTCTTCCAGAACAATCTGTCTCTTTCCTTCATCCAGCTTTTGAAATCTCCCGGCAGTCTCCCGGTACGCGCCCCCTTCTTTCCTCTCATCCGGCACAAAATAACGGATCCGGACCTCGGGCCTTGCACTCCGGTTTTCCTGGAGGATCTGCAGTTTCCCGTCCAGGATCGACATTTGGCCTTCATCCATTTCCCGGAAGCGCTCCGTCTGGCGCTCTTCCTCCTCGATCATTTCCTTATGCCCCGTCAAAGCGGCAAAGGGCGAGAACTGCGCCGCCCGGTCGTGGATCGTCATGTGAGGGCGGCGATCCGACTGATGATGGGGCAGATTCAATAAATCGTCATATTTTCCGGCCATTGTCCTACGCCTCCTAAGCCCCCTTCCCCGGTGCCACGCCGGAGCCTGAACCCCGCCGGCGGGAAAACTTAACCATTTCGGTCCGCGTCGTAAACTTCCTCCGTCCCCGGCAGCCGCGAGCCAAAATTATACCGGAAGATCTCCGGCAGCTCCGCCTCCCCCCTGACAACCGCCGGGAACCCGTCGATCAGCTCAACCGCAAGTTCCGCCGCCTTTTGATACAGCCTGATCAGCTTTTCCGTGCTGTCCGCGCAGGCCGGATTCTTTTCATAATTGATGATGAGTCCGTGCTTGCTCTCGTAATGTCCCGAAATTTTTAAGATCCGCAGCACAATCCCGCGTTTTTCCCTGCCGGGCAGCACCAGAAGATTCAGATACCGGACCATGTCTTTCATGGCCTGATAGATCTTCGCTTCCCCGATGCCCTCAAAGAACCGGCTGATCACCCTTGCCCCCTCTTTGGAGGGTTTCAGATGTCCCGTCAGCTTCTGCCGAACCGGATCTTTTCCATCCATCACCAGGAGTTCCCGGTCCAGCTCCGCCTCGACCTCAGAGTGCGTGACCCCGCTGGCGTCCATCTTTTCCTGAATATAGCCGTGACAACAGACATCCAGGGCGAAGTGACAGAGGAAACCGTAGAGATACGCATAAGAAGCCTCCAGGTCCCCGCCTTCCTTTTCCTCTCTGAGAAGTTCCGCCGCCCTGCTGAAAAAATATTCCCCGGGAAGCTGGTGGAGCCGATATCCCTCTTCGTTCACCGGGTTCCTGCGGAGCGCCTGATAGTAAAACAGAAGATCCGGCCCGTGCACTCCGTAATGAAAGAGTTCCAGATGCTCCTTGATGACCTCTCCCGCCTCCGGAGATACTTTTTCCCGCACCTCTGTGCCGAGTCTGTAATGCGCGTATGTGGTGGGCATAGTTCTCCCTCTCTCTTCTAACAAATATACCTATATCCTATTGTACCTTAAGAGCCGGATTTACACAAGGCTTTTACTTGCCTGTCAGTTCGGCCGACATTTTTACCGTCCCTGCTTCCTGTCCCGGAGCAGCTTTGCCGCCTGCTCCCTCTGCGCCAGTTCCTCCTGGTCCGTCGTCCCGTCCAATACGATCCCGTGGGGCTTTTTCCCGCCCATGCCGGATTCCACAGTGACATAAGCGATATAACCTTCGATATATTTTTCCCCGGTGAAAGCGTTTTTAGCCGCCACTCCCACTACGAGACTGGTGCTTCCGGCGTAGACCACTCGCGCCTGGAAATCCAGCAGAGTCCCGTTCTCCACCGGCTTTTGAAAACTCATATCCAGGATATTGCGCATCACGATCTCGTTCAGCTTTCCATGCTCCTTCGCAGCGGCGATCATGCCCGCCTCCACAAACCAGGCGGCGGCCCGGGCGCCGAACAGCGTCCCGTGATGGTTCAGATCCTCCCCTTTTACCGCAAATGTCGAAGTATAAGTCTTCATAATTTCCCTCCCGTTTTTCTGATGATCAGATTTCTTCCAGCCGCCTATATTATACACGATAAAACTGATTTTTACAAAACAACTGAAAAACCGGATCTGCATCTTCGCATGATCCGGTTTTCATTATTCCCCGTCTTTTTCCCGTTACAGACCAGACCTGAAACAGAATCTCCTCTCCGTTATCTATCAGCTTCCAAAAGTTTATAGATTTCCCCGGGATCTTCCGTCCCGGAATTTTCTATGGCTTTCAGGACGCCCAAAACCTTCTCCAGCGGTTCCTCCAGATCTTCCGCAATTTCCTCCGTCGTCAGACCTTTTTGGAGTTTTTTCTGAATCTGCTGAATAAGCTTGATCGTACTTCCCTCGGCCACGCCCACCATTCTTCCTTCGGCCCTTCCACGCTCGATTCCGTCCTCCACGCCTTCCTCATACCTCACCGCCAGAGCGTCCTCCATGTTGAACTGCGTAAATAACATATTCTCCACCTCCGATCCGTGCTTCTTCACAAAGTCCGCAAAGATCCCCTCCTGGATGCAGTCCCGGATTGCCAGGGTAACCGCCTCGTCCCGGCTCTTTTCCTTCTCCAGATATGTCCGGATTTTTTGCATGAACCAGGAATACTCATACAGGGGCATACATTCCCGCAAAATCTTATGGTTCACCGGGAGGTTGATGTTGATCATCTTTACTGTCAATTCTAACATTGGTTTGTCTGCTTTTTCAAGATATGCGTCTGAAAGTTTTAAGGTTTCTTCCGGGGGCAGAAACAACACGCCCTTCAGGGTCGTGATCTCGATCTCCCCCGGGGAGGTCTCCACGCCGGAAAGCGCCGTATAAAGCTTTGCCGCGTTCTCCGGTTCGCTGAAAAGCGTGGTAAACACATCCGATTTTACCTCGCGGTTGGAATTGACATTTGTTCTTTCTTCTGACATAGGCAGACTCCTCCTGTATAATAATTAAAATAGTCTTGAAAAGCGCCGCGGAACCGCGGAAAAGAAATTTGATTTCAAAGACATGCTGATTATAGCAAAGGCCCCAAAATCTTGTAAAGCCTTTTCATTAAATTTATAAATTTTTAACCTATTTATCATCCGTTACATTTCTAACCGATCCATTCAAAGCGGCCTTCCAGCCCCTTGCCCTGCACATGTAAGAGAGACGCCGCCTTCTGCGGATTCCTCTGGATAGTCCATAAGCCTCTTACCCCGCACACATAAGAAAGGCACCTACCCGATATCCGGGGCAGATGCCTCTCTTTAAGATCAGAAATGTCATTCTCCTGTACCAGTCTTGACATACAACAGACATGCAGCACATCCGAAGACAGGTCTAAAGGTCTATGCAAAGCTTTACACAGCTTTCAACTGTCTTTATTTTTTATAACCCTGAGTAAACTGTATATGGACCGTGCTGTCATCGATCACCGCCTGGTCGAAAGGCGTGCCGTCCAGTCTGCTAAAGACGCCATCTATGCACTTGAAACCTTCATTGATCGTGAAACACTCTCTAACATAGGAGGAGTCATCATAGGTAAAATTGTAAGGGATAGAATCAGCTGCCGTGATGCTTCCCGTAAACGCCGAAATATCCCCCGAAGCATCTAAGAGCGTTCCGTCTTTGTCTATCAAATGGTATGTCATTTCCCCACTTGCATCCCGGCCTTCAAAGGCGATCACGCCATCCCGGAACCAAATTCGCTGCACTTTTTCCACATCAGCGTCCACCAGTTCATAGACAAGACTGCCCGTCTTATCTATCACGGTAACATATAATTTATTATCCATTCCCCGCCCCCAGATCGGCGCAAATCCGCCCTTGAAATCGCCTGCTGTACAGCTAAGGGGGAGGCCTTCGGGCATTACTGTTACCAGATCCCCGTTCTTGTCAACCCATCTCCCGTTGCTTTTTAATTCAGCGTGATCGTCATAGATGTCATAGAAAATTTTAACATACAATTTTGAATCAACCAAAACCTCATCAGCCTCATTCATTAATAAGACATTACCGCAAGAAAACTCTTGCCAATCTGAAACATCTGGTGGAAGGTACCTCGCTTCTATACCGAGAAACTTGAACCGCGCATCCAGCACATCCAGCACCTCTGTCAGCGACGCAGAAGAATACGACGTAGAAGAATACTCCAAATTGCCGATATCAAGAAGTTTTCCATCGCCGGCCAGGACGCGCTGGTGGCTATCAAGGGCAAACTCGTCTATCAGCTTGTTTCCATTCTTATCGATGAGGTACTGCACTGTGCTGCGCTCCGAAATAGTGGCAGTCGTCTTCTCGATCCAGTAACTGCCGCCGGCGGCCCCACGCAGCCTGAAATCTGTGGAATCGTCCCCGTCATCGCTGGAGGCGAGCAGCTCACCCGCCGTACTGTAAATAGCATATCCATAGGAAGACCACACCGCAAATGCGCCATCATAAACAGGGCTCACTTTAGCAGATACATCCGTCTCATCCAGTATGAGCCGGATCTTCCCGTCCGTGTCCACCAACGCCATCTGGTTTGCATCTTCCAGCTGAACCCAGGCATAACCCTCCGAAAAAACATAGGGAGCAGCGGCGCGAATACCCACGCTTTCCTGCTCTGCCTCCTTGGTTTCTTCCGGTTGTGTCTGTGTCTCCGTCTCCCCGGTTTCGACTTTCTCGGCTCCCTCCGTTTTCTCCGTTCCTTCCGTCGTTTCGATCTTCTCCATCTCCCCGACTTCCTTCGTCGGTTCGCTTCCGCCGCAGCCGCCCAGCAACATTGCCGCAGACAGGACGGCCGCCGCTACCCACAGGTTCTTTTTCGTTTTCATTCTCATTCTCCTCCGTTCCTTTGGTGAAAAAATCATAACCAATATACCCCCCCCGTGACTGCTTGTCAAGCTTTTTTGAAGTTTGTGGAAAGTTTTTGGAAATTGATCCGTTAGCAGTTTGGGAAGTTTGTGGAAAAATTATGCCGTTTGCGTTTTTTGAAATTGGTGGAGAATTTATGAAGACTGCGGATTTTTTACAAAAAAGGAGGCCCACCGGTCATCGGTGAACCTCTCTTTCTTAACATTCCCGGCAGAAAGCCCCGCTTTCTGCTTCTCGATCCATTTTTCACTCATTTGCCCCTAATATCGGGCTAAAAACTCAGGTACTATTTTATTGCTCGCGGCCTGTGCGGTGCGGTGACGAAGCAGGCCATTGCCCAGGGAGCAGATTTCTTTTATTCACTCTGACAGTCCTGCAGGAACTGATAAATCGCTTCCGCATCTTCCGTGCCACAGCGCCCGATAGCTTCGCAGATCTGTTTCACATGCTCCAGCGATTCCCCCAGATTTTCCGCAATTTCCTCTGGTGTCTTTCCTTTCTGAAGTTTCCGCTGGATCAGGCGGATCATATTCAGGCACTCCCCTTTTGCGATCCCGTCCTCCACGCCTTCCTCATACCTCACCGCCAGAGCGTCCTCC
Source organism: uncultured Acetatifactor sp. (assembly GCA_947595925.1). Lineage (GTDB taxonomy): Bacteria > Bacillota > Clostridia > Lachnospirales > Lachnospiraceae > Acetatifactor. Next base: position 38 of record CANQEV010000037.1, on the reverse strand, counting down.
ATGTTGAACTGCGTAAATAACATATTCTCCACCTCCGA